>JBAUIN010000365.1:0-2536 GCA_049682975.1 Pontixanthobacter sp. | reverse complement strand
AGATTTCCTCATCCGCGAACCGCCGCACACTAACATCGCAAAGCGGCGTTTCGAGATACGCGGCCACCGCACGGGCGAGCGGCAAATTGGAATTGGCGGCCATCAATTTCATGCGCGTGATTCTCCGGTGCGAGGTGGTGACAGAGGGCTTAGTCGCGCGTCATAGGAATGCAACGTGGCGCGAAAACTTCAGCGCGATCCGGGATAGCGCAGTTGAACTTGCATCTACGGACCGTGGCTCATTCTGAATTAACGTGAGGCGGATAAATGCCCGCCGAAACTAATCGATCGGTTCGTGCGATCACGAGCGTTGGCACTATATACGATACCCAGTTCCGTCCCCTGCGGTCCAAAGAAAACGCCGCTAAACTCGCCGACCGCTCGGCCATTTCGGTCGAGAAGCGGACCTTCGAATTGTCGGGGGTTGCCAACAAGCGATATGTCGCCTGTAAAATTACCGAACTGCTCCGTTTGCATCTGATTATCGGTTTCCAAATCGCCGGTCAAATCGAGTTCGAGTGTAAACCGGCCTCGCGAACGGTCGAACTTCGCCGTCCCGGATGTCGTACCGAGGAAATACTGGGCGGGACGGGCTCCGCCTTCCTCGCGATACAGTGTTCCCCTACCGACAAGTCCGTCGAAGCCGAAATCGACTGAAGGCAAACGATCCTGGCTTTTCAACGGTACACCCAACACACAATAGTAGTTTTTCACCTGTCTATCGAAGCGCTGGATTTGCATTATGGTGGCTCGCACATATTCCGCGGCGTCATCATCGTATTGCGGGTTTTGTATCGCAAATACCTGAATAAAGTTAGTCACGATCTGCACAGCATATAGCAGCACGTTGTCGTCCGAAGGCCTAAGGTCTCTTGAGGTAAAGATTAAGTCGAGCGTATCGCCCGTTATTGACCATTCGGCCTGATCCTTAGAGAAACGACTTTGCGAAGTGTATTCAAATACCACCCCATCATTCTGGCCAAAAGATAAAACGCCCTCCGCTTCAATGCCATTCCGAATGCGCAGGACGGCACAGGTGCTTTGGAAAGACTGATCGCCTTCCAACTGTGCGTAGGATGTGTAAGAAACGGGAGGCGGCGTGGGCGCTGGCGTGGGAGTCGGGGCAGGAACCGACACGCCACCAGGGGGGCGGGCGGTTTCTTCGCCCCCACAAGCAGACAATAGACCCATCATCGCAACTGATGCGGCCAATCTCGTCAACATAAATACTTCCTTGTCTTTCTTCGGCGCACCAAATTTGATAATATCAATTCCGTAACGGTTAACGGCGCAGCATTCTGATTTCGCTAGGAGCCATTTTTTTCTGACGTAATATAGCTGTCGCACGACAGCTCAAAGAGTACCGTAAAGTTCGGCCTGATTTGATAAACCGTTCTGGGTCGAACGCAAGAAAAGTCGATCAGTCAGAAAAACGATTTTCCTACATCGCGCGAATCTGCCCTACCCTGCGGGATGAAAAAATACCCCGCTTTCATCCCGCCCGAAACCGCTTTGGCTCCGCCGCGTATTCCGCAATTCCACGCGGTGCATGTTTGTATTCGGGAGGATGGGTGAACGCCGCGGCGGCAGGCCGAGTTTATCGGGTATCTTGCGCAGACGCATTCAGTCACCGAAGCGGCAAGGCGGGTCGGGATGGCACGCGAAACCGCCTATCACTTGCGCAGCCGCAAATGGTCGGAGGGGTTTTGCGTCGCTTGAAATGAGGCGATCGGGAAAGGGTCCCGCGACATGCCGCGAAAGATTACGGACGAAAGTCACATTGGAAAGTCACAAGCGGCGAATTCAGCGCGGCGGATGGTCACGGATGCGGAGCTGCACTGGCGGTTGAGACCGGATTGTGGCAGATCAAATTTCATCGCGGCGTGTTCAAGTCGGCATGGCGAAAAGGCGACAATTCCGCGCTTTTGCGCCTATGCGCGCGGCTCGATCGGGCGGGCACGGAAAGCGCGTTGACCCGCCGGGACAATGGGCGCTTGGTACGCACCTGACCATCTTCCAGTGTCAACACTGTAATGATGCACGTAGGCTCGGGGCTGGCAGTTTGCACCGAACGACGCCGAAGGAGAGTATCGCATGATCGCGAAATGGTATGAAAACAATGTTCTCCCGCATATTCTGGGTTGCGCCTGCGGCAATGCCGCGATCCGCGATCTGCGCGCGCAAATCGTGCCGCTGGCGCAGGGCAATGTTTTCGAATTGGGCATCGGAGGCGGTTTGAACCAGCCTTTCTACGACAGGTCGCGAGTGACCGGTCTGGCGGGTGTCGACCCCGCCGGCGCGATGCTCGACCAGGCCGACGCCGCCATCCGCAAGAGGGGATGGGAGGTTGATCTGCGACAGGGGGTGGGCGAGGATATTCCCTTCGCCAGCGGCAGTTTCGATACGGTCGTATGCACCTACACGCTGTGTTCGGTAGACGAACCCCCCAAGGTCCTGTCGGAAATGCGGCGCATATTGAAGCCGGGCGGCAGGCTCCTGTACCTCGAACATGGCCGCGCGCCCGATGCGCCGGTGG
>JBAUIN010000364.1:0-1514 GCA_049682975.1 Pontixanthobacter sp. | reverse complement strand
CCAGCGGCGGCTATTGGGTAGCAACCCCGGCGGAACAGATTTTCGCCGAACCTGAAACGATTACCGGATCGATCGGCATTTTCGCGGTAATACCGACATTCGAAAACGCTGCGGCCGAATGGGGCGTAAACGGCAGCGGCGTTCGGACGACGCCGTTGTCGGGCCAGCCCGATCTGATCGCCGGATTCACGCCGGAAGTAGATGCGATCCTGCAAAGTTCGATTGAAAACGGATATCGCGACTTCCTCGAACGGGTGGCTGCCTCTCGCAACATGACCATCGCTCAGGTCGATGCGGTCGGTCAGGGCCGGGTATGGGATGGCGGCACTGCCCGGCAGATCGGTCTGGTGGATCGTTATGGCGGTATGGCGGATGCGCTTGCCTATGCGGCGGAGAAAGCCGGTCTGGATGATGGCGAATGGCATGCGCGGTATCTGGTCGATGCCCCGAACCCGCTAGATGCGTTTCTACGGGGAATGTTCCAGGGGGAGGCGAGTGCAACACCGGCCAATGGTGATATGTTTTTCATGGTCGCCGCCCGACAACAAATGCTGATCGGACAGGCGAGAACCGATATCGACCGCTTGATGGGCGTGCGCGGAATGCAGGCCTATTGTCTGGAATGCCCAGTCATGCCGGACAACATAATTAAGCAGGGCGTTCCGCGAAACTGGTGGATGAACCTGATGGATTTCTCGACCGACTGATCGGCGATCGAACGCCCATACCTTCAAAGCAAACAATAAGGGCGCGGAGAATTATCATCTCCACGCCCCTTCTTGTATTCGCTATATGGTTAGACGGTTCCGGGGGTCCCGGTCGACACGACAGGCTGTTCTGGCGTGTTCGACGATGTTCCAGCGTCCGTATTTCCCTTCTGTTCGTCGAAATGCTTCTTGGCCATATAACCGCCGAAGCCCAACAGCGCCATCATGGGCAGGCTCATGCGGCGAAGGACCGCCGGTGCGATGAAGCCGATAGCTGCGCCAGCGGGGCCGCCGACACCGCCACGGGTGGATTGTGCGATTTGCGATCCGGCGACTGCGCCGATTAGTTTACCGATCATACTCGAAACTCCAATATCTTGTTTGCTCTATGCAAATTCGAACGGGCTGCCGTCGGCTTGGTTCCACCATTTCCAAACGGAATATCTATTTTGGCCGATCGGTCGTTATTCCCTTTGCTAGCAGCATATTGGCCCGCGCTGCGACATCCAGCGTCGATGCGTCGCCCTCTGCGCGCCAGATGGCGTAACGCAGGCCCAGGAACACGTTCATTCCCATGATCGCCCAAGCCTCGACTTCGCCGGCATCGGCACGAATTTCGGTGACTTCTGCACCCGATCGCAAGCGTTCGACGATCCGCGCCGCGATGGTTTCGTAATGCTCGCGATAGCTTGCCGGATCGACGAACTCCGCTTCGTCGATGATGCGATAGACTTCCTTATGTTCGGCAGCGAAATCGAGAAACCCACGTAACGCCGCCTGCTCGATTTCCAGGGATCGCATGTCGGG
>JBAUIN010000363.1:0-17098 GCA_049682975.1 Pontixanthobacter sp. | reverse complement strand
ACGACCCCCGGCCCGATCTTCGAATATGCGCAGGATTCCAATTCGGGCATTTTCGACATTGAACGCTACGATCTGGAAACCGGCGAAACGACCACCGCCGTTTCCGGCTATGGCGGGGCGGTGCGGCCGACCCCGTCGCCGGATGGGGAACGCATCGCTTTCGTCCGTCGCGATAAGGATCAGTCGCAATTATGGGTGAAGGATTTCGCATCGGGCGAAGAGCGCATGATCTACGGCGATCTCGATCTGGATGTGCAGGAAACCTGGGCGGTCACCGGTGTCTATCCGAATATGGACTGGACCCCCGATAGCCGGTCGATCGTGTTCTGGGCGGGCGGCAAGATCCGGCGCGTGGATGCCGACGGAACCGATATGCGGGAGATCGCCTTTTCGATCGACGACACGCGCGGCGTGGCGAACTCGCCGCATCCGGTGATCGATGTCGCGCCGGACAGCTTCACCACCCGTATCCCCAAATTCGCCAGCGTATCGCCCGATGGGCGCCGCGTGGTTTTCGAAACGCTGGGTAAGCTGTATATTAAGGATGTTAGGGGCAACGCGGCACCGCGGCGGTTTACCGATGGCAGCGGCAGCGCGATCGAGGCATTTCCAAGCTGGTCGCGCGATGGATCGCAAATCGTGTTCGTGCGCTGGACCGACGGCGATCTGGGCCAAATCGTCACGCGCAATCTAGGAGGCGGGCGGGAGCGCGTCGTCACGCAGCAGCCCGGTCACTTTGCCAGCCCGCGTTTCTCGCCCGATGGCGATACGATCGTGTTCGAAAAACGCGGCGGGGGCTATCTGACGTCGCCTGATTGGTCGGAAAACACCGGCGTCTACCGCGTATCCGCAAACGGCGGCACGATGGAAATGATCAGCCGCGACATGGGCGATCCGCAATTTGCGAAAGATCCGGACAGGCTGTTCATGGTCGGCCGTGAAGGCGACGCGCTGGCGCTAATTTCGACCGATCTGGGTGGCGAGGCGAAGCGCGTTCATGCCAAGGGCGAGTTGGTCAACGCCTTCGCCGTGTCGCCCGATGGCCGGTTCCTGGCCTTCCGGCAGAATTACGAAGTGTTCGCCATACCGTTGATGCCCGGCGGTCAGGCCGTAACCGTCAGTCCCGATGGCGGCGCATTGCCGGTGATGCAGGCCAGCAAAGGCGGGGCGGAATATATCGGCTGGTCGCGCGACGGCGATACCTTGCATTGGAGCATGGGGCCAAGCCTCTATACCGCATCGACCCCGGCCATGTTCCCGAATGCGCCGGGCGTGGAAACCGGTTTTACGCCGCCTGCCACCGGAACGTCGCTCTCGATGGTGCGACAGGCGGACAAACCCGAAGGCACGATATTGCTGACCGGCGCGACAATATTGACCATGGCGAATGGTGGCGATGCCGATGGCGGGCGCATCGAAAATGCAATTATCGAAATTCGTGGCGACCGCATAGTCGCGGTCGCGGGTCCGGACACCGACTACGCACCGCCGCCTGGCGCGACGATGATCGACATGGCTGGCAAGATCGTCATGCCCGGCCTGGTCGATGCGCATGCCCACGGGGCGCAGGGCGAAGGCGATCTGGTCCCTCAGCAGAATTGGTCGATGGTGCAGAACCTGGCGATGGGCACGACGACGCTGCACGACCCCTCCTCGCGCGCCAGCATGATCTTCGCAGCGGCAGAACGGCAGCAGGCAGGGACGTTGCTGGCCCCGCGCATTTTCTCCACCGGCGAGATCATTTATGGGGCGAAAGCACCCGGCGTTTATGCGGAAATCAACGATTACGACGATGCATTGGCGCATGTGCGCCGGATCAAATCGCAGGGCGGTATTTCGGTCAAGAACTACAACCAGCCGCGCCGGGAACAGCGGCAGCAGGTCGTGCAGGCTGCCATCGCCGAAAACATGCTGGTCGTGGCGGAGGGCGGATCGCTTTACGGCATGGATATGAACCTGATTGCGGATGGCAATTCCACGGTCGAACATAATGTCCCGGTAGACGTCATGTATGAAGACGTCCTGCAGTTTTTCGCGCAAAGCGGGGTTAATTACACGCCGACCTTGGTGGTCACTTATGGCGGTCTGGCGGGCGATCCCTATTGGCGGCAGGCTACCGATGTGTACGACAACCCCTTACTCGTTCACACGCCGCCCAAACGCTTGCTGGCCGACAATGCGCGCCGAGTAAAAGCGCCGGATTGGGCGTTCGTAGACGATAACGCCGCACGCGAAGCCAAGAAACTGGCCGACCGCGGGGTCAAGGTGTCGATCGGCGCACATGGGCAGCAGGCGGGCATCGGCGCGCATTGGGAAATGTGGAGCTTCGTGCGCGGCGGCATGACCCCGGTCGAGGCATTGCGCGCCGGAACTATCGAACCGGCGAAGTCGCTGGGTATGGATCGCGATATCGGCAGTATCGAAGTGGGCAAGCTGGCTGACCTGCTCGTGCTCGATGCCGATCCCAGCCTCGATATTCGCAATTCCGATAAGATCGTGCAAGTCATGCTGGGCGGGCGGTTATACGATGCTGCGACCATGAACGAGGTGGCCACCGGGGATGCGAAACGATTGCCCTATTGGTGGGAATGATTGACATTACTGCGATTGATTATCATTAGAAGCCTTTCCTTAAAGGCAGTCCAATGAACCGTGTCAAATCCCGCAATTTCCTGATCCTTTGCCATCTGTTCATGGCATCCCTGATTGCGCCGACCTTCGTGCTGGTCGCGATTACAGGGTTCAATTACCTAATCGGTAATAAGGGAGAAACGGTCGAAACGCCGCTGGTCATGCCCGCACAAACGCGGATTGATCCCGATGCGCCGAATGTCGAGGAGCAGGTGCGCAGTGTCCTCGAAGCCAACGATCTGCCGACCGATTTCGAATATCTGCGTATGCGCGAAGGCTCGATTACCACGCGTCCGACATCGCGCGACTTCGTGGCGTTCGCCGAAGAAGATGGGGTGTGGTCGGCAACTTTGAACGAACCCAATCTGCAATACCGCATGATGGAATTGCATAAGGGTCATGGGCCGGAAAAGTTCAAAATTTATCAGATGGTCGCCGCCGCTGCGCTGTTCTTCATCATCCTGGGCGGGCTGGCAGTCGGGTTGATGGCGAAGGCCTATCGCACCAAGACTATCGCCTCCACAATTGTCGGTACGGTTGCGTTTGCGCTGCTCGCTTTCGTAATCTGACAATCGGCTGACAGGTTGCTTGCCCCGCCCGCAGCGCGGCTTTAGGGGCGGGCGATGACTGATACGAGAAAAGAACACGGCGTCGCCAAGCGTAAATTCTATCGCGCGGGTGAAGAGGCGCAATTTACGGACGAGAATCCGGTCGTCACGCCGCAAACCGCTCACCCGGCTTACAAGCTCGCCTTTCGTGACACCGACTTTCTGATGCGCGACGAATTGCGTCCGGTGCGGTTTCAGCTGGAATTGTTGAAGCCCGAAATGCTGCTGGAGGAAGCAGGCGTAGGTTCGACTTTGGTGATCTACGGTTCCGCCCGTATTCCTTCGCCCGAGAAAGCCGCTGCCCTCGTCGAAATGGCGAAAGGCGACAAGAAAGCGGTGGCGGAACGGCTGGCCGCGAAAGCTAAATATTATCAGGAAGCCTACGAGCTGGCCAAAATGGTCAGCGAGAAAGCGATCGTGGAGGAGGGGCGGCGGCAATTCGTCATCTGTTCGGGCGGCGGCCCATCGATCATGGAGGCGGCCAATCGCGGCGCGTCGGAAGCGGGGTCGGAATCGGTCGGCCTCAATATTGTTTTGCCGCACGAACAGGCGCCGAACCCCTATGTCACGCCATATCTATCGCTCAATTTCCATTATTTCGCCCTGCGCAAGATGCACTTTCTGTTGCGCGCGCGGGCCGTAGCCGTGTTCCCCGGTGGGTTCGGCACATTCGACGAATTCTTCGAACTGCTGACCCTGATACAAACCGGCAAGATGAAGCCCATTCCGATCATGCTGTTCGGCAAGGATTTCTGGGACAAGGTGGTCGATCTGGAAGCATTGGCGGACGAAGGAACGATCAACCATTCCGATCTGGACCTGTTCCACCGTTGCGAGACGGCGGATGAGGCGTGGCGGCACATTGCCGAATTTTACGAATTGGAGCGCTAGGCGTTCATTCTATGCGCCACGGGGGATAGCGGCGATCTTCCCCCGCTTCGTAGAAGCAGATGCGATTACCGGACGGATCCGCGATCCAGCTTTCGCGCCAGTTCCAGCTTTCGTCCTGCGGTGCAGGGCAATCCACACCGGCTGCACGCAGTTTTTCGGCGAATGCGGTGACGTTCCAGCATTCGAAATAGATGGCCGCTTGGCCTGTTGCCGTATGATTGCACGAAATCGAAAGAGTCGCACCCCCCGCGCATTCGAACCGGGCATAGCCATTGGTCGGACTGTCCACGATCTGCTTCAGCCCGATCGCGCGATAGAAACGCACCGATTTCTCGTAATCGTGCGAAGGCAACGTCACTTGGTTGAGCCGCGGTTCGCCGGTCATATCGAGGCGTATGGCGTGATGGCCAAGTGGCCCGGCCTTCTCGCCGAAACCGGGCGCATCCTGCAACGCCAGCCGGACGAAAACACGCGCTCTCGCAATTGCGTCCGGCAGGCTCGCACCGAAACCCAGGAATGTCGCAATCGCGCTGGACAAGGTGCAGCCCGTGCCGTGCGAATGGCGCGTATCGATCTTCGGGTCCGACCATTCGATCGGTTCGGCACCGGGCTGGACAAGCCGATCGGTCGCCATGTCGTCTTGCGCATCGCCGCCTTTGACGAGAGAGGCGATCTTGCGCTGCTCCATTGCCGCGTCCCCACCGAGCGCCACCAGTTCCGCCTGGTTGGGCGTGGTCAGGGTCGCCAGTTCCATCAGGCGTTCGAATGCTTCGATGGTCGCACGATCCGCCAGTTCTGCCCCGCTGGTCGCGACCATCACCGGATCGAAGACAATGGGAACTTCGAGGGGGATAAGCATGTCGGCGACCCGCGTAGCGATGTCCGCCGACCCCAGCATGCCGATCTTTACCGCGTCGATACCGATATCGCGCACACACGCATCGATCTGTTGCGCGACGAGATCGGGCGAAAGCGTTTGGGCCGCATGCACCCCCAGCGTGTTCTGGGCCGTTATCGCGGTTATCGCGGTCATGCCGTACCCGCCCAGCATCGCGATCGTCTTGACGTCCGCCTGAATGCCCGCCCCACCCGAACTGTCCGATCCTGCGATGGATAGGATGCGCGGCGGGTTTCGCATCATGTCAGCAGGCGTTCCGTACGCTATCGCAGATACTATCGACGATCCGTTCGACTTGCACCGCATCATCGCCTTCGGCCATGACACGGATGACGGGTTCGGTCCCCGAAGCGCGAATGACCAACCTTCCGCAGCCGTCCAACTCTTTCTCGGCCCGCGCAATTTCCGCCTTCACATCGGCATTCTCCAGCGGAGCGCCGCCATCGTAGCGCACATTCTTGAGCAATTGTGGCACCGGGTCGAACAGATGCATCAATTCGCTCGCCTTCTGGCCGGCGCGGACCAGGCTGGCGAGAATGCGCAGAGCCGCCGTCGTGCCGTCGCCAGTGGTCGCGTAATCGAGCAGGATCACATGCCCCGATTGCTCGCCGCCGACATTGAACCCTTTATCGCGCATCCGTTCCAACACATGCCGGTCCCCGACTTTCGTGCGCTCTAGCGTCAGCCCCTGCGACGTAAGATAGCGTTCGAGGCCTAGATTGCTCATTACCGTCGCGACCAGTCCGCCGCCGCGCAAATCGCCCTTTTGATGCATGCGCGTGGCGATCAGGGCCATCAACTGATCGCCATCGACGGTCTGCCCGCATTCGTCCACCACGATCAGCCGGTCGGCATCCCCATCCAGCGCAATGCCGATATCCGCCTTTTCGCGAAGGACCGTCTGTTTCAACGCGTCCAGTGATGTCGAACCGACGCCATCATTGATGTTGGTGCCATTGGGGTCGACGCCCAGCGTCACGACATCGGCACCCAGTTCCCAGATGGCGGCAGGGGCGACCTGATAGGCGGCACCATTCGCGCAATCGACCACAACTTTCAGCCCGTCGAACCGGGTCATGTCCGACACTGATTGCTTGACCGCGTGAATATAACGTCCGCGCGCGTCCTCGATCCGGCGGGCGCGTCCGATGCGCGGTGCATCCACCAATTCCTGTGTCTGACCGACCGCTTCTTCGATCGCGCGTTCATCGTCATCGGATAGTTTGAAACCATCCGGACCGAACAGCTTGATGCCGTTGTCTTCATACAGGTTGTGGCTTGCCGAGATCATCACGCCCAGATCGGCGCGCATTTCGCGGGTGAGCAGCGCGATTGCCGGTGTCGGCAAGGGGCCAGTCATGATGACATCCATTCCGACGCTGGTGAAACCGGCAACCAATGCGCTTTCCATCATGTAGCCGGACAGGCGCGTATCCTTGCCGATCACGACGCGGTGGCGGTGATCGCCGCGCTGAAAATGGCGCCCGGCCGCCTGGCCTACGCGCATGGCAATTTCAGCGGTCATGACCCCGGCATTCGTGCGGCCCCTGATCCCGTCCGTGCCGAAGAATTTGCGTGTCATGACCGGCTGGTCCCTTTCCCGTATCGGAATTGTCTCGCGCGATGGGCGCTTATTTGCCACGGGCTTCTGACGCGTGTTCGCCCGAAAGAAAAGGGGCGGTTGGTCGGCGCGAGCTTTTATCGAGGCAATTTCGCCCAAAATAGGAAAGGGGAATGTGGGTGGAACGGGATTTGGCGCAGCCGCCGGAACTGATCAGCATTCGTTTGCCGGTATGGTGGACGTTCGCGGGATTGATCGGCGGATTGCTGGCAGGTGCTTTGTTGGCCGAGAGCGCAATCTTCGATACGCTGGGCAAACCGCTTGCTCTGTTGGGGCAATTGTGGCTCCGCGCCTTGCAGATGACGATCATTCCCCTGGTCGCGGCGCTGCTGGTCCTTGGCATATCGCAAATGGCGCAGGCCGCACGGGCGGGGGCAACGGCCCGGCGTATGCTGGCCATAATCTTTGCGATTCTCCTGCTAAGCGGCGTAACGACGGCGCTGTTCATGCCGTTGCTGCTCGATCTGTTTCCGATACCCGATGCCGCATCAGCTCTGCTCGCCGGGGACGAGAGTGCGGACGGAGAGGTGCCCGAGATCTGGGCATTTCTAGAAAGCCTGATTGCACCGAATCTGATTGCCGCCGCTGCCGAAACGGCAATGTTGCCGCTTACCATATTCTTCGCGCTGTTCGCTGTGGCGATCGCACGTCTGCCTAACGATCAGCGTGCGACGATGATCGAATTCTTCCACGCATTGGCGAACACGATGCTGACCATCATTGGATGGGTTTTGTGGGTCGCACCCGTAGGTGTCTTCGCCCTTGCGATAGGGGTCGCGGCACGCAGCGGGGGAGAAGCATTCACCACGCTCGCACATTACATTCTGGTGGTGTCGGCGATGGGCGGCATTCTGCTGATCGCGGCGTATATACTGGCTATCGCGGTTGGGCGCGTGTCGCCACGCGCGTTTGCACGCGAGATGGTGCCTTCGCAGGCGGTGGCGATCTCCACGCAAAGTTCGCTCGCCAGCCTGCCCGCGATGCTTGCCAGCGCGCGGCGGATGGGGATTAACGATGCGACCGCGGATTTCGTGCTTCCCCTTGCCGTAGCGATATTTCGTGCCACCAGCCCAGCGATGAATTTGGCGGTCGTGCTGTATGTCGCAACACTTGCCGGGATCGAAGTATCGCCGCTCATCATGATGGCAGGCATTGCAGTGGCTTTCATCATCAGCGTCGGGTCGGTCAGCCTTCCCGGCTCCATCAGTTTCGTCGTGTCGATCGGGCCGATTGCGCTTGCGATGGGCGTTCCTGTGGGGCCGCTCGCTATTCTGGTTGCGGTAGAGATGCTGCCCGACATCATGCGAACACTTACCAACGTAACCATGAATGTCGCAGTGACGTCGGCGGTGGATCGCGAACCGAGGAATTGAGATCGGCTCGCAACGTGTGTTTTATGCAACCGAAAGCTAGGTCGTGCGTTGAGCCCATAATATAGACGCAAATTTCAAAGGACGCATATCATGGCTTTCCAACTTCCCGATCTTCCCTATTCCGATACTGCCCTGGCGCCCGCCGTATCCGACGAGACGCTGTCTTATCATCACGGGAAGCACCACAACGCCTATATCGAAAAGACGAACAAGGCGATCGAAGGCACCGATCACGCGGATAAGGATTTGGAAGGTGTGATCGCCGCAGCACGTGGATCCGATCAGGGATTGTTCAACAATTCGGCGCAAAGCTGGAATCACGCGTTTTATTGGCATTCGATGGCCCCGGAAAGCTCGCAGCCATCGGATGAATTGAAGTCCATGATCGAAAGCGCATTCGGATCGGTCGACGAACTCAAGACCAAACTGGCCGATCGCGGTGCAGGACATTTTGCCAGCGGTTGGGTATGGCTTGCCGAAAAGAACGGCGAATTGTCTATCGAAGAAACGCACGACGGCGACACTCTTGCCGATAGCGATTTCAATCCGTTGCTGACCATCGATTTATGGGAGCACGCCTATTATCTCGACCACCAGAACAAACGCCCGGAATATCTCGACGCGGTGATCAATAAGAAGCTGAACTGGGCGTTCGCTTCCGATAACCTCGCACGCGGAACGACCTGGAAGTTCTGACTTTTTTACGATGAAAATAATGCCCGTCCCATTCTCTATGGGGCGGGTCTTTTTCTATCCGCTGTCCGAACCGGTTTCTGCGGGGTTCAATCCAAGCGCCAGCAAGTTACCTTTGAACAACGGTTCGCCGAACACGAAACCGATGAGATTGGGCTTTCCCACATGATCGAAAAAAGCGGTTAGCGTCAACAAGATTGGCACCGACAACAACGCCCCGAAAATACCCCAAATCCAGGAAAAATAACTCAGGGCGATCAAGATCATGACCGGGTTCATTGTGAAACGTGCGCCCAGCACCGATGGCGTGATCACATTACCTTCGACCCCGTGCAATGCGAGATAGGCCGCCGCTGGAACCAAGCCAAGCAGCAATGTATCTGCCGTGCCGATGCCGAACAAAGTGAGCAACGCCGTCATGATAAGCGGACCCACATAAGGCAGGAAATTGAGCAATGCGGCGAGCCCGCCCCACATGATGGGCGCTTCGACCCCCAATAACCACGCGCCCAGCGCCACGATCATACCGACGCATGCATTGATCCATGATACGGTGAAGATATACGCGGCGACGCGATCCTGTATTTCGCGCATCACGCGCGCCGCCTTGACACTCGTGCTGAAAGTCGCCCGGTCGAACAAAAGATGCTGTCGTAAACGGACCCGTGCTTCGATCATGAAATATGTCATGAGGAGAGTCAGTAGAACTTCCAGCAGAACCGTCGGCGTTGCAAAGGCCAGCTGCTCGATCATGGTGGGGCCGGCGAGCACCACCTTTCCCGTACCCGGTTGACCCATCAGATCGTTCAATTGCTCGTTCGCCGCGGCGAGCCAGCGAAATTCTTCCCGCAATTCGCCGAATCTCAGACCGACCTTGGCCACCATTTCGGGCGCGCTTTCGAACAGTTCGATGGCAGGCTGTAGAATGACCGCGAGCGCCAGCAGCAGAATTGCAAAGAACAATAACAGAGCTACGAGCGAGGCTAGTGCGTTGGGAATGCCCCAACCGGCAAGCCGGTCCGCCAAGGGCGACAGGATGATGGTCAGAATGATCGCAGTCGTCAATGGCAGGAAAACGACCGACCCGATCGACAATACGAAAGGCAAAGCCAGAAAAAGACCGATACCGAGCAACAGGACCAGCGCCGAAATCAAACGCAATTCCTGTCGAGCAAACGCTAGGCGCCGACCTCCACGCCTGGCCGGTTCTGTATTTTCATTCGGTACGGGTGCGTCATTCATCACGCACTCGTTCCTGCGCGCTCACCGGGTTTTCAGCAAGCGCCATGATACGCTTGCATCGCATCGTCAGACTTCGGTGGCGATCCCGTTTCCGGCGGCGACATCGTCCAACTCTTCCAGGATCGCGCGATGCGCGCCTTGATCGTCGAGCGACCGCTGCGGTATATCGCCATCGGCCAACATCGAATGGAGCGCAGCGCGGGCTCTGCCGACGCGGCTTTTGATCGTGCCGACAGCGCATCCACAGATACTGGCCGCTTCTTCGTAAGAGAAACCACCTGCACCCACGAGTAACAGGGCTTCGCGTCGTTCGGGCGGCAGCGTCAGCAGCGCACGGTGCATATCGGATAGATGCAACGGCTCTTCCTGTCCCGCAGGGGCAGTCAGTATGCGTTCCGCGACTCCTTCATCATATTCGCCGCGAAAACGGTTGCGTCGCATGTCGGTAAGGTAGGCGTTGCGCAGAATAACGAACGTCCACGCGCGCATGGATGTGCCCGGTTCGAAACGATGCTGCGCCGCCCATGCTTTCAGCATAGTCTCCTGCACAAGATCGTCAGCCATATCGGGACGTCCGCACAAACCACGTGCGAAGGCACGAAGATGAGGGACGACTTCGGTCAATTCACGTTTAAAGTCCGCCTTTTCGGCAGAGGTGCGCTCAATTTCAGCCGCCATCAGGAATTACTATCGGGGTTATCGAGCTTCGACAGAAGGTCCTGGAAGCTATCCGGTAGAGGTTCGTCGACCACGGAATCGTATAATTGTCGCAATCCATTCGCCCATTCCGGCTTTTTCGCCGATTTGGCACCCTCCGGCTTGTTGCCGGTATCATCACGCATAACCATACTTTCGTTTCTGATCACCATCCAAATTCGATCGTGCAGCGTAATCGGCAATGCGACCCCGCCGGTCAAGCCAAACTGAACTCATCATATGTTGTATTTTTGGAACGATGGGCAGTTTGTTTGGTTCCCTCGATGGAATGCGCATACGGCAACCGTTGTCCCACGCCGGGACTCTACGATAGTTGCTGGAAAACAGCCGATAAAGAAAGGCGACATTTGGCAAAGTTCTCTCCATCCGATCGCCATTCTAGGCGAATTCTCACGCTATTCCCGCGTGCTTTGCCGATCGCCATTTTCTTTCTGGTTGCGGCTGTGACCGCCATCAGCGTCTATTCTATCGAGACGAGCGACCGCACCCGCGAGGAAGCGCAATTGAGTGAGCGTGCGCAGATCGTAGGTGCCGCGTTGGAACGGCGCAGTGCGGTCATGTCGTCCTATCTGCGTGCAGGCGCGGCTCTCTTTAGTACAGTCGACGAGGTGCCACCCGAACTGTTCGACCGCTTCGTCAGCAATTTGCGGGCTGATACGGCGGGGGGCAGTTCCGACGGGATCGGTTGGGCGCCGTGGGTGTCGCGCAACGACATCGAAGATTTCGAGCAACGTTATTTCGAAACGACCGGTCGTTCCCTTCGCGTATTTCCCGAAATAAGTGGAGACGCCATGCGCGTTCTTCCGGTCAGTTATTTGCGGCCGCAATCCCGTCGCAACGATAGAGCCTTGGGGTTCAATATGGCGTCGGACCCCTTGCGGGTGCGCGCATTCGAAGAAGCGGCGCGGCTAAATGCGCCCGTCGCATCGGATAAGCTAGTCCTGCTGCAGGAGGACGATGCGAAGGAGTTCGGTTTCATCGTTTATATGCCGGTTTACGAACGGGAAATCATATCTCGGCGCGTGAAAGGTTTCATCTACGCGCCTTTCAATGCCAGCCAGTTTCTCAAGGCTGCGGTGGACGAAGAAATCATGACGCGCGCGGGCTTCCGCCTATATGATCGTGCCGTCACACCGGACAGCCTTTTGGCCGAGCTCGCGCCAACCGCAAACACCGGGGTAACGATCAGTACCCCGGTTACCATCGCCAATCACGACATGATTCTGGTTGTCGAATCGGCACGCGGCAATGCGTTGTCGTCATTATCCATGGTCACGATGCTGTTCGGCGTTATGGTGGCGACCTTGTTGATGATGCTGGTGCGCTTGCTCGCTCGGCAAACGCAGGAGGATGAAGAGCGTTTCGCCTGGCTCAACGAACAAAATTCGATCCGCAATTCGTTGACGCGCGAATTGAACCATCGGGTCAAGAACACTCTTGCAAATGTTCTCTCCATATTGGCGCTCACCCGACGACGCGCGACATCGCTAAGTGAATTTGCCGACAGTCTCGATGGGCGCGTACGGGCTTTGTCGGCGACGCACGATCTTTTGACTCAATCGGAATGGAGTACCACGCCGATCCGCCAATTGGTCGAAGCGGAATTGGCGCCCTATGCCGACGAGCATGATGCCATGCTGGAACTGGATGGGCCGGATGTCGAGATCGCGCCGAACGATGCGCTATCGCTAGGCATGGCGATCCACGAACTAGCAACCAATGCCGCGAAATATGGGGCATTGAGCAAAGCGGGCGGACAAGTGAGCGTTCGTTGGCATAAGACCGGCGAAAAATTCGCACAAATCGACTGGGTCGAGCGGGGCGGGCCACCTGTGCCCAAGGATCGCCGAGCTGGGTTCGGCACCAATTTGATCGAGAAGATCGTTGCGCACGAACTGCGTAATCCGGTCGATCTGCAATTCAAACCGGAAGGCGTAACCTGTACGCTGACAGTGCCGCTGCGTAAACCATCGGACTTCGCGATCCGCGCCAGCCGTCTAGCTTAGCCGGTCCCGGACCGGACGGTCCGGGGTCCGAGATCATTCGACCGGGGCGCTCGATCCGAAAAACAAGGCCTGACTGATCGCCGTACGCACGGTCGCTTCCTGAAATGGCTTCGTAACGAGATAAGTCGGTTCCGGCCGATCGCCGGTAAGCAGCCGTTCGGGATATGCCGTGATAAAGATTACCGGTACGCTGCCCATGGCGAGAATATCATCCACCGCATCGAGCCCCGACGACCCATCGGCCAGCTGAATATCGGCCAGAACCAACCCGGGCGTTTTTTCGGCAACGACTTCCGCCGCCTGCGTACGGGTCGCAGCCGTACCGCAAATTTCATGGCCAAGACTGGTGACCACATCTTCGAGCTGCATGGAAATGAGCGGCTCGTCTTCGATAATAAGAACGCTGGTGGAATTTTCGCTATCGATTTCCGACACGGCTTCCTGAACCAAACTCTGCACATCGTCCGGCGCGATATCCATAATTTCGGCCGCATCGGCGATGCTGAAATCTTCCAGCGTAGTCAGCAACAGCGCCTGCCGATTGAGAGGTGTGACCCGCCGTAAATTTTCCTGCGCGGCGTTTTCATGGCCGCCGCTTTGGGCATCTGCATCGTTTCCTGCACCGTCGACTTCCAGATAAGCGCTGGACCAAACCTTGTTGAATGCTCGGTATAGCGGCACGCGACCATTACGCAGACTGTCCTTTACCTCGTCATCGGCAAGAGCAGCTTCGAGCGTTTGACGCACGAACGCGTCGCCGGTGCTTTGCGACCCGGTAAGAGCACGCGCATAGCGCCGCAAAAAAGGAAGATGTTCTGCGACTTCTTGACCAACGGACATGACAGTTCTTTCTTATGACGAAATGTTGCGACCCATTTGGGGGCGAACTGCCCCGCCGTCAAATGTGAAATACGATGCTGCGATAGTGTGGATAATGGCAATCACGTTACCATCGCATTTTCTCATCTTTAAGTGATTAGAATCAAAGATATATGCGAATTTCTGTAATATTTTATGGGTGCGGGGAACCGTTTTCAAGGGTGAGCATTTTAACTGTATCACCGCCGAGACCCCCCCTCCCGTCCAAACGGTGGTGATATGATCCCAAGGCCTTCGCGCAATATGTTTGCGCGAAGGCCTTTTTCTTGCCGACCGCATGTTTGCGGGGTGCGAAATATTGTGGGCTCAGGCACGCGCAGCAGCGAAATTATCGAGCAATCCCTTTCGGCCGATCCGTGTCGCAGCCACGAACACGTCCCGATCATACGGCTTTTCGAGAACCGTGCCGAGCTTGGCAATGTCTTCGGGTATGTCTTGCGGCGATCCCGTCGAAAATACGATGCGCGGTGGTTTGGGGCCGATCATCGCGGCCAATTCCGCGATCGCCCAGCCGTCATCGCGATCGGCCAGATGGACATCCAGGATGATCAATTCGGGTAATTTGCGGCGCAGCGCCTTCATCGCGTCCGATGTCGATACGCAGTGGGTAATTCGCGTGGTTCCGGTTTCGCGCAGAATGTCTTCGATCCACAGCGACAGAACGGCATCGTCCTCGATCAGCAGAACCCGCTTCGGTGCCCGCTGCGCCATGATTTTATATACCTTCCGAATGTAATAGAATTATCGTTGTAAAACGGATCGACTCATTCACGGTTCCCGCTGCATAGGGGCTGAACGTGGTTTCTACAGCGCCTTACGATAAATGGTGTATTCGCGATTGACCGAACTTTCGATGAGATCGGCAATTGCAATCATCCCCTGATTGTCGTCCAATATCCAACCGATCTCGCCATAGCGCGAACCGAATTCCTCATAGGCGGCGCGCCGGACCATATCGATCATCATGAAGGCCAACTGGCTGGCCAGACGCGTATTGTGATGTTCCTTCAATACACCCATCAAGGGCACCCGCATGGCGGCACCCGTTGGTTTGCGCAGCCAGCGCAGCATTCGCACCCAACCGAAAGGTAGCAGTTTCGCATCGATTTTTGCCAGAATGCCGTTGATGTCGGGAAAGCATAGCAGAAAGGCGACCGGCTTACCGTCCAGTTCCGCGATCTTGATGAGTTCGGGATGGACCAGCGGCTTCATCTTTTTGGCCGCATAGGCAATTTCGCGCTCGGTAAAGGGAACGAAGCCCCAATTGTCCGACCATGCATCGTTCAGAATTTCGAGAATGATACGCACTTCGGATGCGAATTTTTTAGGATCGGCAGGACGAATGTGAATGCGTTCATTACGCTCGCCCGATTGCACGATGCGGCGCACGATCGGCGGAAATTCTTTCGTTACATCGATGTCGTAAGTCAGCAGCTTCTTTTCGAAACTATAATTCTGCCCCTCGATCCAGGCCCGATACCGCGCGGGATCATGCCCCATCATGATGACCGGCCGTACGCCATGGCCGTAGGTGAGCAATCCCGGCTGTTCCCAGATCGACAGCGAGATGGGGCCGAGCACGCGAGTCATGCCCTGATCGCGCAACCATCCTTCCGCCGCCGCCAACAGGGCGCTGCCGATCGTCTCGCTATCCGCATCGAAATATCCGAACATCCCGGTGCCGGGGCCGAAGCCCTGACTTTCCGGTAATTCCAGCGCCAATTCATCGATATGTGCGGTGATACGGCCAACATCCTTGCCATGTTGCGTAGCGATGAAGAACTGCGCGCGCGCATGGTCGAAGAACGGATTTTTGGCCGGATCGACCAATTCCATCTCCTCGCTGCGCAATTGCGGGGCACTGTTGGGAGTAGCTGCCGCGAACCGTCGCCCGAGATCGACGAAGCGGGCACGGTCGGTCTTCCGTTCGATCCGAATTGCCTCGATCGTAACATCCGCCTGCGAACTTGCCATTCTTGAATGTCTTCCCATTTTTCGAACATGCGCACATAGAACCATCTGCGCGACGTTCAGGCCGCGTTCGGCCCGCGTTTAGTAACGCTGTGTGTGCGATGTCGCGGACTTGTCAAGAAACGGCATTCCAGACGCGGCCCTATCGTTTTGGCGCGCATTGCCGTATGGCATGCTCCGGAAAGAATTTCGATATGAACATGCAGAACTCCATCTCGGCCGACACGGCCACACGGCCCGCCCGTTCACCCGGCGCGGGGGTGGGTGAAGCGCGTGGTATCGGTGCGCCCATCGGCGATGGCCCCATCGGTGACGACAAGGCGATGTTGCGCGCCGCTCGCGACCTTACGAAGGATATCGCTCAGGCGCGGCCGCGGATTTACTGGACCGATATGCTTCTATCCGCCGGTATCGGCTACGGGGCACTTGCGGGTGCCATTCTATTGGACAATTTATTCGTCGCAGTGATGCTAGGGATAGTTGCCGCCCCATGCCTGTACCGCGCGCTGCTGTTCATTCACGAATTGTCGCATATTCATCGCACCGCGCTACCCGGATTTCGCAAGGCGTGGAATGCGCTGATCGGTATCCCGATGCTGACTCCGTCCTTCATGTATGAAGGTGTGCATACGCTGCATCATAAGCGGACGCAGTACGGCACGGTGGAGGATCCGGAATATCTGCCTTTGGCTTTGATGAAGCCGTGGTCACTTCCGCTATTCGTCTTGATTGCATTGCTGGCACCGCCAGCCTTGCTGTTTCGGTTTGCGGTTCTTGTTCCCTTGGGAGCAATAATTCCTCCGGTTCGGCAGATGCTTTGGCAGCGCGCCTCCGCCCTGTCGATCAATCCCGAATTTCGCCGTCGTCCGCCGGAGGGCCCGCTGAGACCGCGGGTGTTCTGGCAGGAGACTCTGGGTATGGTGTGGTCCTGGGTATTGATCGCGAGCGTATTCGTATTCGGATGGAAACCATTATTGGTTGCCCTCGCCATTTTCTCCGGCACGGCTGTTCTCAACCAACTGCGTACATTGGTCGCCCATTTGTGGGAGAATGAAGGCGAACCCATGACGGTGACCGCGCAATATCTCGATTCCGTAAACGTACCACCACCGGGCGTCATTGCGGAAATTTGGGCGCCGGTTGGATTGCGTTATCATGCGCTGCATCATCTGATGCCATCGATGCCGTATCATTCCCTGCCAGAGGCCCATCGCCGTTTGCGCCGCGAATTGGGGCCGGAATCGACGTTCGAAGGCGCCAATCACGGCGGTATGTGGACGTTGGTCGGGCGGATCGCGCGCAGCACGATGCTGGCGCGCTAATCGCAATTAGCCTTCGGGGTCTTCCACCACCGGCGTATTGTCGCCCGAATATTGCTGATCGACCTGCTCATCCGCGCCGCCTTCGATCGAATCGTTCGTAGGTACCGGCTCCGACGCAGTGTCGCCCGACTGGGTGGGGATAGGGAGTTGTTCCTCATAACTCGTATCGGCGGGTTCTTCCGCCTCGCCGCATGCAGCGAGCGTGGCAAGAGTAAGAACAGGCGCGATGTAACGGGACTTCAACAT
>JBAUIN010000362.1:0-3098 GCA_049682975.1 Pontixanthobacter sp. | reverse complement strand
GAATCCACCGCGATCACATGCGCTGCGCCATGATGAAGCAGCACATCGGTAAAGCCGCCGGTCGAACTTCCGACATCCATCGCGGTGACGCCCGCCGGATCGAGTGCGAATTGTTCCAAAGCATGGGCCAGCTTGATCCCGCCCCGGCTGACCCACGGATGGTCGCGCCCGCGCACCTCCAACGGAGCATCTTGCGCAAGCTGCTGCCCCGGTTTCGCCAGTTTGGTTTCATCGGAAAAAACCAGACCTGCCATGATGATCGCCTGCGCCCGCGTGCGGCTTTCGACCAGCCCCCGTTCGACGAGCATTGTATCGAGGCGCTGTTTCTTTCCCATGGACGCCGCCAGCGATAGCGGCCATTATCGCGTGAAGTAAACCGCCAGCCTGTTGGAGCGTCCTTTGAACATCGTGCGTATTCTTGCCATTCTGCCAGCCTTCGTAATCGCCTGTTGCGCACCCGCACCTGCACCGGCCCCGACACCTCAGCCGGTTCAGCAACCGATCCCTGCACCGACCCCGCCCGTGGCAGTCGTGCCGCAGTTTGAAAACTGGCTGGATGCACCGCAGACGCCGGGGGATTGGCGTTATGTGCAGGAGCCAGGCGAGACATTGGCTGTATTCGGGACTGGCGCGTCCGATACGCAGTTCGCCATCGTGTGCCGCCGCGCATCGAATGTGATCGGCTTGGTGCGCCCGCAAGCTGCGCAAAATACGGACCAAAGCGTGCGACCGCTGATTATCCGCACGGAAACGGCGGAACGGACCGTATCGGCGGAGCCGCAAAGCGGCCCCGACCCCCGCCTGATCGCGCAATTGCAACCGCGCGACCCGCTGCTTGATGCAATGGCTTTGAGCCGTGGGCGGTTCGCTGTGCAGACGGTGGGAATGCCGACGCTATATTTGCCCGCCTGGCCCGAAGTAACGCGGGTCATCGAAGACTGCCGGTAATCCGCCCAAAGCTAAAGCCATGGGAAAAAGTTGAAATTCGCCCTTGTAATCTGCGCCCAAAGGAAACAGATTGCTCATAAGATCAGCGGCGAACGCGGTCTTGGGCCCCCCGGTGATCGGCAGGGCTCTGGCTTTCCAAGCGCGAAAGGAGGTGATCCGATGTCTCATGGTTCAGATAAGGGGTCGGTAAAGTTCCACACGGGAAATTGTCGCGGTTAATCCGTAACAGAGTTTTCGTGAGCGGTTCTTTCGACCGCTGACCATGCGAAGGGCGGTACCCGGCTTAGCCGGGGCCGCCCTTCACGTTTTCAGGTACTAAGAACGCGCCAGTCCGATCCGGAAATCGTCGGCGCGCAAGCCGACAAAACTTGCCGATTTCCCGCCGTCGCATTACGCGCGAAGCCATGACTTTCACGGCGCTCCCCCACCCCGCACCCGTCCCCGGCGAAACCCGGCAGCAGGCCTTGGCCGATCCCGGTTTCGGCACATTGTTTTCCGATCACATGGTGTCGATCGACTATACCGAAGGCACGTCCGGCAAATGGGGTGGTTGGCACGATGCGACCATCGGCCCGCGCGAGCCGATCAGCATCGATCCGGCCTGCGCCGTTCTGCATTATGCGCAGGAAATCTTCGAAGGCATGAAAGCCTACCAACACGCCGATGGCAGCATCGCCTTGTTTCGCCCGGAAGAAAACGCACGGCGTTTCAACCGCAGCGCCAAACGCATGGCGATGCCGGAAATGCCGGAAGACCTATTCATCGAAGCCGTGCGCCAGCTCGTGCAGGCGGATCGGAACTGGTTCCCCACGGTCGATGGTGGCGCGTTGTATTTGCGGCCTTTCATGTTCGCGAGCGAGGCATTCCTGGGTGTACGCCCGGCGCGCGAATATAAGTTCATGGTTATCGCCAGCCCGGTCGGCAATTATTTCAAATCGGGCGTTCCGGCGGTAAAAATCTGGGTCGCGCAGGATTACGTTCGCGCAGCGAAGGGCGGCACCGGCGCTGCAAAGACAGGCGGAAATTACGCGGCCAGTCTCGTGCCTCAGGCCGAAGCGATCGCCCAGGGGTGCGATCAGGTCGTGTTCCTGGACGCGATCGAACGCAAATGGATCGAGGAATTGGGCGGCATGAACCTGTTCTTCGTGATGAAGGATGGCAGCGTGGTCACTCCGCCGCTGACCGGCACGATCCTGCCCGGCATTACCCGCGACAGCCTGATCGCTTTGCTGCGCGAAGATGGGCTGACCGTGCGCGAAGAATCCTATGCCATCGACCAATGGCGCCGCGATGCGCAATCGGGCGATCTGCTGGAAACGCTTGCGTGCGGAACAGCGGCGGTGGTGACGCCTGTGGGCACGGTAGCCAGCCGGGAAGGCAGCTTCACGATCGGTAGCGGCGGCGCGGGGCAGGTGGCTGGAAAAATGCGCGACCGACTGCTCGCGATTCAGAACGGGACGGCCGCCGATCCACACGGCTGGGTGATGAAAATAAGCTAGACGATCCTATATTCTGGGTATCCCTTTTGTCATTAGGAATATCTGCGATGATCGAACTGCGCCCTTTCGCAACGCTTGGATCGGCCGATCATGGCTGGCTGCAGGCGCATCATCATTTTTCTTTCGCCAATTATCACGATCCTGCCCGCATGCAGTGGGGCAATCTGCGCGTATGGAACGACGATACGATTGCCGCGGGTCAGGGCTTCCCACCCCATTCCCATCGCGACATGGAAATCGTGACCTATGTTCGCAAAGGTGCGATCAGCCATCGGGATGATCTGGGCAATGAAGGGCGTACGGTGGCGGGCGACGTTCAGGTGATGAGCGCGGGGTCCGGCATCCAGCATTCGGAATTCAACCGCGAAGATGAAACGACGCAGATTTTCCAGCTATGGATCATTCCCGACGAACGCGGTGGGGCACCGAGCTGGGGCGCTGCACCTTTTCCAAAGGCTGACCGCGCCGGGCAGTTCGTGCCTCTTGCATCGAATAAAGGCGATGACGGCGCTTTGCCGATCCGGGCCGATGCTTCGGTATCAGGCGCATTCCTGCGGGCGGGCGAAAGTATAACCTATCGGACGGATCACATGCGCCACCTGTATTGCGTCGCTGCCAGCGGTGCCGTGCGGGTCGGGGCAATCGAGGCAA
>JBAUIN010000361.1:0-10296 GCA_049682975.1 Pontixanthobacter sp. | reverse complement strand
GGCCGCGCTTCTTTATGCGAGCCGCCTACCCAACGCAGCCTATGCGATCGTGGCGGTCGGCAGCAATCGGCCGGACGCGGAAGGTTTGAAGCTGGCTGAGGCAGAAGGAGTTGCGACTTTCGCTCGTCCACATCGTAGTACGACCCGAGAGGATCACGACGCCGCGATGGAACAGGCGGTAATAGAAGCTGGCGCGGAGTACATCGCGCTCGCCGGATATATGCGCATTCTGTCCGACGATTTCGTGCAACGATGGACCGGGCGAATGGTCAACATTCATCCTTCTTTACTGCCGAAGTATCGCGGGCTCGATACCCATCGCCGGGCGTTGGAAGCGGGCGACAGTCATACGGGCGCATCGGTGCATCTGGTGTCGCCCGAACTTGATGCGGGCGAGGTGCTGGAACAGCTTGCGGTGCCGATCGGGCCGGACGACACGGTAGATACGCTCGCCGCCCGCACCCGGTTCGCGGAGCATCAATTATATCCGCGCGCTCTCAACGATTATATCGTGAAGCGAACACCGCGATAAAAGCGTTGGCAAAAAAACCCCGCCGGAACACATCCGACGGGGGTCCTTGTTCTCGTGAACCGCGTGATCAGCCGACGATTTCCTCGTCCTCGAAGAAATACGCGATTTCGGTATTTGCATTCTCTTCGCTGTCGGAGCCGTGGACCGAATTGGCCTCGATCGATTCCGCGTAGGTTTTGCGGATTGTCCCCTCATCCGCGTCAGCCGGATTGGTTGCGCCCATCACATCGCGATTGCGTTTGACGGCGTCTTCGCCTTCCAGCACCTGCACGACAACCGGGCCGCTCACCATAAAATCGACCAGCTCGCCGTAAAAGGGGCGTTCTTTGTGAACCGCGTAGAAGCCCTCGGCCTGTTCGCGGGTCATCTGAATACGCTTCGATGCGACCACGCGCAGGCCTGCATCTTCTAGCATCTTGGTAACACCGCCGGTCAGATTGCGGCGGGTTGCGTCGGGTTTGATGATCGAGAAAGTGCGGGTAACCGCCATGGTGCGTTCCTTGAATTATGGAAGAAATAATGTTGCGCGCGCCTCTATCGTCGATGAGACAAGTTCGCAAGCGGTTCACGGCTTCGCATATTCAGGCGACTTTGGTCCATTTGCCCTGATCCTGGCGGTAGAAACTGCGTTCGTGATCGTCCTTCCCGTCTAGCGAACGCCAGCATGCCCGCGCATCTTCGATGGCGCTATCGCCGAACAGCAGGAAACTGCGCGCAAAACCGGCCGCTTCGTCGCGCCATCGGCCGTCGGCAAAAATGACCTGATCGGCGTTATTCAGCGCCTCGCAATTTCCGGAAATCAGGATTGGTTGGCGGTCGGCATGAGGCTCGCCTGCTTGGCCGTTTGCGAGGAATTCTTCAGGCGAATGTTCCCACAATCCGGCTCCGATGGCTGCTCTTTGATCGGCGTCGTAGGATACGATCAAAAGCCGCTTATTATCCGCGCATATTCTGCTGGCAATCAGCGCGACCACCCGTTCGGGCGGATCACGGCTCAATTGCCAAAAATCGACTTTCATGTCGTATTACCGGATTTGTTGCGACGGCACCGTTCGGAACAATAGACGACGTTGTCCCAATCCCGCTCCCATTTCTTGCGCCAAGTGAAAGGCAGGCCGCATGCTTTGCAATCCTTGCTCGGCAAGTCCGCTTTTTTGCGCATGCGGCCCATGATTGCGGATTACGCCCCTTCGGTATCGCGAATGAACCGGTCAAGCAGGCGGGCACCGAAACCGGTCGCACCCTTGTCCCAGGTATGACCGGCCTTGTCCGCCCAAACCATGCCGGCAATGTCGAGATGCGCCCATGGGGTGTCGTCCTCGATGAACCGTTTGAGGAATTGCGCTGCCGTGATCGAACCCGCACCCTTCGGGCCGATATTCTGCATATCGGCGATCGGGCTGTTGATGAGCTTGTCGTAAGCGGACGAAAGCGGAAAACGCCACAGCTTGTCGCCGACCTGTTTTCCGGCCCCTAGCAGAGAATCGGCTAGTTTGTCATCGTTGGAAAACAGCCCGCCATGTTCGCTGCCGAGCGAAATGATCATTGCACCCGTCAATGTCGCCAGATCGACGATCCGCTTCGGCTTGAAGGTCCGCTGCGTCCAGGTAAGCGCATCCGCGAGTACCAACCGCCCTTCGGCATCCGTATTCAACACCTCGATCGTCTGACCGGACATGGAAGTGACAACATCGCCGGGGCGCATGGCCTTACCGTCCGGCATGTTTTCGACCAGACCAACGACGCCGACCACATTCGTTTTGGCCTTGCGCTTCACCAGTGTCAGCATCGCACCGACCACGGCTGCGCTGCCGCCCATATCCCATTTCATGTCGCCCATGCCGGGTCCCGGTTTCAGCGATATGCCGCCCGTATCGAAAGTCACGCCCTTACCGACGAACGCGGTGGGCGCATCGCCGTCATTTCCGCCCATCCATTTGATCGCGAGAATACGCGACGGCTGCTCGCTGCCCTGCCCTACGCCTAACAATGAACCCATGCCGAGTTCTTCCATCTTAGGCACGTCCAGCACGATCAGTTCCGCGCCCGTGCCCTCGAACATTTCGCGGCACTTTTCGACATAGCTGACCGGATACAGCTTATTCGCCGGTTCCGCGACCAGATGGCGGGTAAACTCGACCCCATCCACGACCGCCTTCATGGCGTTCCAAGCGGCATCCACGCCATCTGGGCCGCCCACGACCGTCACAGTGTCGAGCGTGATCTTCTGTTCGTCCTTCAGTTTCGTGCGATACAGATCATGCCGCCAGCCACGCAGCCGAAGACCCAGCAGAAGCGACGCGACGTCCTGCGCGTCCAGCTCGCTATCGGTCAGGTCGAGTGCGATGTGCGTTTCGCCGGAGGTTAAATATTTCGCCGTCAGAGCAGCGCCGGCTTTTTCCAGATTGCCGGTGCGATCATCGGCATTCAGCTTACCCGCACCGGTTACGGCGATCCGCACGGCGTTTCCGTCATGATCGGTGAAGCTTTCGAAAATCTGCCCAGCAGTTCCCTTGAACCGTGCTGCTTTCGCGCCTTTGGCCAAATGTCCTTCCAGCGCAGCAGGCGTCGTGTCCTTATCGGCAACATACGCGATCAGGGCGGCATTGGACGGAATGGTTTCGGAAAATTCGAACTGCATGGGATCTCCCAGAATTATGCATCGTGCCGACTTCGTGGCCGGGCGACAGGATACGGCGTGCATCGACGCCGAGGAATGGAATTGCGATTACGCCCGGGCGGTGCGATAGGCAAGCGATGGCTCCGCCGCGTAATCCATCATCAATTCTACATTCCGACACGCGAATTGTTCCGCCCGCCCATGAACCGGCGCGGGGTGTTCGTTGCGCGGTGGTGAACCGTGCGCTGCTACACCGTTTGCTGCTGAGCGGCGGTGTCGCGTCGTTGCTGGTATATCCTGGCACTATCGCCGCGCAGGAAGGCGCACCACCAGGCATAGAACCCGCCAATCCACCGGTCGAACTGCCCGATCCGCGCGATCCGGTGCTGACGCGCGAACAGGAGCCCGGCCTGCCCCAGCCCGCTGGCGAATTGCCCGGCACCGATGCCGTCGTCGTCGATACGGTAGGCGAAGAGCGCGCCATTGATTTCGAAGCGAACGAGATCGCATACGATTCCAATGCCGACACCGTCACCGCAGTCGGAAGCGTTCTATTGAGCAGCGATGACCGTTCGGTTCGCGCCAGTCAGGTGGTGTGGGACCGTCGCAGCGGCCAGATCGTCGCGACCGGCAATGTCCGCTTCGTGGATGAAGAAGGCAATCAACTATATACCGACCGCATCGGATTAACCGAGGAATTCGAAACCGGCGCGATGGACGATCTGCTGCTGGCCTTGCGCGAAGGTGGGCGGCTGGCGGCGCGCGGCGGGGCCCGGCGGGACGATGGCTCGATCGAGCTGAGCGATGCGGCCTACAGCGCGTGCGCCGTCGTCGATCCCGAAGGGTGCGACAAAGATCCCAGCTGGCGCATCACGGCGGACCGGGTGGTCTACGACCCCACCGACAACCGCGTGCGATTTACCGGCGCTTATCTCGAATTGTTCGGTGCGCGCCTGTTACCGCTGCCCGGCCTTGCGCTGCGCACCGATGGGAAGCCTGTATCCGGCTTCCTCATTCCCGATCTGCGCGTGTCCGAATCCAACGGTCTTGAGATCAGCGGAAGCTATTACTGGAACCTTGCGCCCAATCGGGATGTGACTGCCAGCGCCTATCTGTTTACCGACGCGCCGCCGATGGTATCCGCGCAATTCCGCCATCTGACCGATCGCGGTGCCTATCAGATCACCGGCTACGCCACCCATAGCCGCCGTATCCGCCGGTTCAGCGGCATTCCGACCACGGCCAGCGATCTGCGCGGTTATGTGTTCGCCAATGGCCGGTATCAGTTCGATCAGCAATGGAGCCTGACGGGATCGGTCCGCGCGGTAACCGACCGGACTTTCCTGCGCCGATACGATATCAGCCGCGAAGATCGGCTCCGTTCGACTATCAATCTGGAACGGATTTCGAATACGTCCTATTTCTCGGTTGCCGGTTGGGCGACCCAGACTTTGCAACTCGGCGCGCCACAGGGGCAGGAGCCGCTGGTCGTACCGCTAATCGATTATCGCAAACGGATCGACGATCCGACCGGTTTGGGCGCGACTATCGAACTGCAGGGCAACACCATGTCTCTGTTCCGTGATCAGGGGCAGGATACGCAACGCGCATTTGCGAAGGGGCAGTGGGATTTGCGCCGGGTTACGGGATTGGGTCAGGTCGTGACCCTGACCGGGCTGGTTCGCGGCGATGTGTATCACAGCGACGAGAACGCGTTTACCGCCACCGAAATCTATCGCGGCGAACCCGGCTGGCAGGCGCGCGGTATCGCGCTGGCGGCGCTCGATTTGCAATGGCCGCTGGTCGGCCAAGCACTTGGCGGGACGCAGATCATCACGCCGCGTGTGCAAGTGGTCGCGACGCCCCCGATCCGCAACCTGGCCGTGCCGAACGAGGATGCACGTGCGATCGATCTGGAAGATTCCAACCTTTTCGCACTCAACCGCTTTCCCGGATATGACCGGGTGGAGGACGGGGCGCGCGTAACCTACGGGCTCGACTGGTCGCTGCAACGCCCCGGCTGGCGCGTCAAAAGCACAATTGGCCAATCCTATCGTCTCGACAAAGACGCCAACATCCTGGTCGACGGCACTGGTTTGAGCGAACGGGTTTCGGACGTGGTCGGGCGGACGGAGGTGCGGTTCAAGGATTTCGTGAAACTTACCCATCGGTACCGCTTGGACAAGGACAGTCTGGAACTACGGCGGAACGAATTCGATGCCACGGTCGGCAGCCGGAAGACCTATGCGGAAATCGGCTATCTGCGGCTCAATCGCGATATCGATGCCGGTATCGAGGATCTGCAGGATCGCGAAGAACTGCGTTTCGCAACCCGCGTCGCCTTCGCACGCTATTGGTCTCTGTTCGGATCGGGCGTCATCAATCTGACCGATGCGGAAGAGGATCCGGTGTTCAATTCCGATGGGTTCCAGCCCGTCCGCACACGCCTTGGCTTTGCCTATCAGGATGACTGTCTGGAACTGGGTCTAACCTGGCGACGCGACTATATTACCGCCGGCGACGCGCAGCGCGGCGATACGTTCCAACTGTATTTCGCGCTGCGCAATCTGGGCTTTCGATAAGTCGGCCGCGCCAATTTGCATGGGGGCTGAAACACGCTATTGCACACGGGTATTCCGCGTCCGCACTCAGCTTCGGTTAAGCCAGTTCGGGACATTGGCCGTATCGAACGACAGAACACAGGTATTGCCATGGCATGCCGCAATTCGGATTTTTACCGTGATAAATATGACTATTTCCAAAGTGATGGGAACATTCGCCGCGCTTACGATGGCGGTCAGCCCCCTCGCTGTGCAGGCACAGACCACGACCGGCGGGCTGAACATCCCGGCCGACGTACAGATATTCGGGCAGAACGATCCCAACAATCGCTCCGCAACGGCCGTCGTCAACGGTACGGTCATCACGGGAACCGATGTGGATCATCGCGTCGCTCTACTGGTATCCGCATCGGAAGGCGAATTGCCGGCCGAAGAATTGCAGCGCGTGAGAATGCAGGTCCTGCGCAATCTGATCGATGAAACATTGCAGATACAGGCAGCCGCCGATCAGGAAATGCCGGTCGACGATGCCATGGTGAACCGCCGATACAACGAACTTGCCGCGCAGAATTTTTCCGCCGACCCGACACAGATGGACGCCTATCTTCTTAGCGTCGGCTCGTCCCCAGCCTCGCTGAAACGGCAGATCCGTGGCGAAATGGCTTGGAACAACGTGATCCGCCGCAACATTTCCCCTTTCGTGAATGTGTCGGAAGAGGAAGTGCGCGAAGATATGGCGCGGCGCGATGCCGAAAAGGGAACTGATGAATACCGACTGGGTGAAATTTACTTGAGCGCCACGCCGGAGAATATGCAGAACGTCGCGCAGACTGCGACGCAGATCGTGGAACAATTGCAGCAGGGCGGCAGTTTCGTCGCCTATGCGCGGCAGTTTTCGGAATCGACCAGCGCGGTCAATGGCGGCGATCTGGGCTTTCTGAAGCTCAGCACTTTACCCGCTGCGATGGCGCAGCAGGCACAAACCATGCAGCCCGGTCAACTTATCGGTCCGTTTGAAATCCCCGGCGGATTGGTCATCATGTATCTTATCGACAAGCGCACTATTGGCGAGGCCGATCCGCGCGATGCAATGTTGAGCCTGAAACAGGTGTCGATCGGTTTCCCACCCGGCAGCACCGAAGAACAGGCGCGCGCTCGGCTGGAACAGTTCACCGCTGCGACATCCTCCATACGCGGATGCGGCACGGCGGAGGACATCGCGTCGAATGTGGGTGCCGAAGTGGTGGAAAACCAGATCCGTGCGCGCGCGCTGCCCGAACAGTTGCAGAACACGATGCTGAACCTTCAGGTAGGCCAGGCAACGCCTCCATTCGGTTCGGTAAGCGAGGGCGTGCGTGTGCTCGTGCTTTGCGGTCGCGACGATCCGCAGCAAGCCGGCAACGACGATTTCGAGCAGCTGCTCAATCAGAAAGAGCAGGAGCGTATTCAGAAGCGCGCCCAGCGTTATTTGCGCGATCTGCGGAACGACGCCTATATCGAATATAGCTGACGGGCGGCATGCCCGCCCTTTCCGACACTCGGCTTCCCGCTCCGGTAGCAATCGCGCTGGGCGATCCGGCGGGGATCGGACCGGAAGTGATCGCACGGGTCTGGCGCGATCATCGCGAGAGTCTCAATGCCATCGCGCCGTTTTTTGTCGTCGGCGGTGAAGATATTCTCGAATATGCTTTCGGCAGCGGACCCAGTTCGCATGTCGCAGCAATCGACGATCCAATGGAGACTGCACGAGTTTTCGGCGATTATCTGCCGGTGGTACCTGCGCAGCCCTGTGAATATCGCCCTGGCATGCCGGACGAGGCAGGTGCTGCGCTGGCTCTGCATTCCTTAGCGGAGGCGACGCGTTTCGCATTACTGGGCGAGGCGGCCGCGATTGCGACCGCACCGGTCAACAAGGGGCAACTTGCCAAGGTCGGGTTCGAATTTCCCGGGCAGACGGAGTTTCTGGCTGCCGCCTGCGGGCGGACCCCAAGCGATGTTGCGATGATGCTTGCCGGGCCGCAATTGCGCACCGTCCCCGCGACGGTTCATTGCGCCCTTACCGAAGTTGCCGATACTCTTTCGCATGATCTTATCGTGCAAAAGGCGACGATCGCAGCGGAGGCGTTGCAAAGGGATTTCGGCGTGGCCAGCCCACGCATTGCCGTAACCGGCCTCAACCCTCATGCAGGCGAAGATGGTAAATTCGGACGGGAAGAAATCGAGATCATCGGGCCCGCGATCGAAACCTTGCGCGAACGAGGCATCGACGCGACTGGACCTCATCCGGCCGATGCGCTTTTCGCGCCCCATGCCCGCACGCGATACGATCTGGCACTGTGCATGTATCACGATCAGGCGCTGATACCGGTAAAGGCGCTTGATTTCGACGCTGGGGTGAATGTCACGCTCGGCTTGCCGATCATCCGTACCAGTCCCGACCATGGAACAGCATTCGACATAGCGGGAAAGGGTATCGCCGATCCGGGGGCGATGTTGGCTGCGATCCGCATGGCGGGCGAATGCGCGGCACGGCGGGCTTAATAATCGCCGCTGCAAAGAACGAGCCACCGGAAATATTGGCGCAATATCCCGGACTACTTCGCTTCGCGCGCAAGGACGCGTAAGGGGTAGAGATGGCTGCCCCCGTTCTTCCCCCCATTCGTGAGACGATCAAAACGCACGGATTGAGCGCATCCAAGGCGCTGGGCCAAAATTTCCTGCTCGACGAGCAATTGCTGGACCGGATCGCCGCAATTCCGGGTGATCTGACGGATCGTGCCGTGCTGGAGATCGGCCCCGGCCCCGGCGGCCTCACCCGCGCCCTGTTACGCGCCAAAGCCCGCGTAACGGCCATAGAAATGGATGCGCGCTGCCTTCCCGCACTGGCCGAATTGCAGGATGTATTTCCCGGTCGCTTGCGTGTCGTCGAAGGGGACGCGATGGCACTGGATCACAACGAATTGATGGGCGAACCCTTCGCCGTCGTGGCCAACCTCCCTTACAATGTCGGCACCGCCCTATTTACGCGCTGGCTGGGTGGAGAGACTTGGCCCCCGCAATGGACGTCGCTGACGCTGATGTTCCAACAGGAGGTCGCCCAGCGTATTGTCGCATCACCGGGAAGCAAAGCCTATGGCCGACTTGCGGTATTGGCCAATTGGCGATCGACCGCACAAGTGGCGATGAGAGTCCATCGCAGCGCCTTCACCCCGCCCCCCAAAGTCATGAGCGCGATCGTTCACGTGGAACCTGGCCCAGCACCCGGTGGCGTAGCTGCAAACATGCTTTCCACCCTCACCGCCGCCGCTTTCGGTCAACGCCGCAAGATGCTGCGTCAGAGCGTCAAGAGCGTGCCGGGCGCCGTGGAAGCGCTTGCGGTTCTGAAAATCGATGACACGCGTCGTGCCGAAACCCTATCGATCGATGAATTCGTTCGCGTTGCAAGGCGCCTGTAATAATTATTATACTGTCTCATTTTGGTACGGTTTTTAGTTAAACGTGTTAGTGTCGATAATTGCAGCATTTTCTCAACCTTGCGTTAACGTTCGTTAACTTTATAATGTAAAGAAAACGGGCCGCATAATCTCATCTCGATGGAGGATTTTATGACGAAGCTTGCCTTATTGGGTGCCATCGCCGCACCGTTACTTCTTGCCACCCCTGCTCACGCCGCCACATTTTTCGTGTCGCAATCCGGAAATGGGGTCAGTGCGAACGGGACTATCACCACCGACGATACGGTCGGTTCGCTTGCTGAAGGGAATATCACCGATTTTCAACTCGATCTCGACGATGGAACCGGCGTATTCACTTTAAATGGTTTTGCGAATGCCGGGATTAGCATTTCCGGTAGTGGCTTGACCGCTACGGCGACGGGTCTGTTCTTCGATTTTTCGGGATCAGGGTTCGCTCTGTTCCAGAACCCGGGGCCCGGGTCGGGTATTAATTTCCTTTGTTTCGCAGGTAACTCGGTATGTGGCGGCGATACGAACCGGACCAGCATTTCAGTCGATAATTTCGGCGGCGGATTCGCGCAGGAAGGCGTGCAACAAGTCGGCTTCCTAGAAGTCGGTTCGGCCGTTCCGGAACCATCGACCTGGGCCATGCTACTGCTCGGTTTCTTTTTCGCCGGAGGCGCGCTTCGCGCGGCGGGTCGAAAACAAACGGCGACCCTTTCCTATTCCTAATAAGCAAATCACCCAAAGTAAAAACGCCGCCCGCCGAAAGGTTGGCGGCGTTTCTGTTTTAGCGAAAAGCCCCTAACTCGCTTTTTTCTGCTGACGATAGCGATGGAGGAGCGGTTCTGTATAACCGCTTGGCTGTTCGGCACCTTTGAATACGAGATCGCAGGCGGCCTGAAACGCTACGCCGTCCCAATTGCCTTCCATCTTCTCATATGTCGGGTCGTCTGCATTCTGTTCGTCGACCTTCGCGGCCATACGTTTGAGGCTATCCATCGCCTGATCGCGCGTACACACGCCATGCAGCAGCCAGTTCGCCATATGCTGCGACGAAATGCGTAAGGTCGCGCGATCTTCCATCAAGCCGACATCGTCGATATCCGGCACTTTGGAACACCCCAC
>JBAUIN010000360.1:0-2707 GCA_049682975.1 Pontixanthobacter sp. | reverse complement strand
TTCGGCAGGAACACCGTGGGGCGATAATCGCGCGGCTCGGCGGGGGAAGGTTGATCGGGCGTGTCGGTCATAGCGGATGGGGCGTTAGGGCAAATGCGGGAACGGATAAAGCGCCTTTGAATCGGGCGCCGGTCTTACCCATCGCGATCAGTCATCTCTGCGCTTTTGCAACGCAAGCGCTGCCGCCTCTTTCTGATCGTCGCGCCGTCCGTCGCGATCCGGGCGAAGGGCGGGCGCGACGGTCCATGTGTCGTCGACCCAAATATGCCCGTTGAAGGTGGCGGGGATATCGCCCAACTGTTCGGGACGGGTAAGGCCCGACATGATATCGCGATCGTTCGTCGACCCGGTAACGATGATGCGCGTGCCGTATTCGGATACACGAGCGATCAATCGGTCGGGCCAGCCCCAAAATTTCCATTGTTCGTCCACCGGGATCAGCATGGTGCCTTGATGGCAGCTTTCGGGAACGCTGCCGTACCAACCGGTCATTACATAATCGGCGGCGCAGCGGCGCGCGCTTTCGGGATCGAAGGACCAGGCATCGGGTGCCAGTTCCCGCATTCGGGCAACGGGTGCCGCTGGGCCGATAAACGCATCGCGGCTGTTTGCGGGATCGCGGCCTGCCCTGGTCAGTTTTGCGACCAGCAGATCTGCCAGAGCGGCATCGTTTTCACCGAACCGATATATCAAGGCACGATGATCGCCGTGGTTCTTCGCGATTTCGCCGATCGGCCGAATGACGCGGTCGCTATTGGCCCGTCCGCGTAACGGGAAGGTCTGGCCCCCATCCGCGCTGTAGCGGTAGCCTGCATCGAGCGTGCGCAATTCCGCCGCGGTCTTGTCCGATACCGATCCCGAACCGTCGGTCAGGCAGTCGAGTGTATCATCGCCGAATGCGACCAGATCACCGTCGGCCGTCCGGCGAACATCCAGCGCGACGTAGCGCACGGCGAATTCCGCCGCTCGCGTGGCGCCGCCCATCGTGTTGGCGATATAGGGGTGCGATACCGGCTCGATCCGTCCGGCGCTGCAATCGTCCGGGCCCAAAGCCGTACGTTCGTAATATTGCGCCGCGCCGCCGTGGGAGATCAGCTTGACCTTCCCACGCGGCGTTTCGGCAAGCCAGCTGGCATTGATCACCGTCAGCGCGACGAATGCGATGGCGAGGCCATAGCCGACCCAGATAAGCACCTTCTTCACGCCAGCAAATCTCTCGCCTGCGCGCAATCGCGCTCCATCTGCGCGATCAGCCCATCCAGATCGTCGAACTTCGCTTCGCCCCGCAGGAAATGGTGGAAGGCGACTTCCACCTCCTGCCCATATAGATCGCCGGAGAAATCGAAGAAATACGGCTCCAGCAATTCTTTCGGCGGATCGAATTGTGGGCGGATGCCGATATTGGCAGCGCCTTTCAAATCCTGCCCGGTCGCTAGAATGCGGCCCGTGACGGCATAGATGCCAAATTTGGGGCGAAGGTAGCTTTCGATGGACAGGTTCGCGGTGGGATAGCCGATTTCGCGCCCACGCTTGTCGCCATGCTGCACGATACCGCGAATGGCGAAGGGGCGCGTCATCAATCGCGCCGCTTCCTGCGGATCGCCACGCCGCAACGCGTCGCGAATACGGCTGGAGGATATGACCGTATCGCCCCGCCCCACCGGCCCGATCGTGCGGGTGCGGATGTCGTACATCGCGCCGATATCTTCGAGCACCTTTACGTTGCCGCCGCGCTTGTGGCCAAAAGTAAAGTCATCGCCGGTAACCACGCCCGCCGCGCCGATCCGTTTGCCAAGAATATCGCGAATGTAGTCCTCCGCGCTGGTCTCGGCGAGCGCGGCATCGAAATGGAACACCAGCATCGCGGTTGCGCCAGCGGCCAGATATAATTCCTGCCGCTGTTCCAATGTGGTCAGACGGAAGGGTTCGACTTCGGGTTTGAAGAAGCGCACCGGATGCGGATCGAACGTGGCGACGATGGCAGGTCGCCCTTCCTCGCGCGCCCAGCGGATCGCCTCGCCGGCCACGGCCTGATGACCGGCATGGAATCCATCGAAATTGCCGAGCGCCAAAATCGCGCCACGCAAGGGGTCGGGCACGGCTTCGCGATGGTCGAGCCACCTCATGCGGAAATGTCCTCGACCCGCCGGTATGTAAGGAAGGAAAACGCTGGTCGATTACCTTCGGCCGCATGATCGTCGCGCGCCGTGACGGTCCATGCTGGGCCAGGCGGGCGCATGAAGGTATCGCCTTCGTAATCGGCATGGATCTGAGTGAGTTCGATCCGATCGGCAAGGGGCATGAACACATCGAAAATCGCGGCACCACCGATGATGGCGATATCGCCGCCGCCCGCGATCGTGAGAGCTTCCTGCGAAGATCGCGCCACTTCCGCACCGGTGCTGTCCCACCGTTCGCGCCGGGTGAGCACGATATGCCGACGTTTCGGCAACAGGCCGGGCAGGCTTTCGAAAGTTTTGCGGCCCATAATCATGGGCAGACCGGTATTGTCATCGCCCATCGTCAGGGCTTTGAAATGTTTGAGATCGGCGGGCAGATGCCACGGCAGCGTACCACCTTTGCCGATCGCACCATTGGCGGCACGGGCATAGGCCAGAAATATCGACTGGGTCACGCTTCGCCGCGCCCGATCCGCGTGATGTGGCCCATCTTGCGCTCATCACGGGCCTGTTTCTTGCCATAAAGG
>JBAUIN010000359.1:0-3244 GCA_049682975.1 Pontixanthobacter sp. | reverse complement strand
ATCCGAAAACCGTGATCGCGCTGCCAAGCCCCGGCCTGGTAATCCCAATAGGTCCACACCCCGCCGCGCGGGTTGAGAGTGCGGACGGCATCCGTCCATCCGGATGCAAGCAATGCCGCGTAGGCATCGCGAGATGCGGGCTGCATCAACGCATCGTCGGCCATTCGTGCAGGCGACCAAACATCGTCGTCATGGGGAATGACATTGTAGTCGCCGACAACGGCGCACGGTGTCTCCAAAGAGGCGAGATAATCCATACGCGCGTGAAGCCGCTCCATCCAACGCAGTTTATAATCGAATTTCGGACCGGGCCGCGGATTTCCGTTAGGCAAATAGATGCAGGCGACGCGGACACCATCTACATCGGCCTCCAAATAGCGAGACTGGTCGTCTTCCGCGTCGTTTTTGTCGAGAAGTGGCAAGCCTCGCTGCGTTTCTACGGGTTCAGTACCGTCGGCCAGAATGGCAACTCCGTTGAAACCCTTCTGTCCATGCCAGATAGCATGGTAGCCAATTTTCTCGAACGCATCCGCGGGGAAGCCTGCGTCCTGCGTTTTGATCTCCTGCAAACACGCGACTTTCGGGCGCGTTTCCTCAAGCCATTCCAATAACCGGGGCTGGCGCGCCTTGATCCCGTTGATGTTATAGGTCGCTATTTTCATGTGGGCGTTACGGGCAACGCATCAGATGCCGAAGCTCGACCCGCATCCGCATCCGGCGGCGGCATTGGGGTTCTCTACCCGAAATGCTGCCCCGCCGAGAGATTCGACGAAATCGACGACGCTGCCACCGACCAAGTCCAGGCTGACCGGATCGACAGCCAAACGCACGCCATCGGTTTCGCTGATCGCGTCGTCCGTATCCACCGTGTCGGCGAGATCGAATTTATACTGAAAGCCGGAGCAACCGCCGCCCTCGACCGAAAGGCGCAGAATCGCCGGCTTGGATTGTTTTTCGGCGATGCGAGCGACCCGCTGCGCGGCGGATGCTGTGAGGGTGAGCGTTTCGGCCATAATCGTTATGTAAGGTCTGGATCCATTTGGCTCAAGCCGTCTGAATGTAATTGCGCATGGCTTCCGCTTCCAGCTTCACCTCGTCGATCCGCGATTTGACGAGATCTCCGATCGAAATGAAGCCGCACATCGCGCCATTGTCGAGCACCGGCAGATGCCGGATGCGGCGGCGTGTCATCAGACCTAACGCCTCATCGACTTTCGCGCGCACTTCGACTGTGATTGCCGGCGCGGTCATCACATCGCCGACCTGCGTGTCGAGACAAGCGGCCCCATCTTCCGCCATTCGATAGATGACGTCTCGTTCGGAAAAGATCCCCGCCAGTTTGCCATCGCGCAAAACCGGCAACGCACCGATTCGTTTCTCCGCCAAAATCGCGATAACGGCGCGGACCGGATCGTTGGCATCGCAGGCGATAATATCGCCGGGGGACCGATCGGCAATCAGTTTCGCAATATCCATAAGCCTGTCTCCCTGTTGCTCCGACTCATTAATGCCACGACCTCCGCGAGAATGCGAATCGCGATGCCATTGAAAAACTTAAGCGGGCGGGCCATGAGAATCCCATGATACCCAAATCCCCGCTGGACGATCCGGAAAACGCGGCTTTCGCCTGGGCGCGATACAAGCGGCTGATGCGGTTCATGCTGCTGGTGACGATCGGCGTGGTCGGTATAGCGATATATTTTCTGTATGATGGCGAAAGTCCTGCGTCGGTGCATTTCTACATCGCCGTGGCACTGGGTATCGGGTTTATGATGCTGCTGACGGCAGCGTTGATGGGGCTGGTGTTCCTATCGAGCGGAACGGGGCATGACGAAAGCGTGACCGATCTGGCCGAAGAAGACGACGATACCTGGAAATAGAAGCGGTTCAGGCGGGACCGCGATCGTCCAAGGGTGTGTGCGTCATATCGCGCAAACGATATTGTTCGACCGGTTCGCCGCCGATCAGATGATCTTGAATAATGCGTTCCAGCACGGTTTCGTCGCACGAATGATACCAGACATTGTCCGGCCAGACGACCGCGATCGGCCCGGCGGCGCAGATTTGCAGGCAATCCGCTTTGCTGCGCTGAACACCGCCGGAACCGTCCGTCCGCTTCGGCCCAGCCAGTTTCAACTGCTTCATGCGCTTTTTCAAATAGCTCCAGGCGCGCTTGCCCTCATCCCGGCTGCAGCATTTTTGCTTCTCCGACACGGCACATAGGAATATCTGGCGTTCGACGGTTTCGCCGCCGATCTTGCCGAGCGCGAGCTGCGCTTTCAGCAATTCTTTTTCGCGCGCTTTCATGGTCGTTTTTGTGCCGCGATCGGTTCGCCCGATGGTGCGATGCGATCGGATTTCAGCCAACGGGCGAGCCAATCGAATACGGTGTTATGCCATTGCAGCGAATTGGCGGGCTTCAGCACCCAGTGATTTTCGTCCGGGAATACCAGCAGTTTCGCCGGAACGCCCTGTTCCTGCAGAGCGGTGAAGGATTGCAGCCCCTGCGAATAGGGTACGCGAAAATCCTTTTCGCCGGTGATCACCAGCATCGGGGTCTGCCAGTTCTGCACATGATTGACCGGATTCCATTTTTCGTATTCCGCCGGGTTCTCGGCATAGGAACCGCCGAAATCCCACCGCGGGAACCACAATTCCTCGGTCGAATAATAGAAGCTGCGCAGGTCGAACAATCCGTCATGCTGCACCAGACAATCGAACCTGTCCGCCCACTGTCCCGCAATCCAGTTCATCATGTATCCGCCATAGGATGCGCCCATCGCGCAGGCTTTCGACCCGTCGATCTGCGGATCGAGGGTGAGTGCGGCGGCGAGCCCCTTTTGCAAATCTTCCAAGGGTTTACCGCCCCAATCGCGATTGATGGCATCGGTAAACGCCTGTCCGTATCCCGTGCTGCCATGAAAATCGACGGAGATGACGGCGTAACCCTGGCTCGCCAAAACTCGCGGATTCCAGCGGCTGGACCAGCCATCGTTGAACGATCCCTGGGGTCCGCCATGGACATAGAGAATGGCAGGGAGCGGGCCGTCATGTGCTTCCGGTTTAGTGATTTGGCCGTAAACCGTATCACCATCGGCACCGGCGAAATCGAAGCGGGTGGTCGTGATACCCCTCAATCGCCCGATGGCTTGCCGCGCAACCGATGTCAGCGGCACAGCCTGCGACCAGCCTTGCGACACATAAAGTTCTGCCGGTGCCGCAATGGAGTCGCGGGTGAAGAGCA
>JBAUIN010000358.1:0-17611 GCA_049682975.1 Pontixanthobacter sp. | reverse complement strand
ATGGCGCGGAAGGTTTTTGCGAAACCGGGATCGTTGATCGACAGGCTGCGCATCAGGCGGCGGCCGCTTCGTTGTTCGTCCGGAATGCGTCGACCAGATCGGCAACCCGCGCATCGGTTTTCCATGCGGCGCGATTGACGATCAGCCGGGCGGTGATGTGCAGGATGGTTTCCTTCTCGACCAGACCGTTCTGCTTCAGCGTCGCGCCGGTGGACACCAGATCGACGATCCGCCCGGCAAGACCGAGCGAAGGGGCCAGTTCCATCGCGCCGTTCAGCTTGACGCATTCGGCCTGAACGCCCTGCGCTTCGAAATGGCGGCGGGTGATGTTGGGGTATTTCGTCGCCACTCGCAGATGGCTGGCCCCGTCCACCGTATCCGCGCCATCCTTCGGTTCGGCGACGGCCAGGTGACAATGTCCGATATCGAGATCGACGGGGGCGTAGAGGTCCGAATAATCGAATTCCTCGATAACGTCGGACCCCACGATGCCCATCTGCGCCGCGCCATGCGCCACGAAGGTGGCAACGTCGAATGCGCGAACGCGAATGATCCGCATATCGTCGCGCGTCGTCGCAAAGCTGAGGCTGCGGTCGGCCTTGTCGTGAAACGCGTCGGCTGGCACGACACCCGCACCGGCCATGACCGGCAGGGCTTCATCGAGAATGCGGCCCTTGGGCACGGCGAAGGTCAGCGGGCGGTCCATGATGCTGCGGCAGATAGTGGCGGGGCGCATAAAGGGCAATGGAAGGTGTTGGGTTATGGAGAGTATGGGGCAATGACGGCAGTGATGGAGATCGTGGATGTGGCCGAAGCGATCGCATGGCAGGCGGCGCATTGCGAGAAAGCGGGCGCGCCGAATACCGCGCGCATCGTTCGCGCTTTGCGCGCTGTACTCGACACAGATACGGCGGTCGGCCGACGAATGAAGCATTGGGAGGGGCTGAGTTTGGCGGATGCGATGCCGCTGAGGATCACCGGCGGCCTGCATCATCTGTTGTTGAGCGGGGAGGATCGCCGCCTCGAACCGGTATATGCCGGACTGACCGCAGATCAGGGGCGCGTCGATGCGATCGTGTGCGAGCTGGTCGAGACGTATGACACCATGCTGCTGCCATGGTTGGACGGGCCGCCGCAAACGAACGAAGCAGGGCGATCGTGGGCCTTTATGGCAGGGCTGTTGTGGCTCGCCGAACGGGTACAATCTCGTTTCGAACTGTACGAAATCGGGGCGAGCGCCGGGGTCAATACGATGATGGATCGCTATCGCTTCGATCTGGGCGGGGTGATGGCTGGCGACGACGATTCACCGATGTGGATCGCGCCGGAATGGCGCGGCAATCCGCCGCCCGACGTGCCGGTCGACATCGTCGGTATCCGCGGCTGCGACAGGTCGCCTATCGACCTGACCGATCCCGACGCGTTGCTTCGCCTGAAAAGCTATGTCTGGCCCGAAGCGACGGAGCGGATGGCGCGTATCGAAACCGCCATCGAACTGGCGCGCGCACAAGCGCCGAAGATCGTCGCTCAAGATGCCGAAGCGTTCGTGCAGGCAATGCTCTCGCAACCGATGCAACTGGGCGTAACGCGCGTTCTATGCCATTCGATCGTGTGGCAATATCTGCCCACGTCGACTCAGGATGCGATCGACGGTCTGATGATGGCAGCAGGGGCAAAAGCCACACAGGACGCGCCGCTCGCCTGGATATCGCTCGAAACAAACCGTGCGACATTTCGCCACGAATTGCATGTCCGCTGCTGGCCGGGTGGCGGTGAGCCGCGGTTGCTTGGATGCGGCCATCCCCACGGCGCGTGGGCGGAATGGTTCGGGAATGACGCCGTTTAGCGTTTGAGAAACTCGGCCATCGCGCCGTTGACCGCGTCCGGCTTTTCCCACGTCACGAAATGTCCGCAATCCGTCACTTTCGCTATCGTGAGATCGTCCACCAGATCGTCCAACCCATCGAGGTTTGCGGGCGGCAGCGCCATGTCGTTCATTGCCCAAATGACCAGAGTGGGGATCGTCAGATTGGGCAGAGCGGGCGGGGTGTAATCGGTAGGCAATTCGAAAGGGGCATCCATCGGCGGGACGTTGATTGGGCTGCTGCGATACCAGTTCAGCATCGCGATCCCGGTTTCAGGATCGGCCCAGTCCTCCAACTGCCGCTCACGCTCATGTTCGCCCATGTCGGGCGCGCGATCCCATTTCAATTCGCGTTTGAGCAGGGCGGCCAGGCCATGCTCGCGAACGAAGGCGTCGCTTGTCGGATCGCGAAAACTGCGAATATATTGGCTCGCCGCGCGCTGCCCCTCGTGCAGAAAGAGCAATCGTGCAAAGATCAGGGGATGCGGCGCGTTGGCGATGATGGCGCGCTTCACGCGTCCTTCGAATTGGCCGCGCAACGCCGTGCCCCATGCGATCGCACCGCCCCAGTCGTGGCCGACGACGGTGAAGTTCTCGACCTCCAACGCATCCGCCATCGCGAACACATCGCCGATCAACTTGTCCGGCGTGTACATCGCCGCATCCTGCGGCTTGGATGAACTGCGATAGCCGCGCTGGTCCGGCGCGACGCAGCGGTATCGGTCCGAAAAATGGGCGATCTGATGACGCCAGGTCCGATGCGATTCGGGAAAGCCGTGGAGGAAGATAAGCGTTTCCGCATTGCGCGGCCCCTTGTCGCGAACGTCCAGTTCGATGCCGGAGGGAAGGGTAACGCGCGTCATTTCGTACGACATTTCAGTCCTCCGCTTCCATCTTCTCGATATATCCATCGGCGACCATGCCGGCGATCTGGTCGAGCAATTGATCGGGCGTCCGGCGCAATTCGCCCATCGCTTCTTCCATGCCGCGTGCCACGATAATTTCGCGCTGATTGAGGGCAATCGCGTCGATCATAATGCGCGCGGCTTCGTCCGCGGGAATGCCGCCATCGATCGCCTTATCGCTGCGGCCCCGTTTCGCGCCATCGGCATCGAGAGCGTTGCGCGAAATGTCGGTCGCGATCGATCCCGGTGCGATGACATGCACATCGACGCCTTTCACGGAAAGCTCCGCGCGCAGCGCATCGGCATAGCCGATCAGCCCGAACTTCGCCGCACAATAGGCGGTGCGCATCGGCACGCCGACCTTCCCTGCGATGGAGGTTATGAAGACGAACTTGCCCGATCCGCGCTCGACCATATGCGGCAGCAGCGCCTGCGTGGCGGCAATTTGCGCGGTTAAATCGATGTCGATGATCTCACGATAGACCCGCATGTCCGTATTCACTGCCTGGCTGCGCTGCGACACGCCCGCATTGGCGACGAAGATATCGACGTTGCCAATCCACGCCACCGCCGCTTGCGTGGCGTGTTGCAGGGCTTCGTCATCCCGCACGTCGAATGGCAGACATAGCGTCTCGCCATCGATCGATTGCGCCACATCTGCCAGCCGCCGCTCGTCGCGGCCCGACAGGACAACATGCGCACCGCGCTTACTCCATTCACGGGCGAGAGCAGCGCCGATGCCGGAGGATGCGCCGGTAATCCATACGGTTTTATCGGTGAAACTCATGGGTAACTCACTGTTTTGGGGGCGCCATCGGGCAGGGGAATGCGTTCATCATCATCGGGCACCATGGGAAAACGTCCGGCGCGCCAATCGTCCTTCGCCTGTTCGATCCGGTCGCGGCTGGAACTGACGAAGTTCCACCAGGCGTGTCTCTTGGTCGCGAAGGCTTCCCCGCCGAGCAGCATCGCTCGCCCGCCCGAGCGCGACGCCAGACGCATGGCTTCGCCCGGTTTGAGGACGTTCAACTGAAACAGCTCGATTGCCTGCCCGTCCAGCTCCGCCTCGCCGCCGACGAGCATGACCGCGCGTTCATCGGCATCGGCGTCGATCGGAATGGCCCCACCGGCACCCAGCACGATTTCGGCGTAGATCGTTTCGGCATGAGTAGTCGTCGTGGCGCGCTCGCCCCACAGCTCGCCCATAATGATTGTGGCGTTCGCGCCATTGTCGGAAACGACCGGAAGATCGGCAATCGCTTCGAAAGCCGGATCGATTTCTTCGCGACCATCGGGCAGCGCCAGCCAGGTTTGCATTCCGTAAAGTTGCGGTCCGATATCGCGTTCCTCCTGCGGGCTGCGTTCCGAATGGACGATGCCGCGGCCCGCCGTCATCAGATTGACCTGCCCCGGCCGGATCGTGTTGAAACTGCCGAGAGAATCGCGGTGATCAATCGCGCCTTCGAACAGCCAAGTTACGGTGGCCAGATTGATATGCGGATGCGGGCGCACATCCATGCCGGTGCCGATGTCCAGCGATCCGGGGCCGAACTGATCGACGAAGATGAACGGGCCGACCATCGTGCGTTCGCGGTTTGGTAACACGCGGCGCACTTCGAACTGGCCGAGATCGTGCGTAACGGGTTCGAGCGTTTGCGTCATCAAGCGGCATCTCCCGACGCGCTCGCTTTGATCGCCAGCGCATGGACTCGGTCGCCGGGAATATCGCCGAGTGCGCCGTTCACCATCCGTTGGCGATTGAGACGCGTCACTCCATCGAAATGCGCGCTTTCGATCAGAATCGTGAAGTGGGATTCCCCGCTGCCATCGTCGCCCGAATGCCCCGAATGACTGGCGCTGTCATTTACGATCTCCAGTCTGGTCGGCGCAAAGGCACCGCGCAGCAAAGTTTCCATTTCTTCGGCGATCGACATGGCGCAAAACTCCTTCGGGTTTGAAATCTGGCAAACGCACCCCATCCTAAATCCCTATGCGCGGCAACAGGTTCCATGGGCGGTTCGAGGATAATGGGCAAGTTTGCCAGGCGCCGCACTGCTGCCAACCGGGAGAGTTTCGCGCGCCGGGCGCTTCCGGCAACAGCTTCGACGGTCCGGGCGATTATCGCTGGTTCTGTCTCGACCATGTGCGCGAATTCAACGCGGGCTATGACTGGTTCGAAGGGATGAACGCGGACGAGATTTTCGCGGCGCAATCCCCCACCGCCGGTTGGGCGACCGAAAGTCGCACCTTCCGCCCGGATGCAGGTGTCGACGGTATGCCGCGATGGGCGGACTTCAACGATCCGCTGGACGCGATCGGGGGCCGTGCGGCGGATATCAAGGCACGGGCGGCAGGGGCGCAGGCCGTCCATTCCAAATTCACGCCGGAAGAACGATCGGCACTGAATGTCATGGGGCTGAAACCCGATATCGACCGCGCGAAACTGCGCCGCCGCTATTCCGATCTGGTCCGTCAATTTCACCCCGACCGCAATGGCGGCGACCGAAGCCACGAAGCGCGCCTGACCAAAGTGGTCGATGCGTATCAGCTGCTGCGCAAGGCGGTTGCGCTACGGTAAATTTTTGAAGCCAAATTCGTTGCAGGCTTTCCTACAAAACCATGCCGCGCGTATGCTTGTGGGGCATCGATTGCTTCGGCCCGTTTATAGATAAACACCGCTGGCCGGGGGGGCTACCCATCGAGCGATATGTCACCCCGATTTGAATTGAGCATCACTTATCAATTATTTAGAATTGATCACTCAGGTGACAGGGTGTCGCCTTCGTCACTCGAACGTCATCCGGATGCTGGCAACCGTCAATTCTGGCGAAAGGCCCAACGCAGGGTTTTACCGACCGAAAACGCCGCCGCGCGGGCGGGCAGCAGTTCCAACCCTGGCCGCCTCAATTCCAACATCGTGCGGGCATAGCCGGGTAGCAAATCGACCGCCGCGGTGCCCAGTATCTTTTGCACGGCCACCGGCGCGCCTTCGGGGCGCTGCGTCAGGACCAGATCGGCCACCTCTTTCACCTCCGCGTTCGATTGCAGCTGCATGCGAAAATGCCGCATCAGTTTTTCGGCCTGCGTTTTGGTTTCCGGCACCGGATCGGCACCCAGCTTTCGCGCGATGATGGCGAACTGGCGGTAATATTCATCCTGCGCGGCGAAGGACATGCCCGGCTTCACATATTGCAGATATGCTTCGAGAAAACTCGTCGCCTCCGCCACATGAACCCAGGCGAGCGTTTCGGGATTGCGCGCGGAATAGGGCGTGCCGTCCGGCAGCGTGCCGTTCACCTGCTCATGAATGCGGTTGACCCGATCGATAATCTTATCCGCCTCGTCGCGATGGCCGAAAGTGGTCACGGCGATAAACCGCGCGGTACGCCGCAGGCGGCCATGCATGTCGCTGCGAAAATTGGAATGGTCGAGCACACCCTGCAAGGCATGCGGATGCAGCATCTGCAGCAGCAGACTGCGGATGCCGCCGATCATCATCGACACCGCATCGGCATGCACCAACCGGATCGGCGAATCCTTCGCAAAATAAGCGTCGTCGGATGGCGGCACCGGCTCCAGCCCGCTATCGGCATCGTTGAACACCGCCCGCACGCGGCCGATCACCGCTTGACGCAATTGTTCGGAAGGACGCAGCGAAGCCATTGTGGTGAATATGGGGCGGGCGGCACGCATTTGCACCCATCGGGCAAACATCGTGCAAAATTTGCACGGTCATGCAGTTGCAGGGACCGGAAGGCGCGGCTACGCGTTGCGGCCCTATGAGAGATACGATGACAGACAAGACGTTCGACCCGACTTCCAAAACATCCATGGCCGCCCCCGATACCACCGTCGACGTGCGTGACGTGTTCGGCATCGATATCGACTGGCAAGTCCCCGCGTTCAGCGAAGCGGACGAGCGCGTGCCCGATCGCGACGACAGCTACATCTTCGATCCCGATACGACGCTGGCGATCCTGGCAGGCTTCGCCCATGACCGCCGCGTGATGGTTCAGGGCTATCACGGGACCGGAAAATCGACCCATATCGAACAGGTTGCCGCTCGCCTTAATTGGCCATGTATCCGCATCAATCTTGACGCGCATATCAGCCGGATCGATCTGGTCGGGCGCGATGCCATTGTGCTGCGCGACGGGCTGCAGGTCACGGAATTCCGCGAAGGCTTGCTGCCCTGGGCTTTGCAGCATCCCGTTGCTCTGGTGTTCGATGAATATGATGCGGGCCGCCCCGATGTGATGTTCGTGATCCAGCGCGTGCTGGAGGCGGAAGGCAAGCTGACGCTGCTCGACCAGAACCGCGTGATTCGCCCCGATGCGGGGTTCCGCCTGTTCGCCACCGCCAACACGGTCGGGCTGGGCGATACGAGCGGGCTGTATCATGGCACTCAGGCGATCAACCAGGGGCAGATGGACCGTTGGAACATCGTGGTCGGATTGAATTATCTGCCGATGGAAACGGAACAGAACATCGTCCTGTCCAAGAACCCGGATGCCGACCCCAAACAGGTGGCCGACATGATCAAGGTCGCCGATCTGTCGCGGCAGGGTTTCATGAACGGCGATATTTCGACCGTGATGAGCCCTCGCACGGTCATCACATGGGCGCAGAACAACGCGATTTTCAAGGATATCGGCTTTGCTTTCCGCCTGAGCTTCCTCAACAAATGCGACGAAGCGGAACGGATGATGGTGGCGGAATATTATCAGCGCGTCTTCGGCACCGAACTGCCCGAAAGCGTGGTTGCGAAGAACTGACAAAATGCTCGCCATGGCTGTGTTGTTAGGATAATACACGCGCCATGTTGGGACGGTTCTTCAAACGCGCTTCGCAAAGCCGACGCGACAGTTTACACGGCGATGCGCTCGGCGAACGCGAACATTCCTATTTCGCGACGCAGGATGCCTATGGCAGCGGCTGGCACGATGGCGCCGAAGACGATGATGATCGTAATGCGCGCCAAAGTGATTACGACCGGTGGGACCGCGGTCTGGATCAGGTCGATGCGGCGTTCACGCTGGAACGGCACGATACGCGCTGGTTTCAGCCAGCACATTATCAGGATCGTCGCAAACGATGGTGGCTGGCGCGGATCGTCGCCGCCATGTTGCTCTTTCTAATGATCATCGTCGCTTGGCTCGCAATCACGGCGCCGCTCAGCAAATCGTTGCAGCCGATCGCGCCGCCGCAGATTACCCTGCTGGCCGCCGACGGTACGCCGATCGCGCGGAACGGCGCAATTACTGCCGATCCCATCGTGGTCGGCGACCTGCCCGATCACGTCGTCCAGTCCTTCCTCGCGATCGAGGATCGGCGGTTTTACAACCATTGGGGCGTCGATCCGCGCGGCATCGCCCGCGCCGCCTGGACCGGTTACGGCGGCGGCAGCACGATTACGCAGCAGCTGGCGAAGTTCACCTTCCTCACCCCCGAACGCAGCATGAGCCGCAAGGCGCGCGAAATGCTCATCGCCTTCTGGCTGGAGGCTTGGCTGACGAAAGAAGAGATCCTCGAACGCTATCTTTCCAACGCCTATTTCGGCGACAATGTGTACGGTTTGCGCGCCGCGTCGCTGCATTATTTCTATCGCAAGCCGGAAAATCTGAAACCGGAACAGGCCGCAATGCTGGCCGGGTTGGTGCAGGCGCCATCGCGTTATGCCCCGACGCGTCATTTCGAGCGTGCGGTCGAGCGGATGGCGCTGGTCAAAAATGCCCTCGTCGCGGCGGGCTATATGACGCAGGCGGAAGCGGATGCGATGCCGACGCCGCGGGTCGATTCGCGCACGGTTTACGATCTGCCGACGGGTACGTACTTCGCCGATTGGGCGCTGCCCGATGCGCGCAAGCGGCTGGAAGGGGGCTATGCCAGCCAGACCATTACAACGACACTGGATTCGCGCCTACAGAACATCGCCAAAAATGCCGTGGCACGGGCACCCTTGGGCGAGGCGCAGATCGCATTGGTGGCCATGCGTCCCAGCGGCGAAGTCGTCGCGATGATCGGAGGAAAGGATTATTCGCAATCGCCTTTCAACCGCGCAACGCAGGCCAAACGCCAATCAGGCTCGACGTTCAAACTGTTCACGTACCTCACCGCCTTGCGCGAAGGGATGGAGCCGACCGATCTGTTGGACAATACACCTATCGAAGCCGGATCGTATCGCCCGAAAAACGCGAAAGAGCGATATTCCGATCAGATAGGTCTGCAGGATGCGCTGGCCCAATCGAGCAACGTCGCGACCGTCCGATTGTACAAGCAGCTCGGTCATGAAGCGGTCATCGAAACCGCGCGCGATCTGGGGGTTACGGCGGCGATCGAGCCGGGCGATCCAAGCGCGGCGTTGGGCACTTCGACCCTTACCTTGCTGGAATTGACCGCAGCCTATGCCGGGGTCGCGGGCAATAGCTTTCCGGTGGAACCGCATGCTTTTCCCGCAGGCGAAGCGGGCTGGTTCGATTGGGCGATCGACAGGAAAGGCAGCCTGTCGCGATCCGACCATGAGGATATGGAACGGATGCTGCGCGCCGTCGTGACTGGTGGAACGGGCGGTGCGGCGGCCCTCAATACGCCCACATTCGGCAAGACGGGCACCACGCAGAACAATCGCGATGCGCTGTTCGTGGGTTACGCGGGCGAGGATGAGGATCGGCTGGTCGTTGGCGTATGGATCGGCAATGACGACAACACGCCGCTGAACGGTATTTCCGGCGGCGGATTGCCTGCGCGCGTGTGGCGCGATTTCATGCGACAGGCGATTGGCGAACGCAGCGCACCGGCAATACCCGCACCGTCCGATCCAAGCGGGCCGGTGCAGCCGATGGATATTCCCGATCTTGGCGACATTCCGCTCGACGAAAATGGCAGCCGTTTGCGTATCGATGAGGATACACGCGGAGTGACGGTGGAAACGGAGATCGAAGGCATTCCGCTCGATCTGCGGCTCGACGATAACGGCGTATCGATCAATCGCGGCAGACGAGAACCGCAGGCGAGCGACGAACCCCAGAACTGACGGGGCGCTATCAGCTTTCCGGTTCTGCCATCAATATGTTCATGATGGCGGTGGCGATGGGGCGATCGGGATCGTCCTGCCATGCTTCGATCGAAATATTCGCGTTTCGCCGACCCAGTTTCACGATGCGTGCTTTCGCATAGGTCTGCTGGCTTTTACCGGCATTCAGGAATTGGACGGTAATGCTGATCGGCTTCAAGCGGTGGCGTCGTTCCCGCTTCTGTAATTCCGCGCGCAGGAGCGCGTATCCCGCCGTTTCAAGCAGCCCCGACGTGGCACCGCCGTGAAGATGATCGGGCCGCCCCTCCACATCTTTGCCGAATGCGAAAGTCAGCACGGGCACCCCATCCACCCAATCATGGATCACGATGCCTAATGTTTGCGCATAGGCCGTCAAAGGCTCGTCAGACTTTGGCACATCGCCGCGTTCAGCCACTGCGCGCATCCTTTCCGATCGCCATGAACACGCCGGTCATCGTGGCGACCGTATCGCCAGCGTTTCCATCATGCGCGATACCGCGCACGAAAGCCGCCGATTTGGTCATCCGATAGCATTCGACGCGTCCGATCACCGCCGTATCCTGGCGCGCCGGACGTTGATAATCGACCCGCAGGTCGAGCGTGGCGACCGGCCGGAACGCGCCCATCGCCGTCCAGATCGACAGGCCGGATGCCATGTCGAGCAAACTGACGATCGGCCCCGATGCCAAAACGCCACGGTCGATTTCGCCGAGCAAATCTTCGCGCCATGGAAGCTCCAGCGCAACCCAATTGTCGCCATGATCGCAATAGCGCAGGCCGAGTTTGGCCGAATGCCCGTGTTTCAACATGAACGGCGCGGCAGCCTTGGGGTCGAAGGGCGGAAGTTCGTCAGCCATGACGCGCGCCGATCACAGAATACCCCCGGCAAGTGCATCGATCGCACCTTGCAAAAAGACAGCGGCGGCGTGGCTGTCGATGCGCGTCGCGCGTTTGCGGCGGCTCATATCCTGACCGATCAAGTCGCGTTCTGCCGACGTGGTGGACCAGCGTTCGTCCCATAGCAGGATCGGGAGCTGAAACGCTTCCGCCAGATTACGGGCATAGGCGCGGCTTGCCTGTACGCGCGGGCCGTCGCTGCCATCCATGTTGCGGGGGAGCCCGATGACGATTGCGGCGATCCGGCGCTGCACGATAATTTCGCGCAGAAATTCGCGATCGCGCCCGAATTTACCGCGTTCCAGGACCTTGCCCGCCGTGGCGAACTGCCAGCCCGCATCGCAGGTGGCGGTGCCGATGGTCTTGGTCCCCAGATCCAACGCAAGCAAAGCGCCGCCATCGGGCAGTGCATTGCGTAATTCCGCCGCGGTTTCCGCGATCAATGTCTGCGCCGTGTCGGAAGTCACTGCGCCGCTTGCCATGCCGCCACCCGGCGCACGACGCCGCGCTGCATATTCGCCCAGAACAGGGGAATATCGTATATGTGGTAATTGTTACCCGGCAGGACATATTCGCCCATCTCGACCGGAGCACCGATCGACAGCAAACCGTCGGATCGGCAGCTTGCCGGGACGGCACCGGCCACCAGTTCGCCGGTGGTGAAGCCCGCTTCGGGTATCAGCGTACCGATGTTCTCGGTGGCCGGTGCCGTGTCGGCTTGCCCGCCGGTCAGCGGATTGGTGCACAGGATCGCACTGCTGCCGCGCGGCGTTCCATCGAAACCGATCGATGCAGCATAGCGATCCATGAAGGCGTCCGTATCGGCAGGCTCGGCATAGCTCGACCAGGACATGATGCAGCCAGCCTGATCGGCGGTAGCACAGGCCGGAAAGCCGAGCGCCGGGAGATCGTGACGGATCGAGATGGGCCACCCGATCGCATAGATGGCGGCGACGCGATCCTGGATGTCGGAACCGGCGACATCCTCGCGCAACAGGCGCAACAGATGCAGCGATCCCTGACTGTGCCCCGCCAGAACGATCGGCGTGTCTTCGTCGACGCTGGCTACGAAAAAGGCAAAAGCTTGCCGAATGTCGGAATAGGCGGCGTCTAGCGCCTGAGTGGCTTCGTCTCGATCGGTCAGGAACGTACCGATCGTGGCCTGGCGATAGCGCGGCGCCCATATCTCGTCGGCGCGGTTGAAGGCGCTGGCCATGCCGCGGACATATATTCGCGCAACGCGCTGCGATTCCGCATCGTCCAGCGGGGCGTTCCACCGACTGCGTTCGAGATAGCTGGTCGGGTGGATGAAAAACACTGCGAAATCGGATGCTTCGCCGGCGTCGTTCGGGATCGTTCTGCCTTCGCCGCGCACCGGTGGTTGCCACCGTGCGGGATCATCCGTGCCGAGGCCGGGGCGGGAGAACCACATGGCGGGATCGTTATACGCGTTTTCGGCCAGCGGTTCCTGAGTTTCGAAATCAGCGCTCGGTACCAGGGCAATTTCCGCAAGTTCATCTGACCAGACGCGCAGCGCGAACGCCCCCGCCAGAATAGTCACGATACAGATCGCGATGAAATACAAGAATTTACGCGCCATTGTGGCCAACCTCCAATTTGCTGGCACGCTCTTTGTCGATCCGCTCCGCCCGCCGTTCCAATGCAACCTTCAGCATTGCGAGAGCGGGATCGGCCAGGAACAACCCCAAAATGCCGAACAGGATGCCCATGATAAGCTGCGACGCCAGAACCAGCGCCGGTGCCAAATCGACGGTTTTTTTCGCGATCATCGGGATGATGAAATACCCATCGAGTATTTGCACCGAGATATAGATGACGATGGTATACAAACCCATCTCGACTCCGCCGGAAAAGCCGACGGCGACCATCAATATACCTCCGATCAGCGCACCGAGATTGGGCACGAACGCCAGCAGCCCGGTCAATATGCCCAACAAGGCGGCCATCGGAACACCGTAAAGCGCGAGCGCGGCCCAGGTGAACACCCCTTCGCACGCCATGCCCAACAGCCGCCCGGCCATCAGGCGGCGCATCGTATACCCCATCCTTTGAGCGGTCTGGAAGAATTCGTCGCGCCGGTCGCGCACGATCATCCATGCGACCCCGCGTTCGTAGATACGTGGCTCGACCGCCATATAGACGCCGATAACGAGAATGAGGAACAGGCTGGTCAATCCGCCTAAAAATCCGCCGATCGCTTGTGTAACGGTGCCGAGGCCGCTGGCGATCATGCCTGCCATATCCTGCATGCTGCGCGGATCGATGGAGAAACCCTGACTGTTGAGCCAGGCGATCGCGACCCAATATTGCTCTTCGACGATGCGGGGCAATTGCGCGGCCTCCCGCGATATCTGGCCGCCAGCGTAAGTTATCAGCCAATAGATGAACGCCGCGATACCGGCGAGAACGAAATAGATCCGCCATGTCCGCCCGATCGGCAGAACCCGCCCCAGCAACCGGGCGCCGCCATCCAGCATCGCCGCGAATACGAGGGCGCCGAAAATTACCAGCAGACTTTGTGCAACGTATACGGCCAGCGCGGATAGGCCGATTACCAACACCCATACGAAAGCGCGCTGAGCTTCGAACCGTAGATTAGCGTCGTCGATCCGGGTGGGACTGGTACCGATATAGTTTTCAGACTTCGGATCGCTCGTATCGTTCATTCGGTGGCTGCCGCTTCGTCGATGGTGGGTTGCAAGGTGGTCCATGCGCGATCCCGGCGCAGGCTCGACCACCAGCTCGCAGGGTTCCAGGTGGTCGTACCGTCGAGCGAGAAGGTCAGGAATTCGGCGCGTCCGCCTACATTCGTCAGCGGTACAGGGCCACCAAGCCCCTGCGCGTAGGCAGGCGCGCGGCTATCCGCCGAATGATCGCGATTGTCACCCATCATGAACACATGACCGTCGGGAATCGTTATTTCATCGAAATTGTCGAGGCCCTGATCCTTGTGATCAAGGATGAGATAGGTCGCGCCATTGGGTAGCGTCTCGCGATAGGTTTCGACTTCATATACTTCCGACCCATCCGGCAGAGTGGTCCGATATTGTTCGAAATAGGATAGGCACGGCAGATTGTCGCACATCTGTGCATCGTCCGTCGGAAGGCGGATGGCCGGCTCGACCGTACGGGGCACCGGCGTACCGTTCAGGATCAGGCGACCATCGCGAACCGCTACGCGATCACCGGGTAGGGCGACGACGCGCTTTATGTAATCCTCGTCCCGCTGCGGCGGCACGGCAATCACGATGTCGCCATATTCGGGCGTTCCTGCAAAAACACGCCAATCGCTGCGCGGCAACAGATGGAACGACGCCGAAACCCAGCTGTAGCCATAGGGATACTTACTGACGACCAGCCGGTCCCCGACCATCAAATTGGGCAGCATGGACGTGCTGGGAATATAAAACGGTTTGGCCACCAGGCTGTGGAACATCAGCACGGCCAACAACATGAGCGCAAGTCCGCGTATCTCGGCGAACCAGTTGATCTTTTCTTCGGTGTCGGATTGGGCGGCGGCGGTCATTGCGGGTTCGATTATGTTGGCGGTTACGCGGATTTGCGGCGGTTGAGGCGAACGGGACTAGCTCGCGACAGGTAACGCTTCGATGATCACATAAGCTTGCGCCCATGGGTGGTCGTCGGTGAGGGTGAGATGAATGACGGCCTCATGCCCCTCTGGCGTGATTTCTTCAAGCCGTGCGGCAGCACCGTTGGTCAACGCCAAGGTCGGCGCGCCGGATTTGGCATTCACGACCCCGATATCCTTCATATAGACGCCGCGATAGAAGCCTGTGCCGACCGCTTTGGAAAACGCCTCTTTCGCGGCAAACCGTTTGGCGTATGTACCGGCGCGGGTGAAGGGACGCTTGGCCGCCTTCGCGCGTTCGATCGGGGTGAAGCTGCGCTGTTCGAAGCGTTCGCCATGCCGGTCGAGAACGCCCTGAATACGTTCGATATTGCACAGATCCGATCCGATGCCGATAATCATCGATCGGACCCATCATCGCGTGCATCGTCCATCAATTCGCGCATCCGGCGTACGGCGGGTTCGAGGCCGCAGAATACCGCCTCCCCAATGAGATAATGCCCGATATTAAGTTCCGCCAATTGCGGAATAGCGGCGATCGGTTGCACATTGTCGTATGTCAGGCCGTGCCCGGCATGGGGCTCGATCCCGTTTTTTACGGCCAGCGCACTCATATCGGCGATGCGTTTGAGTTCGGTGGCGCGATTTTCGCCTTCAGCATGAGCATATTCCCCGGTATGAAATTCCACGACCGGGACGCGCAGGCGCATCGCCGCTTCCAACTGGCGCGGATCGGCTTCGATAAACAGACTTACGCGAATGCCGGCATCGGCCAATCGCGCGCAGATCGGTGCGATGCGGTTATGCTGACCGGCCGCATCCAACCCGCCCTCGGTCGTGCGCTCTTCGCGTTTTTCCGGCACGATGCAGGCGGCGTGCGGTTTGTGGCGCAGCGCAATGTCCAGCATCTCGTCCGTCGCCGCCATTTCCAGATTGAGGGGAAGATCGGTGGCGTCTTGAATACGGCTGAGATCCTCGTCTCGAATATGGCGGCGATCCTCACGAAGATGCGCGGTGATGCCATCGCCGCCGACTGCCGCAACGATTTGCGCCGCGCGAACCGGATCGGGATGGTCGCCGCCGCGCGCATTGCGAATGGTTGCGACGTGATCGATATTCACGCCGAGCCGAAGACGACTGCGATTCATGCGCGGCTACCCGGTTTCGTCACCGGGATCGCCGCGAGTTCGGGCGGCACGTCGTCTTCGTCGTATGTCGGAAAATCGATTTTCGTCAGCGCATGATAAGGCACATCGAACCCGGTATCGCCATTCGTACGATCGACGATGGAAGCGAGCGCCAGCACCCGTCCGCCGCAATCGTCCACAGCTTTTATTGCCTGACGCGAGGACAGGCCCGTGGTCACGACATCTTCCACGAGAAGCACGTTCTCACCCGCTTGCAAAGCGAAGCCGCGACGCAGTTCGAAGGTCCCCTCCGGCCGCTCTAAAAACATCGCGTTCTTGCCTAAGGCCCGACCCATTTCGTGTCCGATAATAACCCCGCCCATTGCCGGCGATACCACGGCGTCGATCCGGCTTCTCAATTCGGCGGGCAGCCTGTCTGCCAGGGCTTCTGCAATACGCGTCGCTCTGGCCGGGTCCATCAACACGCGCGCGCATTGCAGATAATGCCCGCTATGCTTGCCGGAAGACAGTTTGAAATGCCCTTCCAGCAAAGCGCCGCTATCTTTGAATTCGGTAATCACCTGATCGGGGGTCATGTCGTTCCAACACGTATTCGGGGCGGATGCCGATCGTTCCGATTGCTCGCAACACAACGGCGATTGCGGATTTTTCTCCTAGAACCGCTTGAGGCTGCGGGCAACCGTGCGTATAGCCCGATCAGAAATAGTCCCGTTTGCGGGATATTTGCGGCCAGCATCGTGCAGGTTGCGATATGCCGGGAAATCGGCGGAATTGGAAAGCAGTTACGCATGACGTTCGGTAAAACGATCTCGAACCATACCCACGCGGCGGTCGCCGTCTTTCTGGCGTTGCTGGTAAGTTTTGCGCTGATGTCGATCGCACAGCCCGCTGTGGCGCAAAGCACGGATGTGCGCGCACCCGCCATGGTCGATACCGGTGAGCCCGCTGCTACTGCAGTCGAAAGCGCGGATATGGTCGCAACCGAAACTCCGGAGGCTGCTTCCGATTACACGCCGCTCGGCCCGGAATGGATCAAGGGGCAGCCCGAAAATGGCGCGATCGATTTTCAGCCGCAATATACCGATGATGGGCAATTCGCCTATAATATGCACACTTACATCCTGTTGCCGGTCATTACCGCCATCAGCCTGTTCGTGCTCGGCCTGTTACTATGGGTCGTCGTGAAGTATCGTCGCCGCGCCAATCCAACACCATCCAAAACCACGCACAATACTTTTATCGAGGTCGTCTGGACGCTGGTACCGGTGTTAATTCTGGTTGGAATAGCCATCCCGTCCATCACATTGCTAGCGCGCCAGTATGAATCGCCGCCTGAAGACGCCGTGACCATCAAGGCAATCGGATATCAGTGGTACTGGGGCTACGCCTATCCCGACAATGGCGGGTTCGAGGTGATCTCGAACATGATGCCCGAAGAAGATGCGATCGCGCAGGGTCTGCCCGCCCAATTGGCGGTCGACAATCGCATGGTCGTGCCGGCGAATACGCCGTTGCGCATTCAGACGACGGCAGCCGATGTGATCCATTCGTTCGCTGTGCCATCCTTGTGGTTCAAACAGGATGCGGTGCCCGGACGCCTTAACGAACGACTGCTTACCATCAAGGAGCCGGGCATTTATTACGGCCAGTGTTCCGAATTATGTGGCGCACGTCATGGCTTCATGCCGATTGCGGTGGAAGCTCTTCCACGTGCCGAATGGGAGGCATGGGTGCGGTCAAAAGGCGGCACAATTGCCGGAGATGAGCCGGCGGCCGATGCAGCTTCTTCCGATGCAGAAAGCGATGACGCCGAAACGGATGCGGACGGCAATTCCAATAGTGCCGACGAAGCGGCCTGATTTGCCGACCGAATACGAACGATTAAAACCCAGTAGGGACTAGAGACAAATTATGGCAACCACCGCCGAAAGCTACCCGATCCACGATGACAAGGCGCATGACGATCATGGCGATCACATGCCCGGTTTCTTCGCGCGTTGGTTCATGTCTACGAACCACAAGGATATCGGAACGCTCTATCTGATTTTCGCCATTCTGGCGGGTATCATCGGTGGCGCTATTTCCGGTATCATGCGCGCCGAACTGGCCGAGCCCGGCATTCAGGTGCTGGGC
>JBAUIN010000357.1:0-3875 GCA_049682975.1 Pontixanthobacter sp. | reverse complement strand
ACGGGTAGATACACGTTTCTGACCACGGTATATTCGCTGCCCTTTCCTTCGTGGCGGTAGACAGCCATCATATAGGCTGCGTCGCTCAATTTTGCCTTTTTATCGATAGGATTGAGAATAATTCGTCCATTTCGGCAATATTTCGTATCATGAGTCAAACTGCCGGTCGGCGCCCGTGAGAGCCAGGATACATGAGTAGGCAAAAATCCGTTTATATCCGTTGCGACTGCGGCAACAATGCGATCATCAGATCGCGCGACCATGTCGAGAACCGGTTGCCAGTTTTGATCGGCCCATTCGCTTAACGCGGTGGCATATCGTGTCGGATTGCTGCCGGCTATCTCCATATAATTCTGGTCAAATAGGGCAGACTGTTTCAAAGAGTTTTTTCGCAAAGCATCTTCGGCAATTTTCACGAGCCGATCGGCCGCATCTTTCGCCCGTTCCACCATCGAGCTGTCATTTGGCGAAAGGCCTGCATGAACCATTCGATCGAACATCGCGTTGGCGGTCATTTCCAATCCGCCCATGCGTTTGTGCGCTTCTTCTAGCTGCCCCTCATTTTCGAGCGCAGCCGCGTCGAAACCGCCCAACACGTCCTGCAATTGATGGACATGCGTGCTGATCGTGTCGGTAGAGCGCGCGATTTGATCGTTCTGGCGGTCCACCTCTTCGACCAGTTCGGCAACCCCGTCGATCGTCGTTTCGATCTCCGCCACGGACGTCTTCGCCCCACGACTGGCATCGACACCGGTTTCGATCTTGGTGATTACGCTGGTCGCCTCGATATCCAACGCATCGATAGTACGGGCGATCTCATCCGTGGCGGTGCGTGTTTCATTCGCCAGGCTTTTCACTTCTTTGGCGACGACGGCAAAAGTTCGCCCGGCATCGCCCGCACGCATCGCTTCGATTGTTGCGTTGAGAGCGAGAATGTTGGTGGTTTCCGCGATTTGGTCAATATCTTGCGAGCATCGACGAACCTGTTCCATCGCGGCGGCAAATCCGGTTACATGCTGCGACAATGTATCCACCAGTTCCAGCAGGTCGGAGATGCGGCCCAGCGACGATTGAATCAATGTCGTGCCCTCCCCCAACCGTTTGATGGCACGTTCCGAAAGTAGCCGGGCTTCATCGCTGGCCTCCGAAACCTTTTGTTGGTCGGTTTCCAGAGCCGTCACCGTCCCTTGCAAGGCGGCATGCTCGTTACGTAATTTTTCCGACGATTGGATAACCTGATGTACAATACCCGCGGCATCGGAACAGCCAACCGTAACTTCGCCGCAGCTTTCGGGGATCAGGTCAATCGATTCCTGCCCTGCCGGTTCGATTTTCGTATGTTCCATCAGTCCTGTGAACCCCATAGTATCAGTTCGTCGTGGATTGGCCGAACATGGTAACGATCGCGTTAACAAAACCGGCTTTCATAAGGTCCTCTGCGAAGCGATCTTCCCTTTGCCGAGAAGGTCATTTAGACGGTGGATCATGTTTTTCGATTTTGTAGACGAGCTGCGGGCTGCAGGTATCCAAGCATCTTTCAAGGAACATCTTACGCTATTGGAAGCGTTGGATAGGAATGTGATCGAACAAAGTCCGGAGGCGTTTTATTACCTAAGTCGTACGACTTTCGTGAAAGATGAGGGGCTGCTGGACCGTTTCGATCAGGTGTTCAACAAAACTTTTAAGGGGATCGTTTCGGACTACGGGCAGGACCCTGTCGAGATTCCCGAAGAATGGCTGAAAGCGGTGGCCGAAAAGATGCTGTCGCCTGAAGAGATGGCCGAGATCGAAGCGCTCGGCGATTGGGACGACATCATGGATACGCTTAAAAAGCGGCTCGAAGAGCAGCAGGAGCGGCATGAGGGCGGCAATAAGTGGATCGGCACCGGGGGAACCAGCCCGTTCGGGCATTCCGGTTACAATCCCGAAGGTATCCGTATCGGCGGCGAAAGCAAGCACAAGCGCGCCGTAAAAGTGTGGGAAAAGCGCGATTTCAAGAACCTCGACAATACGAAGGAGTTGGGCACCCGGAATATCAAAATGGCGCTTCGCCGCCTCCGCCGGTTCGCGCGAGAGGGTAATCCCGATCAACTCGATTTAGACGCGACCGTCGCCGGCACCGCAAAGCAGGGCTGGCTCGACATACATATGCGCCCTGAACGGCGCAATGCAGTCAAGCTGCTATTATTTTTGGATGTGGGCGGTTCGATGGACCCGTTCATCAAACTGGTGGAGGAACTGTTCAGCGCCGCTAATACGGAGTTCAAGAACCTGGAGTTCTATTACTTCCACAACTGTTTGTATGAAGGCGTGTGGAAAGACAATAGGCGGCGCTGGCAGGAACGGACCAAGGTTTGGGACATCCTGCATAAGTTCGGCCACGATTATAAGGTCGTTTTCGTCGGAGATGCGGCAATGAGCCCGTACGAAATTACGCATCCGGGCGGCAGCGTCGAACATATGAACGAAGAAGCCGGTGCCGTTTGGATGCAGCGTGTGACCAACACTTATCCGGCAACGGTTTGGATCAATCCGGTACCGGAAAAGCAGTGGAACTATTCACAATCCACGAAAATGCTGAAGCAATTGGTGAATGACCGGATGTATCCCCTGACACTGGATGGGCTCGATGACGCTATGCGCGAACTCAGCCGCAAGCAGGGCTGATCCAATTCGGCGCTGCGTCACGATATCATCCCGTCGAACGGTCCGGCGCGTTTAACTCTTTCGAAGAATTCAGTATCGAAATGAAACGGCCCATTTCTGACGGTTCGCCTTACCGATCATAACGCTTATCCAGCCCTCAGTTTCAATCGCAAAGCCTCTGGAATTCCGGGGCTGTGAGGACAAAAAAGGGGCTTATTATGCGTATTTCCAACTTCATCAAAGGCAGTCTCGCCACATTGACCGCGTTCGGTCTTGCCACTCCCGCACTGTCGGCAGAGGTTCTCTTCAATACCAACAATAATACTAAGGCTGGTGAAGGCCGCATCTTCTCCGATGGCGATACGAAAGTACGCGTGTCGGCTTGGTCGATCATCAATGGCGTCGTCCGCGACGGGCATTTAGGCATCTACAACCAGGGTGCAGGCGTCACCAACGACGTTCGCGGTGATTCGCATACGATCGACAATGGCGGTAGCCTCGATTTTCTTGTCCTGCAGTTCAACGATATGGTTAGCCTGACCAATGCCGATTTCCGTACAGGCTTCCATGGTAAGTCGGATACCGACGCAACCATCGGTTACGCGAATTCGCTCGTGGATTTTGCAAGTCAGCTACCATTGGACGGCATCAGCGCAACCCAACTGAGCTCGATAGGCAACCTGTTCTCGTCCAATGCCGCACGGGGTAATAGCGTGCGAAACATAAATCCTGGCGCTTTCGCAGCGAACACCTGGCTGATCGGTGCCTCGTTCAACAACCCCGATCATCGAGGCGACGGTTTCAAACTACGCGGCGTCGAATTCGATGTGGTAACGCCGATGGCCCCGGTGCCGGAACCTGCGACCTGGGCTTTGATGCTGATCGGTTTTGCGGTTGTCAGTGGCACGATGCGGTCGCGCAAGAAGACTGGTCGTCTCGCTCTCGCCTGAGAACGAAACGACGTAAATTGGTGGCGCTGCGGATCGAAAGGTTCGCAGCGCCCTTTTCATGCGTCGGTGAGGGTTAGGAATATGACAATAGAGGCGCAATTCGTTCGCGCCACTGCGCCTCGTCGGCAGATGCCAATACGTCTAAATCGGCTGGGTCGGCAGATGGGTCATCCACCCATTCGCGAAGGGATGAGCCGCCATTGATAACGTCGATCGCCAAACGCTCATGCTCGTATTCGTAGGCGAAATCGCGCCATAATTCGTATTCGGGATAAAGCG
>JBAUIN010000356.1:0-2619 GCA_049682975.1 Pontixanthobacter sp. | reverse complement strand
CCGCCAGCTGTGCTGGCCGTTCCCGTATCACCAGCCTGACCCCCGCTTTCGCCATAAAACGGCGTTTGGTTGGTCAATAATACGATCTCATCGCCGGTTGAGGCCTGCTGCACCTCATCGCCATCGCGCACCAATGCCACCACGCGCCCTTCCCCCTCGGTCGCACTATAGCCGGTGAATTCCGTGGCGCCTTCGCGTTCGGCGATGTCGAACCATACGGCGTTGGATGCGGCATCGCCGGACCCTTTCCACGCTGCCCGCGCGGCGGCTTTCTGCTGTGCCATCGCTGCATCGAACCCGGACCGGTCGACGCCGATATCGCGCGCGCGCAACGCATCTTCGGTGAGGTCGTAAGGAAATCCGTATGTGTCGTAGAGCTTGAACGCGGTTTCCCCATCGAGCCTGTCGCCCGCGCCCATGTTCGCGGTCGCATCGTCCAACAGTCCGAGCCCCTTGTCCAGCGTCTGCTGAAAGCGGGTTTCTTCGCGTTCCAATACCTCCTCGATCAATGCCTGCCCACGCTGCAATTCCGGAAATGCCTGGCCCATTTCCGTCACGAGATGGGGCACGAGGCGATGCATCAAAGGATCTTTCGCGCCGAGCAGATGGGCGTGGCGCATCGCGCGGCGCATGATCCGGCGCAGGACGTAACCGCGCCCTTCGTTGGATGGCAGCACACCATCGGCAAGCAGAAAACTGGTCGACCGCAAATGGTCGGCAATCACTCGGTGGCTCGCTTGGTTCTGACCGGTCGCCTGCACACCCGTCAGATCTTCCGACGCGGCGATCAGCGACTTGAAGATATCGGTGTCGTAATTGTCGTGCACCCCCTGCATCACGGCGGCAATACGTTCCAGGCCCATGCCGGTGTCGATGGATGGTTTAGGCAATTCGGTCCGGTTGCCATCGACATCCTGGTCGAACTGCATGAAAACGAGGTTCCAGATTTCGATAAATCGGTCGCCATCTTCGTCCGGCGATCCCGGGGGGCCGCCGGGAATGTCGTTGCCATGATCGTAGAACACTTCGCTGCATGGTCCGCACGGGCCGGTTTCGCCCATCGACCAGAAATTGTCGTTCGTGGATATGCGGATAATGCGATCTTTCGGAAGACCGGCAATTTTACGCCAGAGTTCGAACGCCTCATCATCGGTATGGTAGACTGTGGCGATCAGTTTGTCGGCGGGGAGTCCCCATTCTTTCGTCAGCAGGGTCCAGGCATGCGCGATCGCTTGTTCTTTGAAATAATCCCCGAAGGAAAAATTGCCGAGCATTTCGAAGAAGGTGTGATGCCGCGCCGTATAGCCGACATTGTCGAGATCGTTGTGTTTGCCGCCCGCACGTACGCACTTCTGTGATGACGTGGCACGGGGAGATGGCGGTGTTTCCAAACCGGTGAAAGCGTTCTTGAACGGCACCATGCCGGCATTCACGAACATCAGCGATGGGTCGTTATGCGGTACCAGTGGCGCACTGGGTACGACGCCGTGATCCTGCGCGGCGAAGTAATCGAGGAAGGATCGGCGAATATCGTTGGTAGATTGCATGTTCTGCAATTAGGCAAAGTGATCCGCAGCGACAAGCGGATTAGCTGCGCGTACCTATCCTATTTCGCGGGGGCGCGGGCGCTAACGATCCAGGCGGCTGCGCGTAATGCGACGATGCCGTTATCCTCCTGCGCGACAAGATATTGTCGTAGCCGCGCAAGAAACTGCTTACGTTCGTCAGGCGGCAGCTGCGCGGCCGGGCGCGCGGCAGGTCCGATCTTTTGGAAGAAGGACAGCGCATCTTCCACCGGGTCCGGCCCGGCACCGGCGATGTAGGCGTAATCGAACGGCGTAAACTCGACATCGCACCATCCGGCCTGTTGCAGAATGTCGGACACGTATTCGCGCCTGGCGAAAGCGAACGGTCCGGGCGCGGTATTTGGGGACGTTTGCGGTATCCGGTTCGGCAGCAGCGCAGAGATTCTTTCGGCCCATGGGTTCTGCGTGCGATCTCGGAAGCAGGAAAATGCCAGGCGCGCCTCCGGGGCCGAAATGGATGCCAGATGCGCGAATGCCTTTATCGGCTGATCGAAGAACATAACGCCATGGCGCGAGATAAGCAGATCGGGACGAAAATCGTCCGGTTTCCAAACGCTGGCATCGCCGCGCATGAAGGTCACGTTCGACAGATTACCGCTGCGCGATGTGGCAATGTCGTAAAGCGATGGACTGACATCGATGCCATAAATATCGGCGTTCGTATGCGCACGTGCGAGCGCCAGCGAAATTTCCCCTCCACCACAGCCAACATCCAGCACGGTCGTGAACGGTTTGCTGCGCGCTTCGGTCAGTAGTCTGTCGGTCAGCCCCCCGAAACTGCGATCGGTGCGGCGCCATTCCGCGGGGCAACTTTCGCCCGATCTGCCGATCCAATCCTGTTTGTCCGTCACGACTGCCCACCTGCGTCCACGTTCAATATTGCTAAACACAACCATAGTTCGGAATTGTAAACAATTGTTACAAAGAAAAACCGGCGCAAAGCCTTTGTTGGCTTCGCACCGGTTTCACGGTTTTCCGAACGCGCGGATCGATCCCGCATTCGCGTCCGCTTGAAGAAATGCAATCAGTCCTT
>JBAUIN010000355.1:0-4124 GCA_049682975.1 Pontixanthobacter sp. | reverse complement strand
CGCGTGATGGTGCTCTGTTTCAGCGTTTCGAATGACAATTTATGCTCTCTCATGGCACCCCCCATGAGAAACCATAGTTAAGAAGCCCTTAAATCGATTATTCTTGCACCGGCCCGTTCTCACAAATCTCGGAAACGCGAACGATCGCAGAAGGGCCTGGGCGGGTCAGATCGCTTATGCCTTGCCGATGTCTTATCGCTTGCGACGCACCCGCGCGTGGAAGTCCGGCGGTTTGGTGCCAACCCATCGAACGAACTTCGCCACTTCTTCGTTTTCGAGCAATCGATTTCGATCTTCGCCGAAGCGGGCGAGTTCGGCGTTGGTGAAATGCGTATGCACCGTTTTGTGACAGATCGGATGGACCGGAACCGTCGCCCGGCCCTTTTTCGATTTGGGCACGGTGTGATGCCATTGGATACGCGTTTCGAACGGGCGGTCACATAGCCAGCAGGTAAGCGGTTCGTCGCTCACTTGCCTGCAACATCCTCCGTGCTTTTGTTCTTTTCCGCCTTCTTCTTCTTTTTCATCGCGTCGTGAAAACGATCGGCCCAGCCGGGTTTGACCAGCTGTTCGGCGCGGACCATGCGCAATTCGCCATCGGCCACGTCGCGGCTGACGGTACTGCCCGCCGCCACGATCGCGTCGGCACCGATCGTAAGAGGCGCGACCAACGCGGAATTGCTGCCGATAAAGGCGCGTTCGCCAATCGTGGTGCGGTGCTTGAAATAGCCATCGTAATTACACGTGATCGTGCCGGCACCGATATTGGCCCCTGCGCCGACGGTCGCATCGCCCAAATAGGTCAGGTGGCTCGCCTTCGCGCCCTTGCCCAACGTCGCGGCTTTCATTTCGACGAAATTGCCGATGAATGCGCCCTCTTCCAGAACAGCACCCGGCCGCAGACGGGCATAGGGGCCGACCGACGTGCGCTCACCCAAAGTCGCGCCCTCGATATGGCTGAATGCGCGAATCACCGCGCCGTCCGCAACGGTAGCGCCGGGGCCGAATACAACATTCGGTTCGATCGTCACGTCGCGGCCGATCTGCGTGTCCCAGCTGAAGAACACGGTTTCGGGTGCGCGCATCGACGCGCCGCCCGCCATCGCTTCTTCGCGTTTGAATTGCTGCCATTGCGCCTCCGCCCCGGCGAGTTCCGCGCGGGAATTGATGCCCGCCACCTCTTCCGGCGCTGTTTCCACCGCCACCACCCGGTCGCCCGCTTCGATCGCTTTGGTCGCGACATCCGGCAGATAATATTCACCCTGCGCATTGTCGTTGCCGACGCTTTCGAGCAGCCGCCAGATATCCCGGCTATGTGCGACGATTACGCCCGAATTGCACAGGGTGCAGGCGCGTTCGTCTTCGCTCGCATCCTTATGCTCGACCATCTTGCGCACGGTGCCGTTCTCGTCCGCGATGACCCGCCCATAGGCGAGCGTATCCGCCGGACGGAAACCCAGCACGGCGACCTTGGTCGCATCGTCCAGCGCATCGCACAGATTGCGCACTGTGGCCGCCTTCACCATCGGACAATCGCCAAAACAGACCATGACCAGCCCGTCGAAATCGGCGAGCGCATCCTTTGCCATGAGTGCCGCATGCGCCGTGCCCAATTGCGGTTCCTGCAAGGCAACGTCCACATTGCGATCGACCATCGCCTCGCGCAATTGTTCGTGCCGGTCGCCGGCCACCACCACAGTCCGCTCAGGTGCTAGTTCCTCGAATGCGTCGAGCAAGTGGAACAGCATCGGTTTGCCCCCGATCGGGTGCAGCACCTTGTGCAGATCGGATTTCATGCGCGTGCCCTTGCCCGCGGCGAGGATGATGGTGGCGAGTTTCGTCATAGCTTCGCTCTTTGCCAGCAAACGCTTGCAGGTTGAAGCGCAATCGGACAGGCAATCGCATATGACGACTATCCCATTTTCCGCCATCGGCTTCGATCTCGATGGCACATTGCTCGACACGTTCCGCGATTTGGGGGAAGCGGTAAACCATGCGCTCAGATCCGGCGGGTTCGAGGCTGTATCGCTGGAAAGCTCGAAAGGCATGATCGGCGGTGGGGCCAAATTGATGCTGTCGCGTGCGGTCGGTGCACAGACGGCCGATCGTGGCGGCTTGCCAGAAGCGGAGTTCCACGCGCTCTACAAGACGATGCTGGCATTCTATGCTGAGAACAACGCGGTACATTCCCGGCCCTACCCTGGTGTCGTTGAGGTGTTGGACGACCTCGCTATGCAGGGCGTAAGAATGGCGGTCGTCACCAATAAATTCGAAGCTTTTGCGAGGGACATTCTCACCAAGCTGAACCTTGTCGATCGGTTCGTCACGATCATCGGTGGCGATACGATGGGCAAAGGGAATGCCAAACCCAAACCCGATCCGGTGATCGAAGCGCGCAAACGCTGCGCCGAAGCCGGGGCGACAGGCTCCTTCGGATTCGTCGGCGACAGCACGTACGATGTCGCCGCGGCAAAGGCGGCCGGTGTTCCGGTGATCGCCGCCGCTTACGGTTACTGCGACAAACCGCCAGAGAAATTGGGGGCCGATGCGATCATCGCCACTTTCGACGAACTGATTCCGACGCTTGCGACATTGGAACCACGCTGACATTCCGATTGTTTCAAAGCCGAACGTTTTGGGGAGACGTTTCCTTCGCAGTTGCAACATCGCACGAAAACTGCCAATCCGGGTTCACGTTTACGGCAACGTAAAGCAGCAATTTACATTACGGAGAATTTCACATGACCATTTCCTTCAAAGACCGCGTCGCCATCGTCACCGGCGCAGGCGGCGGTTTGGGCCGCGAATATGCGCTGGAACTGGCGCGTCGCGGCGCCAAGGTGGTGGTCAATGATCTGGGCGGATCGCGCGATGGCACCGGCACATCCGATGCCTCTGCGCAGGTCGTTGAAGAAATCGAGAAAGCTGGCGGCGAGGCGATCGCGAATGGCGCATCCGTCACCGAATACGACCAGATGGAGAAGATGGTCGCCGACGCCAAGCAGAAATGGGGCGGCGTTCACGTCCTCATCAACAATGCCGGCGTGTTGCGCGACAAAAGCTTCGCCAAGATGAGCCCCGAAGATTTCGAATTCGTCGTTCGCGTGCATTTGCTGGGCAGTGCCTATGCCACGAAAGCGTGCTGGGAAACTTTCCGCGAACAGGCCTATGGCCGTATCCTGATGACCAGCAGCTCCACCGGCTTGTTCGGCAATTTCGGTCAGGCGAATTACGGCGCGGCGAAACTGGGCCTGGCCGGTCTGACCAAAACGCTGACGATCGAAGGCGCGAAATACAACATCAAGTGCAATTCGCTGTCGCCCGTCGCCGGAACGCGGATGACCGAAGATCTCTTTCCCGAAGAAGCGTTCAAGCTGTTCTCACCGGAAAACGTGGCCCCCGCCGCACTGTTCCTGGTAAGCGAAGACGCGCCGAGCAACCAGATCGTGGGCGCGGGTGCTGGCGGCTTCCACAGCGCATGGGTGACCATGAACGACGCCGTGTGGCTGAAGGACGAAGACCGCACGGTCGAAGGCTTCGCCGCCCGCTGGGACGACATCAATGCGATGACGAACCTGAAGGCCCCGCAATCCGGCGCGGAACAGAGCGCAGCCATTCTGAAAGCGATGCAGGAAGTGCTCGGCCCCGACGGCGCGCCATCCAGCGCGCGCGGATGAGGTAACACGACTGCGGGCACCGCAGTAGTATGATGCAATCAGCCGCCCCTTCCTGTATGTGCAGGAAGGGGCGTTTGCATTCCGGCACTTACGAGCAGCAGGAACGGTAAAGCGGCCAGTTCAAAAACGCTTCTTCGCGGAGGAAATCATTCGCCTAGTTGCTCGGTTCTTCGACTGCGCTTTCTTTGTCGGGTAAATTTCCGGTCGGCTTCCATCGATTGAAGAACAACTCCTCCACCGGAACGTTGAAGAACGCGGCCAAGCGGTAGGCCATCGGTAATGAAGGGTCGTATTTCTGGGCTTCGATCGCGATAATCGATTGCCGCGTAACCTCGACCAAATCGGCCAGTTCAAGCTGGCTAAGACCATTTGCCTTGCGATAGGCGCGCAAACCGTTCTTCATTCGCCCGATCGAAAGCCGAACCCCCGCCCCTTGAACCGCCAAGC
>JBAUIN010000354.1:0-5422 GCA_049682975.1 Pontixanthobacter sp. | reverse complement strand
ATATCGTGCGGCACAAGAATTACCGCATTGATCTACTAACCCCCGAGCCGAACTAGCACTCCGTACAAGCCATCTACTCCGCTATTCCCCGACCTTCCGTAACCGCGCCCCGTTTGTCTCGCGCAATTCGGTCGTAAACTGCGAGATACTGATCGGTCGCCAAATCGAGCGAATGGCTGCGTTCGACGGTTTTTCGCCCCTCGCGACCCATTGCAGCGCGCAGTTCCGGATCGCTAGCCAATTTGCGGATGCAAGCGGCCAAGCCTTCCGCGTCACCTTCGTCGAACAGCAGACCGTTTTTTCCATGATCGATGATTTCGGGAATGCCGCCATGGCGTGATCCGATAACTGGAGCACCGGTAGCCATCGCTTCTTTCAGCGTATTGACCGGCGCGTCGCTATCGCCATCGGGCGCGGTTTCGCTGGGGGCAAGAAGAATATCCGACGCTGCCAGCCGCTCCGCTATCGCGCTATGCGGTAGGGCTCCGGCGAAAGTGATGGTCCGCGCTAGATCGTGACGCGCAATCAATGCGTTGAAGTCGTTCCGCAACGGACCATCGCCGACAATGTTGAGATGCACACGAACGCCGCTTTCGCGAACCAGTTGCACCGCCTCTATCGCAGTGGCGAAACCTTTTTTGGCGACCAATCGCCCGATCGCCAGTAGGCGGATCGTGCCGTCTATCGCCGGTTCCCTTTCCCCAAATGGAAACTGACTGAGATCCGCGCCGGAGCTAACGATGTCGATCTTCGCAGGATCGCATCCCAGCTTCACACACCGATTGCGAAAGGCGGTGCAATTGGCGATGAACCAATCGGCATCGCGAAACACGCGGTCATACACATCGTCGCCGTTTTCCAAAACATGACGCGAAATGTCATATCCGCGAAAATGCACGACGATAGGCGCATCGATTACGCCCGCTTCGCGCAAGTCCAGTGCGAGTGGGCCGAGTGTACCGAACTGACAATGGACTGCGTCATATTGCTGCGCCGACAAAGCATGGGCCTGCGCCAGAAAACGTGTGCCACCGCGTGTCTTCGCAATTCTCAACACCCGCATGGTGGTTCCAATTCCGCGCCGGGCCGTCAATTCGGCGATCATGCGGGGGATCGCCGACCATCTGTTACGCCGATGATATGGGTGCAGCGGACCGCGTATTGCAATCAGGGGGTTGTCCGCGATTTCGCGTTCGATATCCTGCTGCGGATTGTTGTCCTTGTCACCGCTGCCGTTACCCGAAAGTTCGGTAATGCCGCTGGCACCGATAATATCGAGCGCAACACCGCGCCGCCCCAACGCTGCGGCTGCGTTCATAATGAAGATTTCCGACGCAATCGGAAAATGGTTTACCAGAAAGGCGACGTGGCGGGGTGCCGCATTTTGCAGCACGTCATCACCGTTCATATTGGGCACGACGGGACGCGATGTCATGAATGAACGGGAAACTCGCGATCGGACGATATGGTCCGCTGCGGTTGCACATGGCCGGACTGTTCGGCCGATTGCCGGGCCTGACGGTCCGCCATACGCGCACTCCACACATCGACCGCCTTGTTTCCCATATTCGCGACGGCGCGACCCAGCCGACCACGCCGCGCGAGCCATGGGAAACGCTTGATTGTCGGGCGCACGATCCCTTCGCGATGACGCCAGCCCAACGTTGCAATCCTGCGTTCGAAATAGGGGTCTTCCGGACAATCCCATTTATGCTGAAAATGCTGCAAACTCGCTTTCAGCCAGGCCGGAGACCAACGAAGCGCAAAATAGGGCCAGTCGGCGGGTTGCAGCCGGTTCGCTCCTGCCGGGAAAAGATACGTGACGATCGATTTCGGCTCCAAAACGACGCGTCCGCCCGTCGCCCATACGGTCAGACTGAAATCGATATGCTCCTTGGTCGCCAGCAGTTTTTCATCGAACGGACCGATCGCATCGAACAGGTCGCGTCGTGCCAGTACGCAATGGAATTCGCATGCCTGGACATCCGTGCGTGTATCGGTAGCGACTTCGATCGGTTTGCCCTGTTGAATATGGCGATCGATCAACCGCCTTTCGGATGCGGGGCCGGAAAAGAATTTGCCCAGATCGGCCGTGATTTCGCCGCCAGCCTGATGGATCTGGGAGTGCAACGGTTCGCTCTGACACGTAATCGGCGTAACCACTTCCGCCCCCGTTTCATCGGCGCATCGCTGCAGTTCGACGAGCCATGACGGCGTTACGATGACATCATTATCGATGAAGGCGATATAACGCGTATTTGCCTGCGCCAAACCGATGTTACGGGCTTGGTTCGGGGATAGAAAATGATTGCGTCGAACATACCGAAATCCTGCCGCAGCGCATATTTCGCGCAATTGGCGCGCGATAGATGCGGGTGCATTGCCATCCACATAAACGAGATCGTATGCCCCTTTCGTTAAGTCGACGATGCTATTCAGCGACCGGACGGCAAGGCCGAACCGCTCGCGCGGTGTAACCACGATTGTCGTCTTCGCATCGTTGGTCGATACAGCCTGTGTGTCAGTGTCGGTGCGCATTGCGAATATGCCTAATGGTCGAAAACGATGGATGGCGATGATTGACATAGCGGTTCCACCGGCACGAAAGAAGGGGCATGTCAGTCATCGGTTGTCGATCGCCGTGCCGTCGCAGCCTGTGTACTCGCCTTTCCGCCGCGCCGATCCATCAAAATTTGCCGAGCGCGTGTCCAGCCCAGTGTGCCATATCGGATGAGCGCGCTTTCGAAACCGTCCGGTTTTCCCGTCCCGAACCACAGCGCAAAATGCACGCCAAGGTAGACGACCATACCGATTGCGCATTTCGTCAGACCGATAGCCGCCGTTTCCAAAAGAGGATTGCCGGCATCGAATACGAACAGCGTCGATATTTGCGGCAAGGCAAGCATGGCTGCGGCCATGCAGATGGCAGCTGCGAAGGACCGTTTGGCATTGCCGAACAGGCCGAATACAGGTTCGCCGATCATCTGTTTCGCCATCATCGCATGAAGCCACAATTTTATGATTGCCAGCGCGGCGAGAGCAACAGCCGCACCGGTCAGATCACTGCGCCAAATGCCGAAGGCGAGGATGGGATAGGTCAGACAGGCAATCGCCACCGCTCGTGTAAAAATCGCTTTCGTGCCATTCGATAGAAGAGCAATGTTCGTGACGGGGCCAATGGCGGCTTTCAGCGCAAGAAACGGGCTGAGTATTTGAAGGATGATGATCGCGGATAACCATTCCGGACCGACCATCACCAAAATGATCTCCGGCGCGGCAACCGCCATCGCGACGCCGATCGGCAATGCGAACCCTGCCAGAACCGCTTGTGCCTTTCGAAAGGCGCGGCGCAATCCGTCGCGATCCTTACCGAACGTCGCGAGGCCGGGCAGCAGGCTGCGCTTCAGTGGTTCCAACGTTTCCGACAAGGGTATCGACTGCAGATTTTTGGCGATGGTATAGATGCCCAACGCCGCTGGAGTGGAGAACGCCCAGAACACGATTTGTGGCGCACCTTTGGTCACCTGCGCGATGATCCGTTCGGCCATGATCCACTTGCCGAACGACGCGAAGCTGCGCCATTCGGACAATCCGAAGCGCGGGCGAAAGGGAATGCGCCAATAGGTGAACGATGCCTGCATGATACTGCTGGCAATCGCGCCGACGACCAGCGCCCAGTAATTGCGGAAGTACAACGCGGCGGCGATAGCGCACAGGCTGGCGATCGCGGCCGCGGACACGTCGCGAGCGACCTCGCGACTGAAATCGAGGTTGCGACTGTAGATCTGGATGCCCGGATTGGCGAACCCCCCGATCAAGGGGGTCAAAGCGAGCGCGATAAACACCGGCGCGAGGGCTTCGGTTTCCAGCAAGTTCGCCAAAGGATACGCGCCGGCGACCAGTACGACCGATACGAACGCGCCGCGCAGGACATGAATGGTGAACGCGGTATCGAGATGTGGGCGCGACAGATCGTCTTCGACCATCAACATCGTGCCAGTCCCGGTTTCGCAGACCGCGAAGATGAGCGCGATGACCGTAAAGGCCAAAGCGACTATGCCATAATCCGTCGGGCTGAGCATTCTGGCCAGCACCACCAGATTGAGAAGCGAGAACAAACGGGCCGCCACCCTTCCGCCGGCAAGCAGAATGGCTGCACCAAATGTACGGGCTCCGACATTTCCGCCCTTACGTTGGTAATCCAAAACGGCCTCGCGATGCGTTGCTACAAGGCGTTGTTACCACGCCCATACCGATATTGCGGTATTCGATTTGCGTGCCTGTGTCATTTCGTACCAATCGGTTCGTCAATCGGACTGCACGAAGCGCGAGACGACCACACCGTGAAGTGTACCGTTCATGCCTTTTATGTTTTCTCGAAACCGGACGCTTTAGAATTTGCGACTTGAGAAATGATCGTGGCACAGTAAGCACCGAAGTCGTAATGATCGGCTTCGTTATTCTTTCGCATGACAGTCCGGTCCAGTTGCGTCGGTTGGTGACGACACTCAATCGGATGTATGATTTTCCGCCGATCGCCTGCCATCACGATTTCTCGCAGTCGCAGCTCGATCCCGCCGATTATCCCAATGTAAAATTCGTCGAACCTTCGCTGAAAACAGGCTGGGGGCAATGGTCGCTGGTCGAAGCCACTCTGCTAGCAATTCGGCAACTCTATACATTTGCCGATCCCGACTGGTTCATGCTTATCAGCGCCAGCGACTATCCGGTGGCGAGCGCGCAGGATGTGCGGCGCGACCTTGCCGAAAGCGACGCGGATGTTCTGATGGATTATCGCAAGGTTCCGGTAAGCGGGGCCGCGCGCGAAGTGCCCGGTGCGGCGGCCTGTCTGGCGCATCACGGAACGGAGGGGAACATCCGGTTGGCCCGGATACGCTATCTCCGTTCGATCTTGAAGATACCCATGCTGCGTACCGATGGGCTGTCGCGGCGGCACGGCGCTCGGCTGAAATGGCGGATCGGTGCTTTTACAGCGAGCTTCGGATTTCGGTCCCCGACCAGCCCGTTTCGCAATGGGTTCGAATGTTATGTCGGCAGTCAGTGGTTCACGGCGCGCCGTACGGTTGCCCACTCCATTCTCGACCCTTCGCCTATCGCGCGCGCACTTAGCCGCTACTTGCGATGGCGCGTTGTGCCGGACGAAACGTATTTTCAAAGCCTCCTGTGCAACGATGACCGGTTTAAAATCGACCCCGACCCCCGCCGTTACGCCGATTGGGGGCAGGGCGGCGCCCACCCCAAATGGATGAACCGCGATCGGATCGAACGGGCGCGTGCGGCGGGTGCGCATTTCGCCCGTAAGTTCCGGTCGGGTGCCGTAGAACTGGACGAACTCGACGCGCGTTTGAACGCATCCCGATGATTACATCGCGACAGGATGGTCGTCGGCGATGACTAGGGT
>JBAUIN010000353.1:0-3723 GCA_049682975.1 Pontixanthobacter sp. | reverse complement strand
ATCTTCGAATTCGCCGAGATCGAAATCGACCTCCTGATAGCCGCCCTTAACGAAGAACTTCGCTCCGCCATCCAGGCGAACACCGGCACGTGCGGCGATGCCATATTCGCTATCGATCAGATCGGTACCGAAATGATAGTTCGCTTCCGCACCGAGAAAGACGTTTTCGGAAACCGGAAAATCAGCGCCGGCGACCGCACCGAAAATGAACCCCCCATCGTCGCCGAACGCATCGCCATCATCGGAAATTCCGAGATCATGATAGCCGCCCGATGCACCGACATACACATCGGCGGCTGGAATTGCAGACTGAGCAGAAACCGCGGCCGGGGTTGCGAATGCTGCGGTAGCGGCTAGTAACGTCAAATAGTTCATTGTAATCGTCCAAGATAAATGTTCGCGTTATTGCGAGACAACGCTCGTTTCTGACAAAGTGACTTTCCGCCAAGTGAACGCGGCATTCAGGATGAGTAATCGCGTCGATTTGTGGTAAAAGAGCAACTATTGCTACCGACGCGATCTATTCGCGCAAACGCCATCCGGTTCTGAAAATGAAAGCGATGATCGTGACGCAAACCATCAGAAAAGCGACCGTCAGCCCGAACGACACCCAGATGTTCACGTCCGACACCCCATAAAACGTCCAGCGCAGGCCACTGACCAGATATACGATCGGATTGAACATCGCGATGGTGTCCCACGGTTCGGGAAGCATATCGATCGAATAGAAGGTGCCCCCTAGGAATGTCAGAGGAAGTAGGAACAATTGCGGTATGATGCCCAGCTTTTCGAAACTGTCGGCCCATATGCCGAGGATGAAGCCGAACAAAGAAAAGCTGGCAGCAACCAGCATGATATAGCCGATGGCCAGAATAGGATGCACGATCGTGTAATCGACAAACAGCGTGGCCGTGCCGAGTATGATTGCGGCGAGCAGCAGCGACTTCGTGGCCGCCGCCCCGACGAACCCAGCCAATGTTTCCGCAACACCTACGGGCGCGGAAAGCAACTCGTAGATCGTGCCGGTGAAGCGCGGCATATAAATGCCAAAGCTGGCATTGGACGTGCTTTCGCTAAGCAATGTAAGCAGCAACAGGCCTGGCACGATAAATGCCCCGTAACTTACCCCACCCAGATCAGGCATACGGGCACCGATCGCTGCGCCGAAAACGATGAAATACAGCGCTGTGGTCAATACAGGCGCAAGGATCGACTGGAATGCGGTGCGCAATGCCCGCATCAATTCGCGGATATAAATCGCGTAGGCGCTGCGGATATTAAAGCCCATCACGTCCGCTCCTCGACCAGATCGACGAATATATCTTCCAGGCTGGATTCGCGGATATCGATGCCGTCATATTCGATATCGGCGCGCGTCAAAGCTTTGGTCAATTCGGCGACCTCGACCTTTCCCTTCCCGCTGCCATCGCCACCCCGATAACATAGTTCGGTTTTATCGTTGGATAGGGTCACCGGATATGCTGCTATTTGCGGCGGCAGATCGGGCAGCGGTTTAGCCAACGAAATGACCGCTTCGGTTCGGCCCAGACGGTTCATCATGGCGGCTTTATCGTCGACCATCAGGATCTTGCCCCGGCGAATGATACCGACACGATCGGCCATCTCCTCCGCTTCTTCGATGTAATGGGTCGTCAGGATTATGGTGACGCCGCGTGTCCGCATTTCGCCGATCAGTTTCCACATATCGCGGCGCAATTCGACATCGACGCCGGCCGTCGGTTCATCGAGAAATAGAAGATCGGGATCGTGCGCCAGCGCCTTCGCAATCAACACGCGGCGTTTCATCCCGCCGGAAAGGGCGCGTATCTGTTCCTTGCGCTTATCCCACAAGCTAAGCGACCGTAGAATCTCCTCGACCCGCGCCGGGTCGGCAGGAAGGCCGAAAAGCCCGCGCGAATAGGCGACCGATCGATCGACCTGTTCGAACATGTCCGTGGCGAGTTCCTGCGGAACCAATCCGATGCGAGAACGCGCCTTGCGCCAGTCAGATGCGAGATCGTGGCCGAACGCGCGCATCGTTCCGGCGCTGGGTCGCACCAGACCGCAAACTGCGCCGATCAAGGTTGTCTTGCCCGCTCCGTTCGGACCGAGAAGCGCGAAGATTTCGCCCTTGCGGATCGACAGATTCACATCGTCCAGCGCCTTCACACCGCCGGCATAGGTTTTTTCCAACCCTTCTATTTCCAGAATAATATCGTGCATCGCGCCATAAAGGGGAGGCTAGGTACAAAAGCAAGCAAGCCGCTAAAACTGAACAGTCTGTCGTTCGCAGCTCGACTTTGAAGATCAAGGCAGCAGCAAAGATGCATCGCCATAGCTGTAGAACCGATAATGGCGGGCGATGGCTTCCGCATAAACCTGCTGCATCCGTTCGCGACCCATCAATGCACTCACTAACATGAACAGCGTAGATTTCGGCAGATGGAAATTGGTCATCAATCCGTCGATCGCCCGGAACCGATAGCCCGGCGTGATAAAAATATCGGTGTCGCCCGCAAACGGTTCAATAATACCGCTCGTATTCGTGGCACTTTCCAACAGGCGAAGGCTGGTCGTGCCCACCGATATGAGGCGATTGCCGGCTGCCCGCACGGCATTCAGCCGATCCGCTGTTACCTGGTCGATGCGGCCCCATTCCGAATGCATAACATGCGCTTCGGTATCGTCGACCTTGACCGGCAGGAACGTGCCGGCGCCAACATGTAATGTCAGCATCTCGGTGCCTATTCCGCGCGCGCCCAGGGCGGCCATCAGATCGCGGGTGAAATGCAGTGCTGCCGTAGGCGCGGCGACTGCCCCGTCCCGCTGAGCGAACATCGTCTGATAATCGCGCCGATCCCGCTCGTCCGTCGGACGCTTGTTCGCGATGTAGGGCGGCAGCGGCATGCGTCCGGCGCGCTCCAATAGCGTTTCGACCGGCTCATCACCTTCGAAGAAAAGATTTATACTGCCGTCCGAGTGTCGCTGTTCAGCTATTGCCGACACATCATCGGCGAAATCGATACGGTCGCCTTCCTTCACCCGCTTCGCATTACGGATAAACGCCTGCCACCGCCTCAAATCGATGCGTTTGTGTAGGGTCGCGCCGATCTTGGCGTCACCGCGTTGCCCCTCCAGTTGCGCCGGAATGACACGCGTGTCGTTGAATACCAGCACATCGCCCGGATTGAGCATTTGCGGCAGATCGCGCACGATGGCGTCGGTCGTCGCATTATCGCCGCGAGCGACCAGCATGCGCGCCGCATCGCGCGGCGAAACGGGGCGCAGGGCAATGCAGTCCGGGGGGAGGTCGAAATCGAACAGGCTGACGCGCATGCCGTGCCCTTATGGCGGTTGCCGCGCGAAAGAAAGTCTACTCGCTTACGGGCGCACTCAGCATATCGGCGGTTACGCCATTCAACTGCGGATCGTCCTGTTCCGAGATTTGCGGCACCGACTCAATGATCGGCGCGGGAACGGGGCGATCGTCCGCCGCAATGGACGCCTGGACCACACGGGTCGGGTTCGCCGGCGGCTCGCCGCGTACGATTGCATCCACGCCGGCCATGTTCGAAATAACCCGACCGAAATTGGTGTATGTCTTGTCGAGCGAGAAACGCGGATAAAATGTGATGAAGAACTGGCTGTTGGCGCTGTCTTCCGATTGCGCACGCGCCATGGAGACCGTACCGCGCAGATGCGGCATCGGATTGAATTCTTCTT
>JBAUIN010000352.1:0-3351 GCA_049682975.1 Pontixanthobacter sp. | reverse complement strand
TGTAAACAATTGTTACAAAGAAAAACCGGCGCAAAGCCTTTGTTGGCTTCGCACCGGTTTCACGGTTTTCCGAACGCGCGGATCGATCCCGCATTCGCGTCCGCTTGAAGAAATGCAATCAGTCCTTCTCGCTGGCCTCTGCGTCGGGACCGACCATCATTTCTTCGGCAACTTCGTCGGTGCGGCCGCGGATCGCAGCTTCCAACTTGTCACGCATCTCGACATTCTCATCCAGATAGTTTTTCGAGTTTTCACGGCCCTGCCCGATCCGAACCGAATCGTAGGAGAACCAGGAACCCGATTTCTCGACGATCCCGGCTTTCACGCCGAGGTCGAGAATTTCGCCGGTCTTCGAAATACCCTTCCCGTACATGATATCGAATTCGACTTGCTTGAAAGGCGGTGCGACCTTGTTCTTGACGACTTTCACTCGGGTCGAGTTACCGATGACTTCGTCACGATCCTTGATCTGACCGGTCCGGCGAATGTCGAGCCGTACGGATGCGTAGAATTTAAGCGCATTACCACCGGTCGTCGTTTCGGGATTACCATACATAACGCCGATCTTCATCCGCAGCTGGTTGATGAAAATCACCATGCATTTGGATCGGTTGATCGAACCCGTCAGCTTACGAAGGCTCTGCGACATGAGCCGGGCCTGCAGACCGACATGACTGTCGCCCATTTCGCCTTCGATCTCCGCACGCGGGACCAGAGCCGCCACCGAGTCGACCACCAGCACGTCGATCGCGTTGGATCGGACTAGCGTGTCGGTAATTTCGAGCGCTTGCTCGCCCGTATCCGGCTGCGAGATTATTAATTCGTCGATATCGACACCCAATTTCTTGGCGTAGACGGGATCGAGCGCATGTTCCGCGTCTACGAATGCGACGCTTCCGCCGGCCTTTTGCGCTTCAGCCAGCACATGCAGCGCTAGTGTCGTCTTACCCGAGCTTTCCGGGCCATACACTTCGATAACGCGCCCTTTCGGCAAGCCGCCGATACCGAGCGCGATGTCCAGGCCGAGCGATCCGGTCGAGATCGCTTCGACATTCATGGCTTCGCGAGAGCCAAGCTTCATCGCCGAGCCTTTGCCGAATGCCCGATCTATCTGTGCGAGGGCGGCATCGAGTGCCTTCTGACGGTCCACGTTCTTTTCCTTACCTTCAACCAGCTTGAGATTTGCTGCCATGACATGACCTCCATCGCTTGCCTAGATCGGCGTTACACTCATCAACTGTTGGATTATGTACGCGCTTTGTTCCATAAGAACAAGAGGAGAACGAAAACTATTTCGGCAGTTACTCGTAATAGCCCTTCGGACGGCGAATTTTCCAGTTGTAGCTGCGCGTGGAATTGGCAGGAACGGTGACCTGCGTATGGATCATGCCGTCCTTGATGGTCGTTTCACCCTTGGGCCAGCGCACGTCCCAATAACCAGCCTCGCCCAGCAAGAGACGGATTTCGGCGGGGGCATCGTTTGCATTGCTTACCAGCGCGCGCATTCTGGTCCATCGCCGGGGCTTGTCTTCGGTCGGCTCGTGTTTCGTCGCAGCGCATTCGACGAAAACCTGCGTGCTTTGGGCGATGCCAAGTTCGATATCCTGCCCGTTCGCATAATCACGCATGTCGAGATCGCCGATCAGCTGCGTACCGTTCGGACCGGGTTCGAATACGGCCAAACCGCCCATCGGCAGCGCAACGCCGAGCCCGCGCGCCTTCTCGTTCTTCATCGTCAGCTGAAGTTCCGTCGGCTCCATGTCGTACACATTTTTGATGTCATCGAAGGTATGGCTCGCGCTGCATCGTCCGACATAGAGGAACCGCGCGGACACATCGTCGCGATCGAGGAAGGCGACTTGTTTCAGGCCGTTTGCCGCCACGGTCATCCGTTCCGGCACCCGGTAGAGTTTCAGATCGCCCAGCTGCTCCTCCGCAGCGACGATGGCCAAGGCGGTCGGACTGTCCAGATCGGTGCGCATGCGGCGCGCACCGGTTACCACAATCGTATCGCTTACATCGGCTTCCATCATCATCGGCGCGGGTGCAGCGAGCGGAGCCGGCGGAGGCGAAACACTTTCTATAGGTACGGGAACACCGGTTTTCGTACTGCCCAACGGATAGCAGCGCAGCCGCAGCGGCCCGCCCCTTGGTGGATCGGCAAGGTCTTCGAAATCGCTGGTGATATTGATTGCCCCGGCCACTGCCAGCAATTCGGCATTGGGGAAACTTTGGCCGTTATTGTTCGCCACGGTCAGCCAGGACAACAAACGCAGATCGGTCGCACCATCGGCGCTTAGAAGCCGGTCCCCCAAAGTCGCGACGTAATTGGCCTGCCAGTCGAAGCCCCATGAGATGTAGGTGAGCGTGATATCATAAGTGCCGCCGCGTTCGTCCTGCGTGTCGATCGTGAAGACCGGCTGTGCGGAAAGACCGCCGGGAACACGGTCGAAGGTCAGGGTTTCATAAACGCCGGCGCAGCGCACGGCTTCGTAACCGGCGGCCGTTTGCAGCACCATTCCGCCATCGGCACGGGTGCGGATCGTGGCCGCTTCGGATTGCTGCGCCCCGGTCGCTGGGTCGGTTCGCGTAATAGTGACCCGGTTGCCCAGCATCCCATTGACGAGCGCCGCGGGAGATAGAAGATCGGCATTGCGGTTCTTCTCGATCGTGCCGCCGGGTAAGCCCGAAACGATGGCGCTGATCGCGACCATCCCCTCCGACACGCCATCGAAGCGGATCGTCGAGCGACCGGGCGGCAGAGTGACACGACGTTTCTCACTGATAACCGCCAAACCGCCGGGAAAATCGGCGTTCAGTTCATCGCCCTCGGACCGTTCGGGGTCGCGATAGACGGTAACGGAAAGGTCGTATGGGTCCGAAGCGGTGACCACATCGCGCGCCATACCCGGCGCTCCGCTTAGCGATAGGGCCAGTGCGAGCGCGGTGGTCAGGCGACGCATCGGATCGCTTTAAAAACGGGTGGCGAAAGTCACGCGAAATTCGCGCTCGTCATTCGCGGCGACGGGAATCATCCATTTACGCCGATCGGTATTGACCTGCGTGCCGGGAATGTCTTCGCTCACGACACGAAAATCGCTGCTCCACCACCCTTGATCGAGGCCGGCCTGGATCAGATCGACGACCACCGGCTGATCCTTCGCATTGGTTAAAGTGTAGACCATCGTCGTTTGGTAGAAAGTGTCCGGCCGTTCGATATCGGCCCGCTCCACCTCCTCGCCATCCTTATACACGATGAAGCGGGCGAGGCTGCGCCATTGGCCGTCGCTGATCGTCTCGCGCCGTTCGACGGCGGCCTGCACGAAGATATCGAACGCATCGCCCGTCCGC
>JBAUIN010000351.1:0-2908 GCA_049682975.1 Pontixanthobacter sp. | reverse complement strand
AACGCGATCGCGCCGCAGGACGGCACGGTCACTCTGTCGCCCAATCCCGATTATGTGTTCCAGAACCGCGAAGACATGATCACGCAGCCGGATCGCCTTGCCGCGGGTATCGACGATGCGCTGCGTCAGGTGGCGGATGCCGCCATCAATCTGATGCGATAGGGGGCGGGCGACATGGAATGGAAAGCACTCGCAACGCTGGTTCCGCTCGCACTGGTATCAGCCTGCGCGCAGTCCTTGCCGCCGATGCTGCCGCCGACGTTGACTTACGACCGGGCGGATTGCTCGGCCACGCCCGATCTGACGCGGGCGATCAGCCTGACGCCGGTAAAGGGTAGCGACGAATGGGAGGAACGCAGCGATATCTGGTCGATCGACAGCCCGATCGCCGGCAATTGTCTGCGGCGCGGCAATGTGATGGGGCCGTATCTTGTCTATGCGCTGCCCGAATACGGATCGACGCAGCTCATCGAAACGGGTTCCGTTTTGGAAGGCGTTCGTCTGTTTTCGCCCATGATGGTGATGCTGGATGGCGACGGGGCGGAAACGCGCCTGATCGAACCGGGCAGCTATATGTTCCGCACGAATATGTATTCCGCGCAGATCGCACCGACACAGGACGAGAAATACATGCTGGTGTCGGTCAATCCCGATCTGATCGGCGAACGGTACGAAGCGATCCGGTCGGGCATCGACACCACCACGATCTATACCGGCTACGGCGCGTCGAACTGGAATTCCGGCGTCGAAACGGCTTTGTCGCAGGGTTATTCCTACGAAGGGACGATGCGTACGCGCCTCTTCCCGGTGAAAGACAAGAAATAAGTCTACTCAGTTTGGTTTATATGTGCGGCCCTGCGTTCGTTACGCGGGGCCGTTTTTTGTGTGCCCCCGCGCGCCCTTTCTGTAAGGGCGGGGCATGGAAACGAAAGCTGGCGATCCGGGCGCATTTGCGCAATTCGACCTCAATCGCGTGGACAGCCCCGCCTTCGTGGTGGACACGGCAAAACTGCGCGCGAACTGCCAGATATTGGCCGATATCCGCGAAGAGGCCGGCATTAAGATGCTGTCGGCGCTTAAGGCGTTTTCGATGTGGTCGGTCGCGCCGATCATCGGCGAATATCTCGATGGCACCTGCACCTCCGGCCTGTACGAAGCGCGGCTGGCTTCCGAGTTCTACGATGGCGAAATCAGCACCTATTGCGCCGCTTACAAGCCGGACGATCTGGAAGAGGTCTGCCGATTGTCGGACCATGTCATCTTCAATTCCCCGCAGCAGATCGAGCGCGCGGCGCTCATCCTCGAACAGGCGCGCAGTCTGGGTGGCGGGTTCGATGTCGGGCTGCGCATCAATCCGATGGTGCCGACGGGCGAAGTGCCGCGTTACGACCCGTCCAGCCCCGGATCGCGCCTCGGCTTTCCGATCGACCAGCTGACCGACGAACATATGGAGGGCGTGGACGGCATCCATTTCCACAATCTGTGCGAACAGGGTTTCGAGCCGTTATCGCGCAGCTGGGATAAGGTGTTCGACGCGATCGAGCCGTATTTCGGGCAGCTGAAATGGATCAATATGGGCGGCGGCCATCATATCACGCGCGCCGATTACGAACGCGACGAACTCATCGAATTTCTGCGCGATGCGAAGGACGATACCGGCGCGGAAATCTATCTGGAGCCGGGCGAGGCGGTGGCGCTGGATGCGGGCATTCTGGTCGGCACCCTTCTCGATCAGGGGGTGAACGAAGTGCCCTTCGCCATCACCGACATTTCCGCCACCTGCCACATGCCCGACGTGATCGAAGCGCCCTATCGCCCCGCCATGCTGCATGAGGCCGCGGATGGCGCAAACCCTCTGGTGCGTTTGGGTGGGCCGTCCTGCCTCGCGGGCGACGTAATCGGCGATTACCGCCTGCCGGTGCCGAACCAGCCGGGGCAGCGCATCGCGTTTTGCGATCAGGCGCATTATTCGATGGTGAAAACCAACAGTTTCAACGGGGTGCCGCTGCCGAGCATCTGGCTGTGGGACAGCGAAAGCGACGCGCTGGAGCCCGTCAAAACCTTCGGCTACGAAGATTTTCGAAACCGGCTGAGCTAGTGCGTCGCGACTGCGTTGTGTCGCAATATCCTTGCGATTTCACGCCGAAAACCTATATCGGCGCGTCACGCTTCCGCCGCCAGTTGGACCCGACGCCTTGACGCAATTTGCCGACGCCTCTGCTGTAATTCAGGCCCACGCGCCCGACGAGCCGGTTATCTGCAACCGCCCCGCCGCTGCCGCACGCGCCGCGCGTTTCTTCGTCGATAAATTTCCCGGCAAATCGATGTATGCGGTGAAGGCCAACCCGTCGCCCGCCCTGCTGCATATCCTGTACGACAACGGCATTACCCATTTCGACGTGGCCTCCATCGCGGAGGTTCGCCTGACGCGCGAGGCGGTGCCGGATGCGACGTTGTGCTTCATGCACCCGGTCAAAACCGCCCGCGCGATTGCGGAGGCGTATCACCAGCACGGCGTCAAAACCTTCAGCCTCGATACGATCGAGGAACTGGAAAAGATCGTTGCGGCATGCAGCGATGCCGATGGCAACCCGGCCAAGGATCTGCGCCTCGCCGTGCGCCTTCGCGTGTCGAGCGAATATTCCGAACTGTCGCTGGCGGCGAAATTCGGCGTCGATCTGGCCGATGCGGGGCAGTTGCTGCAGGTCACGCGACAGCATTGCGACTGGCTGGGCGTGTGCTTCCATGTCGGCAGCCAGGCGATGACGCCGTTTGCCTATGTCCAGGCGCTGGAGCGGGTGCGCGCCGCGATCGCCGATGCCAGCGTGGTGATCGACATGGTGGATGTGGGCGGCGGTTTTCCCAGCGTCTACCCCGATATGGAACCGCCCCCGCTGGAGGATTATTT
>JBAUIN010000350.1:0-1613 GCA_049682975.1 Pontixanthobacter sp. | reverse complement strand
GCTTACGGCTGGCATTATCGGGGCGCTGTTCGTCTGGAATTCGGCGGTTTTCGCCTGCATCGCCGCCGCAATTCCGCTGGCTTGGTTGACGGCGCGTCTTCTGGAAACTGTGCGAGGTAGCGGTAATCCCATTGCGAAATTGGCTGTCGCTTCGGCGATCGTCATATTGTTGCTACCCAGCGCGCCCGTGCAGTTCGCGAAGAATCAGGCAACGCCCACCGCACAGGCAGCCCCCATGTCCGCAAAGCCGATGTGTGATATGAAGCAGGCGATAAACACGCTCAATACTTTACCGCGCGGTACGGTGCTCGCACCTTTGAGCCAGGGGTCACGCATTTTGGCGGAAACATTGCATGCCGTTGTGGCAGTCCCGCATCGTCGTGCGACTGCGGCGATGAAAGATGTAATCGCGGCCTTCGTCGTATCGCCCGACAAGGCCGAGCGGATCGCGCGTCAGCACAATGCTAATTACGTATTGCTGTGCGACAATCACTCCGATTCAAGAAGTTCTGCGAAAGATCATACTGACGGGTTCGCTGCACCATTGGCCGGAGGCGACGCGCCGCATTGGCTAACACCTGTCGATCGTCGAACCTCCAAACGATCCTTGGTGTGGCGGGTTACGCCTTGATGAAATCCATGGCCGCACCGTTCATGCAATAGCGTTTGCCGGTCGGCTGCGGTCCATCGTTGAACACATGACCCAGATGGCCGCCACAATCGGCGCACAACACTTCCGTGCGTGGATAACCGATCTTGAAATCCTTCGCCGTCGTAATTGCGCCGGGCAGGGGTTTCCAGAAACTGGGCCAGCCAGTTCCGCTGTCGAATTTGGTCTTCGACGAATATAGCCGGTTGTCGCACCCTGCGCAGATAAAGGTTCCGGCACGGTTTTCCTTATCCAATGGCGAGCTATACGGACGTTCGGTACCGGCTTCGCGCAGGATGCGAAATTCCGAACGGGTTAGTTTCTTGCGCCACTGCGCTTCACTTAATTTGACGCGAAAATTGCGGGCTTCCGCAGGCGCACTGCCACAGGCGGTTAGAACGGGCAGAGCGATACCGGCCGATAACCATCCCAATAGGGAACGGCGGGTCGCGGCAGGCTGGGCGGGGCGATTTGAAAGGTTCATGCCACGCTCATAGCGCAGAGTTGAATAACCGGGGCTGAACGCCCCACGCCCTAAAATTGGGTGATTTGGACTTCCAATTTACGAAAGCCATGCACGAAATTGGCGCGCACCCGCTCCACTTCACCCACGACATTCACGCGCATGCGGCGTTTGTGCATTTCTTCCAATAAGATGCGTAATTGCAGTTCCGCCAGCCGCGCGCCGACGCAGCGATGAATGCCGTATCCGAATGCCAGATGGCGCCGCGCATTGTCGCGCGATATGTCGAGTTTCTCTGCATCGTCGAACAATTCTTCGTCGCGATTGGCGGAGAGATACCACAGGATCAGCTTGTCGCCCTTCGCAATCTGTTTGCCGAACAGTTCGGTATCTTCCGACGCGGTACGCCGCATATGGGCGAGCGGGGTTTGATAGCGGATGCATTCCTGAACCGCGTTGGGAATGAGGTCGGGGTTCTGCTCGAATGCCTCGCGCTGGTCG
>JBAUIN010000349.1:0-5449 GCA_049682975.1 Pontixanthobacter sp. | reverse complement strand
GATCTTTTTATAAAGAATGCGACCGACGACCAGGTAAAAATGATCGAGATCAAATTAAGCCAAGGCGCGAAACCCGGTCATGGCGGCGTGCTGCCCGGATCGAAAGTAACCGAAGAAATTGCCGAAGCGCGCGGTATTCCCATCGGCGAAGACTGCAATTCACCTGCCGCCCATTCGACGTTTTCAACTCCCATCGAAATGCTCGAATGGATTGCCGAACTGCGCGATATGAGTGGCGGTAAACCAATCGGCATCAAACTATGCGTCGGACAGCCTCATGAAGTATTCGCCATCGCGAAGGCCATGCACGAAACCGATCTGGTACCCGATTTCATCACCGTCGATGGGGCCGAGGGTGGGACGGGGGCCGCGCCATTGGAACTGTCGAACAGCGTGGGGATGCCGCTGCGTGAAGGGCTGATTTTTGTTCGTAACGCGCTGGTTGGAACAGGCCTGAAGGATCGCATTAAATTGGGTGCTTCCGGTAAAATCCATTCGGGTGCACAAATGGCCAAGGCATTCGCGATCGGCGCGGATTGGTGCAACGCTGCGCGCCCGTTCATGTTTTCGCTGGGCTGCGTTCAATCGATGCAGTGTCATACCGGCGAATGCCCGACCGGCGTGGCGACCCAAAAGGCATGGCGGCAAAAGGGCTTGATCGTGGAGGACAAGGGACCGCGTGTCGCGAGGTTCCAGCATCAGACGCTGCATTCCCTACGCGAAATCGTGATAGCCATGGGGTTGCAAAGCCCATGGGAAATCGAACCGCGCGACATGCGTGAAAGACTGAACGGCGCCAAATCCAATGCGATCGACGCTATCTATAAATTCGTCGAACCGAACGAGTTGTTGAATGGTACCGATAACAAACTTTTGAAAACGCATTGGGAACTTGCCCGGGCAGACAGCTTTCGCCGCGCGCAATAAGATTTGCTCAATTATCGATAAAGTCGGATATGAGTGCCAAGGCAGCCGATCCACCATCCTTATGACACAGGATATCGCGTAATTCTTCGGTGGCTGGCTGCGTGTTGAAAGAAATAAGCCGCTTCATCCGCCAATCGGGAAACCAACGTTCATCGGCAGCAATCCGATCGAGCGTACGGATTGTATTGTGGCGCGGATCGCGTTCGAGATCGCTCATCAGCGCGTCAATCGACGTTTCGGGCCCCTCGATCAGTTGCAAGAACCGTCCCCTATTATGAATGAGAAAACCGGTAATTTCGCGCGCCGGGTTTTTGCGCGCCGACGTGGCGATGATGTCGAATACATCCGCCGTTCCAGTGTCCGGCTCCGCCGTGCTGGTATAGATCAATCGTTGCATCGATAGCCCCTCTTTCGCCCGATACGGCAGCAGTCCTTACTGGTTCATCGTGTCGAAGAAATCCTCGTTCGTTTTGGAATCCTTCATCTTGTCGAGCAGGAATTCCATCGCGTCGATCGTGCCCATCTGCATGAGAATACGGCGCAGCACCCACATTTTGCTGAGCTTGTCCTTCTCGACCAGCAATTCTTCCTTACGCGTACCGGACTTGCCGACATCCAGTGCCGGGAAGATACGCTTATCGGCGACCTTGCGATCGAGCACGATTTCGCTGTTGCCGGTGCCCTTGAATTCTTCAAAAATCACCTCGTCCATCCGGCTTCCAGTGTCGATCAATGCGGTCGCGATGATGGAAAGCGATCCGCCTTCCTCGATGTTACGCGCCGCGCCGAAGAAGCGTTTGGGCCGCTGCAATGCGTTCGCATCGACGCCGCCGGTCAGAACCTTGCCCGATGATGGTACGACAGTGTTGTAAGCGCGACCTAGCCGCGTGATCGAATCCAGCAGGATCACGACATCGCGCTTATGCTCGACCAGCCGTTTCGCCTTTTCGATCACCATTTCGGCCACCTGAACATGGCGCTGCGCCGGTTCGTCGAATGTGGACGAAATCACCTCACCGTTCACGCTGCGCTGCATGTCGGTGACTTCCTCCGGCCGTTCATCGACCAATAGGACCAACAGGAACACTTCGGGATGATTGTCGGTGATGGCCTTAGCGATATTCTGCAGCAGAACCGTTTTACCCGTCCGCGGCGGCGCGACGATCAGCGCGCGCTGGCCTTTGCCCTGAGGGGAGATGATGTCGATTACGCGTGCGGATTTGTCTTTCACCGTGGGGTCGAGCGTGTCGAGCGACAGCTTTTCCTCCGGGTAAAGCGGCGTCAGATTGTCGAAATTGGTTCGCATGCGAACCTGTTCGGGGTCTTCGAAATTCACGCTGGTCAGCTTAGTCAGCGCGAAATAGCGTTCGCCCTCCTGCGGTGCGCGAATTTCGCCTTCCACCGTGTCGCCGGTGCGCAGGCCCATCTTACGCACTTGATTGGGGGAAACGTAAATATCGTCCGGACCGGCCAGATAGTTGGCTTCGGGCGATCGAAGAAATCCGAAACCATCCTGCAGGACCTCGATCGTGCCGATGCCCATGATCTTTTCGTCGTAATCTTCATCTTCCGCCAGCTCGCGCAGAATGCAGAACATCAGGTCCTGACGGCGCATAGTGCTGGCACCTTCGACACCGAGTTCCTCGGCCTTGCTGACCAGATCGGCCGGCGCGGTTAGTTTTAAGTCTTTCAAATGCATAGGATATACTCGTCGAACCCCTGGCGGGGATTTGGAATTTGCGGTGCGGCAGTCTATCGGGCTTGGAGAAAGCAGACCGGGAACACATCGAATTGCGTTTCCTGACCGGAATTGCGGCTCAATTAGAACCGCGCCGGAACCCAGTCAATCGCGTTGGCATCAAAAAGGTTTGACGATCGCCAACACCACGATGATCGCGGTGGCCACACCCGGCACTTCGTTCAACAGACGCAGCGTTTTGCCTTCCAGCGACCGTTCGCCTCGCGCCAGTTTTTTGGAATAAGCGGCCATCCATCCATGATAACCCGACAGCAACAGGACGAACAGAAGTTTGGCGTGAAACCAGCCTTGCGTATGCGCACCGCTGGCGGACATCAGCGCCAATCCCAGCAACCACACGATCACAATGGCGGGCGTCAGAATGATCTTGCGCAATCGAGCCTCGCGCTCAATCCAGGCGGAATCCTCATCCGATCCGACTGCGCTTTCCTGATGGTACACGAAGAAACGCGGCAACATGAAGAGGCCCGCCATCCAGAAGATAACGAAGATGATATGCCCGGCTTTCAGCCAAAGATAAAGCGGTGCGAGTAATTCCTGCATAATCCATCGATCTTACGCACCTGCATGTCGCGCGTCACCCATAGAGTTTCAGTTGGGCCCGCGCAGTTTCGCCAGCAGACGTTCGACATGCGCGATCGGTGTATGCTGGCCGATGCCGTGTCCCAAATTGAACACATGTGGTCGATCGGCGAAGGCGGCCAAGATTCGATCGACTGCATTGTCCAGTGCCTCTCCGCCGGACAGAAGCAGCAAAGGGTCGAGGTTCCCCTGAATGGGCAAACCCGCTGGCAAAACTTTGTCGGCCCAGACCGGATCGACGGTTTCGTCGAGCCCCGCCGCAGAAACTTCGGTTTCGCGCATATAGGCCGGCAATTTTTCACCCGCGCCCTTGGGAAAACCGATGATCGGCAGATCAGGGTAGCGATCACGCAATGCCCGCACGATTGCAGCGTTCGGCGCAATGACCCAGCGCTCGAACTCAATGGGCGCGAGTGATCCGGCCCAACTGTCGAACAGTTGCACCGCCTCCGCTCCAGCATCCACCTGCCCGGCGAGATATTCGACCGTCATGCTCGTAATTGCGTCGATGATGGCTGCAAACGCCTGCGGATCGCGATAGGCCATAGCCCGCGTGTCGTGCTGATCGCGGCTGCCTTCTCCCGCAACCATGTAAGTCGCGACCGTCCAGGGTGATCCCGCAAAGCCCAGCAAGGTCGTTTCGAGGCCCAAAGCTGCTTTGACCGCCGCCACGGTATTATAAATCGGTAAAAGACGCTGTGGGACCCCTTCCAGCGCCTTCAGCGTATGATCTACGAGTGGGGGCGACAGACGTGGGCCCTCCCCCTTCACGAATGTCAGATCCTGACCCATCGCATAGGGTATGATCAGAATATCGGAAAAAAGGATGGCACCGTCGAACCCGAACCGCCGGATCGGTTGCAATGTGACTTCTGTGGCAGCCGGCGTATCGTAAACCAATTCCAGAAATCCGCCTTTCTCCGCTCGCAATTCGCGATATTCGGGAAGATAACGGCCCGCCTGTCGCATGAGCCAGACGGGCGCGCGTGCTCCGCGTTTTGCGCGCAACGTGTCGAGAAGAAGACCAGGCATTCAGGCGTCCTTACCAAATAAATATAATATTATAGATAGATTGATGGAGATAGTTGGCCCTGTGGATTTCGGGGACGATGTGTTCCTGCCCGATTTGTCCCATGATGAACAGGACGAAGCGGGAATGCGACTCCGCTTCGTTCGTGAGTCGAGTCATTGTTATACCCACTGACAGACACGTGTGAAGAACGCGGGCGTTCTGTCCAGAAATGCGCGGTCTGTTAACCGGCATCGGGCATGGAAAAGGGTCGCGAACTTGTCGTCCGTTTCGTCCCATGGTTTATGCCCGGAACTGTCCACACCCCGTTACACACAGGTATATTGCCCGAATATGACGCGTCTTCATCTGCATCTCCTGTCGGATTCCACCGGCGAAACGCTGGAAATGCTGGCCAAAGCGGGGCTGGCGCAATTCGAAGATGCCGACATCGTCCGGCACTTCTGGCCGATGGTGCGTTCCAAACAGCATCTCGATCGAATCGTCCCCGAATTGGCGGCAAATCCCGGTATGGTTCTGTTCACGCTGGTCAATCCGGAAACCCGTGAGCGGCTGGAAGATCATTGCCGGCAACTGGGTTTGCGGGCCATTCCCGCTCTCGACGAAATTACTGCCGCGCTGGAGGAACAATTGGGGCAGGTCGCGCTGACCCGACCCGGTCGCCAGCACGTGATGGACGAAGCATATTTCAAACGCGTGGACGCCATTCATTTTACGATCGCGCATGATGACGGGGTGAATTGGGAAAACTGGGAAGAGGCGGACATCGTACTTGCGGGCGTGTCGCGATCGTCGAAAACCCCTACCAGCATTTACCTCGCCAATCGCGGGTACAAGACTGCGAATATTCCATTGGTGGTCGAAAGCCCCCCGCCCGACAAGCTGTTCAATCTTCAACACCCCCTCGTGGTCGGACTGACGACGGCACCCGAACGGTTGGTACAGATCCGTCGAAACCGCCTGCTCAGCCTGAACGAACAGACCGAAACGTCCTATGTCGATGACGATCGTGTACGCGGCGAGGTTAAATTCGCGCGGCGTATGTTTGCCGACAATGGCTGGCCCGTAATCGATGTCACGCGCCGCTCAATCGAGGAAACGGCGGCAGCGGTCATCAATCTGGTCGGCGAACGCGAACGGCGCGATGGCGA
>JBAUIN010000348.1:0-4008 GCA_049682975.1 Pontixanthobacter sp. | reverse complement strand
AATCCACCCGACACTTCGCCTAAATCCGTGGCAGAACTGCCGATCGCAGTTGTGATGAAGGTGGCTTGCGTTCCCTGATTATAAGATGCAACAGCCGCTTCTCCCGTAATGGTTACTGCCGAAGCCGTCGGGGTTGGGACGGTGACCTCGTTCGCGGTTGTCCGGTTGGGCGAATCCACAATGCGCGTGTCGCCGCCTTCGACGGTCAGGCGGAAGCGATCATCGGCGGCAATCATCGCAACCTCGCCCGGACTTACTAGATCGCGCGCTTCACCATCGCTGGTCGCAACCTCCACCGCGCCTTCGATGACCTGCATCGATGCGCCTTCCGCAGCCACCGTGACGGAGAAGGTCGTGCCTTTCACCACCGCAGCGAGATATGGCGTTTCGACGCCGAAATGCGGGTCTTTCTGCTTGCCCACATTGAATACCGCGCTGCCCCAATCCTGTAGCACTTGGATAACGGACCGCGATTTTTCCTCGCTTGCGATGCGAATGCGCGTGTTTGGACGAATGGTCACGAATTCCTTATTGCGCACGATTACGGCGGACCCGTTCCTGCCGGCTTGTATCATCCCCCCCGGAGCAATTTGGACGCCCCGCCGCGCGGACCGTTCGCCGGCGGCGTCGCGAACGACGACTTGGCCGGATGCTTCGCTCACCGTCCAGGGCGCGGTTTGCGCATAGGCACTGGTGCTGCACAACAGCAGAATTGCAGGAGAAAGTATTTTTACCGGTAGGCCACGCATCGAAGTACTCCTTTGGACCCTCGATACGGACAAGTTCATGTATCTTTGATACTTTTCGTGGTTAAAATTATGTTTAGTTTAGGGATTATTAACTGCTCGACCGCATGATCGCCCGTAATTGTTCAGGGAATTATGTATATATGATGGGTCGTCCGTTAATTATCGCATGCTCGGCCTTTTTAGGCATGGCGCTGGCGAATCCCATCGAAGCGCAAGAGGTTCTCGACCGGACCGATCCAACGCAAGAGGAAGAACGCGCCGATGAGCTCTTGCCGGACGATGTAGGCGATCCTGTTACCCTAACCGCGGAAGTCGGTCCTACGGAAACGCTATCGGGCAATCGCTACGCTATTGGCGCGATCGTCATCGATGGTGCCGAAATCATGCGTCCCGGCGATTTCGTCGACATTATCGGCGACTACAGCGCTAGAACCAACACCAGCGTCGAACTGAACGCACTGATCGACCGCATCGTATCGCGCGTCCGGGAGCGCGGATATGTGTTTGCAACGGCCACGATCCGGCCCCAATCGCTTAATACGGGCGTGTTGCGGATCGATCTCGACGAAGGGCAGATCGACGAAATCCGGATCATCGGTGATGATGATCGGGCGATCCGGGCGCAGTTGCAGCCGCTGCTGGATGGTGGCCCCCCGACATTGGCGATGGTCGAACGGCAAGTGCTGCTCGCGGATGATGTATCGGGGGTCTATGTCCGCCGGTCTCGCTTTGAACGTGAAGGCGACAAGGGCGTGTTGATCGTGGAAACGTCACGCTCGCGCTATTCGGGCGCCGTCGAACTGGAGAATGACGGTTCGCAGCCCATCGGTCCGCTGCGCGCACGGATCGATTTCGATGCGAACGGTCTATTGACGCCGTTCGACGAACTGGATGTCACCGCTGTGACCACTCCCTTGGAACCCGAAGAACTCCAATATGTTAGCGCACGTTATGCATCGATTGTGTCAAGTGGCGGTACGGAGGTGGCGCTAAGCGGCTCCTACTCCGCGACCGAGCCGGGCGCCTATCTGGCCGATCGCGATATCTTCGGCGAATCATGGCGGGTTGAGCTTGAGGTAAGCCATCCGGTTCTACGCAGTCGCGATGCCAGTGTGTGGTTGCAAGGATCGGCGGAGATCCGCGATCTGCGACAGGATCGTGAGGGGCGTTTGGCACGACATGACCGCCTTACGGTATTGCGTGCGAGCCTGTATTCGATTGCTCAGCTTGCGGGCGGCAGAATGCGCGGGAAGCTCACATTCTCTCAAGGATTGGATGTGTTCGGCGCGACACAGGAAGGCGATCCGCTGGCCTCTCGCGGCGATGCGCCGGCCGGTTTCAGCACTTTGTCCGGCTGGGCCGAATGGCGGCGCGATCTGTTCGGCGATTTCGATCTCGAGATTGGCGGGCGGGGCCAACTATCGACGGCTCCTTTGTTGGCGACTGAGGATATCGGCCTTGGCGGGACGCGCTTCCTTCGCGGATACAATTTCAGCGAGCGTGCAGGCGACGAAGGCATCATGGGTTACGCCGAACTGCAATATGATTGGGTCGACCCGTTTGGGGGCATACGCAATGCGGAACTCTATATTTTCGGCGATGGCGGTGTGGTCGGTAATTTAGCCGATGGGCGCGGCGGCGGTTCGCTCGCATCCGCAGGCGGGGGCGTGCGCACCCGAATTACCCGCGATCTGGACATGAATATCGAGATTGCCGTGCCGTTGACCGGTCCCCGATATGATACTGATAACAAAGACCCGCGCTTCAATGCGGGGCTGAGATACAATTTTTAAAACAGCGCCTTATCGCCGGATAGTCATTCGCCGTATAAAGGTCTGTTTGTGCATCTAGATCGGCTTGTAAGCCATCATAAAGGTGCCATCTTCAACGCCATGCGACAGTTTGCAACTACACTTTCGTGCGGCGCCAATCTCTCAATCTCCGCGACTTTGACGGCTGGTGGCAGGCGCATGGGGCCGAAGCTGTTCAGATCGATAGTCGCATTGCGAACGATTTCGGCGTTGGCATTTTTATCGAGGGGCGAAATCGTCCGTTCGCGACCGATAACGACGCGACCGTCTGAGGTTAGCGTGCCGGAATAGCATGTATAAGGCGCATCGCTGTTCCATCGAAAAATTCGGCCGGTGACGTCAGTACCGTTGCGATAAGCCATAACGATCATAGGTGCGTTGTGCGATGTGACTTGTTCCCAATAACCAACGCCGTCGGACTGCTCGGTAAAGACGTTTCGTTTACGTGTGCCGTCCCAAATCTTCGCATCGCTTGCCCATTGTTCATCCAAGGTTTCAAGCATTGCGGCCAGTTCCTGCGAACCGAATGCGGGGGAGGACAATTGCAATGTCCGCCAAACGGCAACGCCGTGTCCTTTCTCGCCATGAGGATCGGTTATCGGACTGTTCCAGAACCTGTCGAACACGACTTCTTTGGACCCTACGCCCGGCGATCGATTGACGATCATTGTGATAGCGCGGCCGTCGTTTTCGACATTTGCATTATCAGCCGATGCGGAGGCATCGATCGGTACGATACCGTAAAGGGGGCCGTTCGCTTCGAAATACGGCGTGTCGTACTCGGGATCCAACGCCTGGCCGGGGCCGTCGTCGCGATGATGGATCGTGATGACATCGATCTGGTTGTCCGGCGTGGCGTAAACACATCCGTCCATATATGTGTCGGGCAAGCGCGGTATGGGATACACAGGGCCGATGAAAGAACCGTAGATAGGATGCGATCTCCAACTGCGGGAAACCGCACCGTCATAAAGAATGCGGTACGTAACGCATTGCGACCGCTCCAGCTGTGTGCGGGCGGCCGCGATGTAGTGTTCGAACCCTTGCCTGCCGGGTCGATACAATGTGCGGGGTGATGGGTTGTAATCGATCGCACCATCTGCCCACGCGACGATCCGCCCGCCGCCATCGGGCAAACGCACGAGCCAGCCGGCATCCGTTTCGCTAAGGTCGGAGAAAGCGAGGTAATGCGAGGCGGTGACCGGCATATTTCGCGAAGCAAGATCGCCGATCGTTATCATTGCGGTCGTCCCATCGGCGCGTGCATGGATGAAGATCGGTGTCTTGCGTTCGTCCGAACTGGATAAGGGTGCGTCATCGGTAAAAGCGAGGGCGGATTGCCCATCCGGGGCAACGCGGATCGTACGATACCATCCGGGGAAGGACCACCCTGCAGCCGGTCCGTCCGATCTGGGGTAGACCGTGGTCGTGCCGCTCAATGTATCGGC
>JBAUIN010000347.1:0-6980 GCA_049682975.1 Pontixanthobacter sp. | reverse complement strand
AATCGGAATGGCAAACGGTCGACAGCGTTTCCTACAGATACGACAAGGAAACGCGCGCGAGCATATTGGAGATAGAAGGCACCGCCGATGTAGACTGGGACGATGATGGCGATGGCCGGCGCTCTCTCAGCCTGCCGGGCGGCGGATTCAGTCCGCCCCATGCCCGCCGACGGTCCAGCGATCAGGACCAGACCGCACCTTATTATTCCGAACCGGCATATAGCTGCTACGCCACGACCGTCAGGTTCCCTAACGATACCGACACCGAGAATTGGGGCTTCAACAGGACATACGACACCAAATTGTTCGGGCGCGTTTACTATCGCATGATGGAGCGGCGCGACGACGGCACCCTTCGCATGGTTCGTGGATCGCGCGTGGATACGCCGGAGATTTCCGTGGAACAGGCTGAACGTGATAATGGCCGGCTGGATGGGTTCGATAATTCGAAGGCCAACCTTCGGTATAATCCGAACCATACATTTGAGGGATGGGGAGCGTTGAAGCCGGTTCCTGCAACATATGAAATGGATTGGACGGGTGCAAACGTACCCTGTCTGCCTGCGGATTTGTTGAAACTGCCGGATTGATGGGCTTGCCCGGCAAAGTATCGAGCGGCATAGGAACACCGTCATCCAACATTATTTCGAAGTTCACAGGACCGCGCCGATGAAAGTCCGGATATTTGTCTCGCTGAAACCCGGCGTTCTCGATTCGCAAGGACGCGCGGTACATCACAAGCTGGAATCGCTTGGGTTTGACGGCGTGAACGATGTGCGCGTCGGTAAGATGCTGGAACTGGACGTGGATGATGACGTGACGGACGATCGGCTGGATGAAATGTGCCGAACGCTTCTGGCCAACATGGTAATCGAAAATTACCGGATCGAACGAATCGAAAAAGCGGCGGTGCCTTCCTGATGGCGTTTCGATCTGCCGTCGTTACATTTCCCGGATCGAATTGCGATCGCGATATGGCGGTGGCGTTGGAACGCGTATCGGGACAAGCGCCGTTTCGGGTGTGGCATGGTGATGCGCAATTGCCCGATCGGCTCGACTTTATCGCGGTGCCCGGCGGCTTTTCCTATGGCGATTATTTGCGGTCGGGTGCGATGGCGGCACGCAGTCCTATCATGCGCGCGGTCGCCGCTGCGGCGGGTGCCGGCGTTCCCGTGCTAGGCGTCTGTAACGGATTTCAGGTGTTGACCGAAAGCGGCCTGCTTCCCGGGGCTCTCATGCGCAATTCCCGGCAGAATTTCGTCTGCCGAACCGCGCGTCTCAAAGTCGAGAATACGAATACGATCTTCACCCGGCATTACGACGCCGATACGCTGGTCGACATTCCCGTGGCGCATCACGATGGCAATTATTTCGCGGATGGCGATACGCTGCACCGTCTGGAAGGTGATGGCCGGGTAGCCTTTCGATATACCGACAATGTCAACGGGTCGGCCGACGATATTGCGGGTATTCTGAACGAAACTGGCAATGTGCTGGGCATGATGCCGCATCCCGAACGCGCGATCGAAGATGCACATGGCGGTAGCGATGGGCGTGCCCTGTTCGAAAGCGTCATCGGAGCTTTGCAGAACGCGTAAATGACCGGGGCTGGCCTAAGCCCGCAAACGCTGACGATTGTCAAATAGGCCGCGCGCCTCCTCTGCTGGCATCGGTCGTCCGAAATGATATCCCTGTATCTTCGTGCAGCCCAGATTGCGGATCATTTCCGCCTCTTCGGCATTTTCCACGCCTTCTGCCGTGGTACTCATTTGCAAGCTGTCGGCCATGGCCACGACAGCGCGGATGATCGCTAGGCTCTCCGGGCTGTCCTGCGCCGCGCCCTGTACGAAGCTGCGATCGACCTTGATCGTCGAAAAACTCAGATTACGGATATAGCCGAGCGAGGAATAGCCGGTGCCGAAATCGTCGAGCGCGACGGAGCAACCCAGCGCCATAACCCGTTCCAACGCAGCACGCGCCGTGTTCGCATCGCGCAAAAAGATGCTCTCGGTCACTTCGATTTCCAGCCGCTGCGCAGGCAGTCCGCTTTGCGACAGGGCGTTCACGACGTTCGTCACGAAATCCGGTTCGATCAGCTGTTCGCCCGATACGTTTACCGCGATCCGGACGTCGGACGGCCAATTAAGTGCTTCGCGGCAAGCCTCCTGCAAGACCCAATTACCGATCGGGATGATCAGACGCGTATCTTCCGCCATCGGAATGAACTTGTCCGGTCCGACGAACCCATGTTCCGCGCTGTTCCACCGCAGCAATGCCTCGAAACTGACGACATGCTCGCCATGTGCGTCGACCACGGGTTGATAGTTGAGCGACAATTCCTTGCGCTCCAGCGCTTTGCGAAGGGAGAACTCCAGCTTACGGCGTTGTTCCGCCTGCGCATGCAGGATCGGCTGATACGCATGATGTTCCCCGCCACCATCGTCCTTCGCCTGATACAGTGCCAGATCGGCATTGCGCATCAGTTCTTCGACCGTGCTGCCGTCGCGCGGGCCCAGCGCGGTACCGACGCTGGCACCGACATAGAGCGTATGGTGATCGACATCGTAGGGCTGCGACAGTCGGGCGATAATCTTGCGCGCCAACGCTTCCACCTGCTTGCGGTCGCTTGCATCGCGAATGACGACGGCGAATTCATCCCCGCCCAGCCGCCCGCATGATGTGTTTTCGTTCATCAATTCGGTCAGTCGCCCCGACACTTTCGCCAACAGCTTGTCACCGACCAAATGGCCGAGCGAATCATTGACCGCCTTGAACCGGTCGAGATCCAGCATCAGAAACGCGCAGCGCGTTCGCCATTGTTCCGCATATTGCAACGCATCGCGAAGCGCCTCTGTCAGCATCAGGCGGTTGGGCAATCCGGTAAGCGTATCGTACCGGGCAAGGTAGGCGATCTTCTCGCTCGATTCGCGTTGTTCGGTCACATCCGATCCAACCCCGCGAAAGCCGGTATAGCGCCCGCGATCGTCCAATATCGGTGTACCCGAAAGCTCCCACCATCGATGCTGCCCGTCGATCACGACCTTAACGATCAGATTGGAAAAACTTTCGCGACGCTTCAACCGCTCGGCGAGATCGTGCAGGCTCGGCGCGAACTGTCCGGTTTCCCAGTCGGCACCTGCAATAGCGCGCAGGAACGGTTCGCCTTCCAGCGTTTCGGGTTCCTGGCCCAGAGCAAAAGAAAACCGCGGCGAGACGGACCGGATACGGCGGTTCGTGTCGATCTGCCACAGCCAATCGGCCTGGTTCTCTTCGAATTCGCGCAGCAACAGCGACACGACCTCGCCCTTCTCCGTCATGCCGGCTTCGGCGATTTGTGCGGTCATATATGTGCGCGCGTTTTGCAGCGTCCCGTAGATCGCCACGGCGACGAATAGAGCGATGATGATCGGAATTGCGAGCTGTCCGGCGACGATCGATGCAATTGCAGCAGCCGCGCCGGTAATGGTCGCCATAAGGATGGAACCCAAAGGTGCCGCGGCGACCAACAAGGTCGACCCCACGATCAACGTCGATACGATGGCCCACAGCGCAAGCATGTCGAGCGTGGAACCATGCCCTGCAAACAGCACAATCGGCACGCACCACACCACGCTGACGAGAATGGTGGCGATCCAATGTTGCGCGAATTCGTCCCGCGAAAGCCGCCGCGAATGCGCATCGCCCAAGCTACGGTCGGAGCGGACCCCGTAATACAGCACGCCGAACAAAGCGAGTACCCAGGCGGCAAGCGCGGTTGCGGGCACCGTCCCGAAGTAGATCCAGATGGACAAGGCCGCGCCGGCACTATGCGCGGCCAGACGCTGCGGAATATTCTCGGCCAGCTTCGCATATTGCAGCCCACGTATCCGCGCCCAATCCTCCTCGCCGGGATTGGTCAGTCCCAGCACCGCAAGCGCGGGCAGCCGGTCGGGCAAAGCCGGGAAATCGGATGGCGTCGTCGTCACACTGATGCAGGTAAGCGGCAAAGGTTATTACCGGGTAAACCAGTGGTGTCAGTTCAACGCATTTGTCTTAATTATCCGATGATTAGGGGATTGGCAGGTACGCCCGCCCCTTACTCCACCGTGACCGATTTCGCCAGATTGCGCGGTTGGTCGACATCGGTGCCTTTCACGCAGGCGACGTGATAGGCCAGCAATTGAACCGGCACGGCATAGACCAGTGGCGCAATCAGCGGATGCACTTTGGGCATTTCGATGGTCGCGAGGCACCCCTCCCCCGCTTCGGCCAAGCCGTCCGCATCCGATATCAGCACGATCTGCCCGCCACGCGCGCGCACTTCCTGCATATTCGACACCGTCTTTTCGAACAGGGGGCCGGAGGGGGCGAGAACGATGACCGGCACATCCTCGTCGATCAGAGCGATGGGTCCGTGCTTCATTTCGCCGGATGCATAACCTTCGGCATGAATATAACTGATTTCCTTCAGTTTCAGCGCGCCTTCCAATGCCAGCGGATAGTCCGGGCCGCGGCCTAGATACAGCACATCGCGCGCCGGAGCGATCAATGGTGCCATTTCGGCAATGTCGTTATCGTGGGCCAGCGCCGCGTTCAAAGCAGCCGGCGCTTCGAGCAAATGACCGACCACATTGCGTTCTTCCTCGCGGCTCATACGGCCCTTCCGAACCGCCAGATGCGCCGCCACCGCGGCCAGCACTGCCAATTGGCAAGAAAATGCCTTGGTGGAGGCAACGCCGATTTCCGGGCCAGCATGGGTCGGCAACAGCAAATCGGCCTCACGCGCCATCGAACTGGTCGGGACATTGACGACGACTGCGATCGTCTGCCCCGCATCTTTGCAATGCCGCAGGGCTGCGAGCGTATCGGCGGTTTCGCCCGATTGCGAAATGAACAACGCCAGACCGCCATCCTCCAGCACCGGTTCGCGATATCGAAACTCGCTGGCGACATCGAGATCGACTGGCACGCGGGCGAAATGTTCGAACCAGTATTTCGCGACCATCCCGGCATAGAACGACGTCCCGCAGGCGACGATCGTGATACGGCGTATTTCGGACAGGTCGAAATCGATCTGTGGCAGTGCGACCTTCTCGTCCGCACGGTGAATATACGATCCCAATGTTTGCGCGACCACGGTGGGCTGTTCGAAGATCTCTTTCTGCATGTAATGGCGATAATTGCCCTTCTCGACCGCGGCGGCCGACGCGCCGGAAGTGGTGATCGGGCGTTCGACCACGTTGTTTTTCGCATCGTAGATCGTCGCCTTGTCACGCTCGATCACCACCCTGTCGCCTTCTTCGAGATAGGCGATCCGCTGTGTCAGCGGTGCCAGGGCCAAAGCATCGGATCCCAGGAACATCTCGCCATCGCCATATCCGACCACCAGCGGGGAACCGAGCCGCGCGCCGATCAGCATGTCGGGATTGGACCGGAATGCGATGGCCAGCGCGAATGCTCCGCGCAAAGTCGGCAGCACCGTTTGAACCGCCTGTTCCGGCGTAGCGCCACCCTCGACCTGTTCGGAAATCAGATGCGCCACGACTTCGCTGTCGGTGTCGCTTTCCATCGTCCGGCCCTTCGCGCGCAATTCGTCGCGCAAGGGTTTGAAGTTCTCGATTATTCCGTTGTGAACCAGCGCGACGTGGTCGGTCGCATGTGGGTGCGCATTATGCGTGGTGGGTGCGCCATGGGTAGCCCAGCGGGTGTGCGCGATGCCGATGTCGCCTTGTGCCGGGTTCTCTTTCAACTCTGCAACGAGATTGACCAGCTTGCCCTGCGCGCGCCGCCGTACCAGATCGCCATTGTGGATAGTGCAGATCCCTGCGCTGTCATATCCGCGATATTCCATACGTCTGAGCCCATCGACCAACCGGTCCGATACGTCCGTATTGCTGACGATCCCGATAATTCCACACATGCGCTGCCGTTCCTGTACAAATCCCAATTGCGTTGCGCTCTAACAAGTCGGACTATGCAATCAATGACTTCATGGTGTTCGCACGAACCGGCGCGGTTGCATGGCACGATGTGGTTACGGGAATTGCCTGCCAGCCTCCAGCGACGACAGAGAGCTTACCGCGCCGCGATGTTTAGAGAATAATAAGGTTTCCAACATATTCACCATCTCCATTGAGGCATGCTTGTCCATGATCGGGCAACAGCCGCTAACGTTAATTCGCGGCTCAGCGCCGCCTCCTTGGAGAACGCCGAATGAGCGCTTTTGGACGAAAGAACGGACCGGGCGGGATGAAGCCCGGCGCACGTCCGTCCTTCGGTGTCGCCCGTCCGATGAAGGGCGGCGATGGTAAGGCGCCTGCGAAAGAAGAGCCGGCGCCTTCCTCCGGCGGTGAACAATTCCCGCCCTTACCGACCGAAGACAGTGCTGCCCCGCCCCCCTCCACCGCCCCCGACAAGGGCGATGCGATGTCGCGGCTTGCCGACCGATCCAACGCGGTCATGCCCAGCCAGTCGGAAGTCGGCGGGTTCGAAGCCAGCGTCCACAAGATCAAGGAACAGGTGCTTCCGCGCCTATTGGAACGCGTCGATCCCGAAGCGGCTGCGACCCTGTCCAAGGAAGAACTGTCGGAAGAATTCCGCCCGATCATCATGGAGGTTCTGGCCGAACTGAAAGTCACGCTGAACCGCCGCGAGCAATTCGCGCTGGAAAAGGTGCTGATCGACGAACTGCTCGGCTTCGGTCCCTTGGAGGAATTGCTCGGCGATCCCGACGTTACCGACATCATGGTGAACGGCCCGCAGCAGACCTATATCGAAAAAGGCGGCAAGCTGGTCATTGCGCCCATCCAGTTCCGCGACGAACAACATCTGTTCCAGATCGCCCAGCGCATCGTGAACCAGGTCGGCCGCCGTGTCGACCAGACTACGCCGCTGGCCGATGCTCGTTTAAAGGACGGGTCGCGTGTCAACGTGATCGTGCCGCCGCTGTCGCTCAAAGGCACGGCGATCTCCATTCGTAAGTTCTCCGAAAAACCGATCAC
>JBAUIN010000346.1:0-2717 GCA_049682975.1 Pontixanthobacter sp. | reverse complement strand
TCGATCTGGGCGACGACAATGAAGACATGGCCGTATCGAAAGGCAAAGGCGACGACGAAGAGCCTGAAAGTTGATTTTGTTTTAAGTCCCTGCGGGCGCGGTGCATCCGCCCCGCTTGCGTCCTCGTCTTAACTCGGGCGGCCGGTCGGCCTTGCGGACCCGCTGGGTCCGGGTCATTCTGGACCCTTGATATATGTCTTGGTTCGGTTCGCGAACGGCGAACCGCAAGAGCGATTGCCCGTTGCCCGGCTAGGGCGGAAGCCTGAGCGAGCGTACGCGAGTGCCGGCTCTTGAGGCTAAACCAATAAATACCCTTGCCCTTGAGACGGTTTGTTTTTAGAGGGCGCTAGAATTTCGGGGCCTTAGCTCAGCTGGGAGAGCGCAACACTGGCAGTGTTGAGGTCAGCGGTTCGATCCCGCTAGGCTCCACCATTTCACCGTCTTTTGCTTCTGGACGGGCTTCAAATCGCGCTTTGCTGCGCTTCCGGTGCTCACGGACTGAATGTCCGCTTCGCGCCGGTTCTCGCAAAGCACAATTTTCGCCTGCGTACAAAAGCAAAACCCGGTAAAATGGAACATCACCTCGTCATTGCGAGGAGCGGAGCGACGCGGCAATCCAGTCCGGCGTTTCGTAGTTGAGAACTGATAAAGTCGGGTTTCGCATGAAATTCGCGCGCTGGCCAACGAGGTTTCGTTCGCCGGCGTTTTTGGCATTTGCGGTTGTGGCTCCTATGTTTCGCAGACCCATGACCGAAGGAGTAGCTGCGTATGTTCGATAGTCTGTCCGATCGGCTTACCGGGGTGTTCGACGGCCTGCGCGGCCGTGGGGCGTTGCGCGAACAGGATGTGCGCGATGCCATGCGCGAAGTGCGGATCGCGCTGCTCGAAGCGGATGTGGCTCTGCCTGTGGTGCGCCGGTTCATCGACGCGGTTACCGAGAAGGCGATCGGCGCCGATGTTCTGAAATCGGTCACGCCCGGTCAGCAGGTCATCAAGATCGTCAGCGACGAATTGGTTGAAATGCTCGGCGGCGACGAAACCGTTGGTCTGACACTCGACGCCAAGCCGCCGGTCGTCATCATGATGGTCGGCCTGCAGGGTTCGGGTAAGACCACTTCCACCGCGAAACTCGCCAAATTCATACGTGAGAAACATGGCAAGAAAGCCATGATGGCGTCGCTCGACGTCAATCGTCCGGCGGCGCAGGAACAATTGGCGGTCTTGGGCGAACAGATCGATTGCGCCACCCTGCCGATCGTCGCAGGGCAGCAGCCGGTCGATATCGCCCGCCGCGCGATGGAGGCGGCGCGCTTGCAGGCCAGCGACGTGCTGCTGCTCGACACCGCAGGCCGTCTGCATGTCGATGAAGCGTTGATGGCTGAGATGAAGGCGGTGTCCGCCACCGCTACGCCGACCGAAGTGCTGCTGGTGGTCGACAGCCTGACCGGGCAGGACGCGGTCAATGTCGCCAAGAGTTTCACCGACGAAGTGCCGCTGACCGGGGTGATCCTGACCCGGATGGATGGCGATGCGCGCGGCGGTGCTGCGCTGTCGATGCGACATGTCACCGGCAAGCCGATCAAGTTCGCAGGGACGGGCGAGAAGCTGGATGCGCTGGAAGCGTTTCATCCCAAGCGCGTTGCGGATCGCATTCTTGGCATGGGCGATGTCGTATCGCTGGTTGAAAAAGCCGCCGCGACGATCGACGAGGCCGATGCGGAGGCGATGGCGAAGCGCATGGCCAAGGGGCAGTTCGACCTCAACGATCTACGCACGCAGTTGAAACAGATGAATCAAATGGGCGGGCTGGGCATGCTCGCCGGAATGCTGCCGGGTATGAAAAAGGCGAAGGCTGCACTTGCCGACAGCGGGATGGACGACAAGGTACTGGTTCATATGGACGCGCTGATCGGATCGATGACACCGAAAGAACGTGCCAACCCCGCGATCTTGAATGCCAAACGCAAGAAGCGCGTAGCGGCGGGTGCGGGACGCAGTGTGCAGGAATTGAACAAGGTGCTGAAAATGCATCAGGAAATGGGCCGCGCGATGAAGCAGATCAAGAAGATGGGCGGGCTGAAAGGGCTCGCATCCATGTTCGGGGGGAAGGGCGGGATACCGGACATGAACAGTTTGGGCGGCCCGGGCGGCGGCCAGAACGGTGGAATGCCGCCGGGCCTGCCGGGGCTGGGCGGGCCCAAGAGATAAATTCGACTTATTCAAACAAAACAACAGATTATATTCGAAAGGTATATTACAATGGCAATTGCACTCAGACTATCCCGTGGCGGCGCGAAGAAGCGTCCTTATTATCGCATCGTCGCCGCCGACAGCCGCCGCGCCCGCGACGGTAAGTATCTAGAACAGATCGGCACTTACAACCCGCTGCTTGCCAAGGACGACGAAAAGCGCGTCGTGTTAAACGAAGAGCGTGCGAAATATTGGCTCGGCGTTGGCGCGCAGCCGTCGGATCGTGTTGCCCGCTTCCTAGACAAGGCGGGTATTCGCGAACGTGATGCGCGCAACAACCCCAACAAAGCCAAGCCGGGCGAGAAGGCGACCGAGCGTGCCGAGGAAAAGGCAGAGAAAGCCGCCGCCGCTAAGGAAGCCGAAGAAGAAGCGAAGAACGCTGTTTCCGAAACGCCTGCGGATAATGCGCCTGCTTCCGATGATGACGACAAGTCGAACGAGAATACTGCAACCGGCTCCGTCAAAAC
>JBAUIN010000345.1:0-7447 GCA_049682975.1 Pontixanthobacter sp. | reverse complement strand
ATTCATCCGTCCGCGCGATTTCGGCGAATGGCGTGCCAGCGCAGAAATGTCCTACGGCGTGTCTTCCGACATTACCGCGGTGGTCAGCGGAGCATTGTTCGAACGCGGCGACCGCACGCGCTGGCTATCGACCGCAGGCATTCGCACCGGGCTGTCCGGATTTGCAATAAAGGCCGATTTGGCTGCGGGCGACGGCGGCGCCTTCGCCATCAGCGGCGGGGTCGGCGGCCGGATCGGTGCGTCGGCCGTAACGGTCAGTCATGTCGAATATTCGGGCGATTTTATCGACGAAACGCGCGGGCTGGGCACTGTCGGCCTGAAGCGCGCGACCGAAGTAGATTTCAACACCACGCTGGAATTGGGCAACCCGATCAGCGGCTATGTAGTGCCGGTCACGGCGCGTGCGCGGCGGGTGCAAAGCGCCAACGGCATCACGACAACCGATGCGACGCTGCGCGCATCCACACGATTGTCCGGCGTCCTGGCATCGAACACTCTCGACTATTCGCATACGGCCTTTGCAGCACAAGATGGATTTTCGGGCCTGGAAAGCCGGTCGCGTCTGTTCGGCAATTTCGATCTGGCTACGCTCGGCCGATCACGCACGCGTGGGCGCCTTTCGCTCGGCTATCAAATATTGCCCGAACCCGACATCGTAACGGCCGCAGTCGAGGTCGACCATGCGATCGACGAAGATACCGCCATTCGCGCATCGCTGGGCTATCTGTTCGAAACGCAATCGACGCAGATCGGCCTATCCGCCGTGCGCGATTTCGATCGTTTCAGCGTGGCATTGGATGGTGCCTACGCTTTCGTTCGCAACGAGCATTCGATCGGGCTGCGGCTGGGTTTCAGTTTCGGACGCGACCCGCTGCGCGGCGGTTTCTTCATTGCGCGGCCCGGCCTATCCAATAACGGACTCGCTTCCGTTCGCGCTTTTCGCGACCTCGATGGCGACGGCATCTTCGGTGCGGGAGACACCGCCCTGCCCAACGTGTCGATCGTCGCCAGCAATCGCGCGGTGCCGACCGAAACCGACGGGATCGCGCGGCTCGGTAATCTGAGCGCCGGGCGCGGTGTCAGCTTGCAGATCGACGAAAGCTCCCTGCCCGACATCGATCTGGCAGCCGGGGACGAAGGTATGGAGATCGTGCCGCGCCCTGGGCGCATTCATACGGTGGATTTCCCGATCGTTGCACTGAGCGAGGTGGAGGGCGCGCTTACTTTCCAGCAAAGCAGCACAGGCATGGGCGTATCGGGCGTCCGCCTCAAATTACAGAACGAGGCCGGCGAGGATGCACATTTTTCCAAAACGGAGATCGACGGGTACTTCTTCTTCGAACGCGTCCGGCCGGGGACGTACCGTCTGACGCTGGACGAACAGCAGGCTGAACGCCTCAATCTGTGTACGGCGCAAGACTATTCGGTCTCGGTCGGTTATGAAGCCGATCTGATTACCAACGACATCACGATCGGCATATGCGACGAACCAAACCAATTGATAGCGAAGCGGGAATGATCGAACTACGCTTTTACGGTCCGCTCGCCGCGATAATCGGAGAGGAAGGTCACATAGAGGCGGAAAAATGCAGCGACGTTGCTACGCTTCGTGAAGTTTTGGCGAAGCAGCATTCGGAGGTTTCGGAAATTCTGCAGAACGAACGAACACGGTGTTTCATCGACGATCGAGCCGTCGGAGACGATGCCAAACTACGCGCCGGGATAGTCGTTGAATTTCTGCCGCCGGTTTCGGGTGGATGACGGCTTTGCAGGACTGCGTTCTGACAGCGGACTCGTTCGACCCCGCCTACAAGCTGTCCAAATTCCGGCAAGCGCATGTCGATAGCGGCGCGATCGCAAGCTTCACTGGCGTAGCGCGCGCGATTGCGAAGGATGGGGTGCCGATCAGCGCGCTGCATCTGGAATGCCACCCCCGCCTGACATTATCTTCGATGCAAGCGATACGCCGGGACGCGCTCGAACGCTTCGATCTGGCTGGAGCGTACATAATCCACCGATATGGCAGCATCGCCCCCAATGAACCCATCGTTTGGGTTGCCGCTGCTGCGCCGCATCGTCGGTCGGCGCTGGACGCGGTCGATTGCATGATGGACCGGCTGAAAACCGAGGCGGTGTTCTGGAAACGCGAAGAAGGCGTGACAGGTTCGCGTTGGATCGAACCGACGGCGGCCGACTATACAGCCGTGGAGCGCTGGCGATAAATTTTGGCCTATTCGTGCCGCAATGCCTCGATCGGGTCCAGCTTCGATGCCCGACGCGCCGGGTAATATCCGAAGACGATACCCATCACGGCGGAGAACACGAAGCTCAACACATTGATCGTCGGATCGAACAGGAACGGCACGTCGAGCAATGTCGCCAACCCCAGCGACAGCCCGAATGCCAGAGCGATACCGACCATTCCGCCCAGACAGCACAGCACCACCGCTTCGGTCAGAAACTGCAATTGCACCTCCTTCGCGAGCGCGCCGATGGCCAGCCGGATACCGATCTCCCGCGTGCGTTCGGTCACGCTGACGAGCATGATATTCATGATCCCGATCCCGCCCACCAACAGGCTGATCGCCGCGATCGCCGCGACCATTGCGGTCAATGCGCCGGTTGCGGCCCCTAGGGCTTGGTTGACCTGCGCCGTGTCGATAATGTTGAAATCATTGTCCTGCCCCTCCTGTAGCAGCCGCCGTTCGCGGAGTAGATCGACCAATGAGGATTGGATCGCCGCGCTTTGGTAGCTGCTGTCGTATTTCACCACGAAATATTGGATATCGTCATTGCCCGCAAAGCGCCGTTGCACGGTTTTCAGCGGCATCATTACGGCGTTGTCGTCATCCTGCCCGCCGCCGCCCTGCCCGCGCGATTCCAGGACACCGATCACGGTGCAGGACACATCGTTCAGCCGCATCGTTTCGCCGACCGGACTGGTGCTGGGGACGAAAATCGCCTCGCGAACCTTGGGCCCGAGCAGGCAGACGTTCTGCCCCGCGCTTTCCTCCGCAGCGTTGAAAGCCCTGCCTTCTTCGACTGCGATGGATTGCGCGGTCAGGAAATCGCGGTTCACCCCTTCGACCGAGGTTTGCCAATCCTGTCCGTTGTGAAATGCTGTCGCGCTGGCAGTGACATTGCCCGCCGCCACGACCACTCCGGCGATTTGAGTGGTAACCGCTGCGACATCGCTTTCATCGAATGGCCTACGCCCGCCGCGATCGGATTCGACCGGGAAGATAATGAACACGTTGGAGCCGAGCGAAGAGATATCTTCCTGGATCGATGCCGTCACGCCATTACCCAGCGTCACCATCGTGATGACCGCCGCGACGCCGATGATGATACCCAGCGTGGTGAGGAACGACCGCAGAATATGGCGCTTTATCTCGCGCAGGGACAGAAGCAGCGTGGCACCGAAAATTTTCATCATGGCGTGGCTTCCATGTCGGCATCGGCAAACATTCGCCCGCGTTCGGTCCGCTCCACTACGCCATCGCGAAAATGCACGATCGTGCGGGCGTAAGCGGCCATTTCCTCTTCATGCGTGACCAGAACGATGGTGATGCCGGTACGGTTCAGATCGGTCAGCAACTCCATGATTTCGATCGAGCGTTCGGTGTCGAGGTTGCCGGTGGGCTCGTCCGCCAGCAGCACGTCGGGCTGCGTCACCAAAGCACGGGCAATGGCAACCCGCTGCTGTTGGCCGCCGGACAGTTCGGCCGGCGTATGACCGGCCCAGGGCACCAGCCCGACCAGATCGAGCGCCTTGCGCCCCGCTTCGCGCCGTTGCGCCTTGTTTTCGCCGCGATACAGCAGCGGCAGTTCGACATTCTCCAGCGCGGTCGTCCGCGACAGAAGATTGAACCCCTGAAACACGAAACCCAGATATCGTCGCCGCAATAATGATCGCTGGTCGCGGGTGAGCGCTTGGACTTCGGTGCCGCGAAAGCGAAAGATGCCCGATGTCGGCGTATCGAGACAGCCCAGGATATTCATGGTCGTCGATTTGCCGGAGCCGGACGGACCCATTACCGCCACGAAATCGCCGCGGGCGATCGTCAGGTCCACGCCCTTCAACGCCTGAAACGCCGCCTGCCCGGTACCGAAGGTTTTGGTAATACCCTCCAACGCGATCAACGGTTGTGCGGCGGCGGGATCGAGGGTGCCGGCATCATTCATTCGGCAGCGGCCTTCACACCCGTCACCACTTTCATACCCGGCTTCAAATCGGCCGAGCGTACCACGGTGCGGCGGCTGTCGCTTTGCCCGGTGACGACGTCGATTGCCTTCAGCGTGCCATCGGGCTGCAGCACGTGAACCTGTTGCCGACTGCCGACGCCGATCGTTGCGCGCTGTTCCTGCTCTTCCAGCCCGATCTGGGGATTGAGCACGCCGCCTTCCGCCTCATCCTCCGCATCGGGTTCGAACCGTAGCGCGCTGTTGGGCACCAGCATCTGTCTCCCGGTGCTTTCGGTGGCAATTGTGGCCGTCGCGGTCATACCGGGGCGCAACAGCCCGCTGCTATTGGCGACCGAAAGCCGCGCTTCGTAACTGACAACGGCATTGCCTGGCGTACCCGCTGCGCCCTGTTCGGGTGCCGTGTTGCTGGAAGCGAGATCGACCCTCTCCACCACGGCGGGGAACTGGCGGCCGGGATAGGCATCGACGTTGAAGGTTGCTTTTTGTCCGGTATCGATCTGGCCGACATCCGCTTCGTCGATGGATACGCGCAGCTGCATCGCGGCGAGATCTTCTGCGAGGACGAACAGGGTCGGGGTGTTGAACGATGCCTGCACGGTCTGTCCCGGTTCCACCCGGCGGGCCAGTACGATACCCGAAATCGGCGACCGGATGACGGCCCGGCTGCGATTGGTGACGCTGGAGGACAGGCTGGCCTCCGCCGCGCGGACGTTGGCCTGTGCGGACGCAACGGCGGCGCGGTTGCGTGCGACATTCGCCTCCGCCGCTTCCAATTCGGATTTCGATGGAACCTTGCCGCCGGACACGCGGTACACTTCGCGCAACCGGTTGAGTTGCGCCGTATCGACATTCAATCCGGCTCGCGCCTGCGCCACCGATGCCTTGGCGGCGTTAAGATTGGCGCGCGCCTGCACGATCTGGTCTTCGATGATGTCGGTATTGATCTGCGCCAACACCTGCCCGCGCTGCACCCGGTCGTTCACATCGACCGTGATCCTGTCGATCCGGCCGGAAACTTCCGAACCCACCTCCACCTGATTGGTCGGCCGCAGATTGCCGGTCGCGGTGACGGTAAGGTCGAGCGATTGTTCGACAACTTCCGCAGTAACGTAATCCGGACCGGTATCATCACCCGAACATTGTGCGATTGCCAACACCAGCAACAGCACGATCAATGCCGGAACCCAGTATTTCGCCCATTTGCGCCATTTAGGGCGAGGTTTTTCACCAAGAAATTCATCCACCGTTTCGGGTTTGGTGTCGCCGGTCGTTTCGCCGGTCGTTTCGCCAGTATCGGTGCTCATGATTCATTTCCTGTAAGCGGGTCAGTCGCATATTGTTCGGCAGACCATCCGCCGCCTAGCGCCTGCGTCAGCCGGACGAAGGACGATGCGCGCTGCGCCTCCGCCGTGATCAGCGATGTGCGCGCCTGCAACAGCTGGTTTTCGGCGGTCAGCAATATCTGAAAATCGATAAGGCCGGCCTGATACTGGCTACGGGCCAGAATAGCCGCATTTTCCGCCGCCTCCCGCGCTTCTTCCAGGATCTCACGACGTTCGCGGGCGGTGGTGAAATCGACATTCGCCGTCTCGACCTCTTCCAATGCCACCAAAATCTCGCGGCGGTAGGCGGCGAGCGAAGCCTCGGCATCGGCCTGCGCCCCTCCGATGCGCGCCCGTGTGGCACCGCCATCGAAGATCAATTGCGAAATTCCCGCAAACAGATTGCCGGTGATAAGATCGAGCAATTGGCCGACACTGCTAGGGCCGACGCCGATCGTTCCATTGAGGCGAAGCTGTGGAAGCAACTGTGCGCGGGCGACCCCGATGCGGGCGGTGTCACCGATCAATACGGCCTCCGCCGCACGAATGTCCGGGCGGCGGCGCAGAACTTCTGCCGGGGCGGCGAAGCCGAAATCCGCTGGCGGTCGCGGAATGGCGCGTGGTGTGGACAGAATTGCCAACACCCGCCCCGGCGGCTCAGCAATCAATGTTGAAATGGTGTTGGCGGTTGCAGCCAGGTCGCCTTGCAAGGCGGGAATGCTGGCGGCGGTCTGCGCACGCTGCACGCGGGCCTGTTCCACATCCAGGCTGGATACCAGCCCCGCCTGCAATCGCCAACGCGCGATCTGCAAATTCTCGTCCTGATTGGCCAGAGTGTCGCGCGCGATCGCAATCTGCATCGCGATGCTGCGCGCCGATATGGTGGAAATCGCGACATTGCCGATGATTAGCCGCTGCACATCGGCCAGGGAATAGCCCGCCGCCGCCAGATCCGCGCGCGATGCGTCCACCGAAGCGCCGATACGGCCGAACAGATCGACTTCCCAATCGGCATCCGCCCCGATCGTAAAATTGAAATCGTCGTCCGCGAAATCGCCAAAATCGCGCCTCAACCCTCCGGTGCCCGAAACACTGGGTAACAGACCGGCACGTGCCAGAGCCAGTCCTGCCTGCGCACGGTCGAGCCGCGCCGCCGCCTCGGCAATATCGAGATTGTTGGCCACCGCCCGATCGACGAATTGCGCCAATTGCGGATCGCCCAGTTCCAGCCAATACGCCGACACATCGTCTGCCACAGATCCCGATGGAACAGACCATTGTTCGGGCACGGGAATATTGGGGATGGGAGGAGACTGGGTCTGCAATACATTCGCGCATCCCCCGGTCATCGCAATGGTGCCAGCCAGCACTATCGAACGGCGGACCGCGATCCGGTTCATCCCTTCGAACGCCATATCAATGTTACCCCAACCTCAATCCGCCTACCTGCCTAGGCGAGCGATCGACATCTCTCAAGTGCAACGCACATGTGCGAACTAACTATTTAAGTATCGACAATAAAACGGATCCGAAACGCTATTGTTCGCAACCCGCGTAATCTTACGTTTAGTAGCCCGCTACGGCGAACAGGCGGGGCGCTTTTCGTCTATCGTATTCGGGAGGCCGACGCAGCCTATCCAGCCATTTCTTCTCACGACAGGGGAGCCGGTCGAGAACTGCGCGATAGACGGTTGGCTTGCGGTCGAGCATCTCTGCATGCGCGCGCACCGCTTCGCCGAACCGACCCGCTGAATGCTGCGCCTCCATCTCGCCGATGTCGGCGAGCACATATTCAGGATGCGTTGCCTGTGTCTGCTACGCCAGTTCGATCGCATCGTCATGTCGTTGGACCATCGAGCCATAGATGGCGCTGCCGGTGCCGCATTCCTCGAAACTTTCGTCGGCTATATCGAAGCGCC
>JBAUIN010000344.1:0-8123 GCA_049682975.1 Pontixanthobacter sp. | reverse complement strand
GGGCATCGCTATCGTCCAGAAAAGTCTTAACGGCTTCGTTGTCCCGCAACATGTCAATCAATTCAGGATCATCCGTGACGACATCGACATTCGTAAACGCCAGTCGCAATCCGTGCAAAGCCGCATGGGCCCCATGCCCTTTACCGATTAAAACGATTTCTGCAGTCATGTTGCTGGCGCCTGTCCGGAAATGTCAGATCGGCGCATCTTTCTATCGATCAACCATGTCGATAGCGGGGCGGCGGCATAATAGAGCGCGCGTTTCAGCCGGGTCCGGTGCCCATTCCAAATAGATCGCACTGCCTCGCCCGGGAACATCGACAATCGACGACCGAAGCCGGCCTTGGCCATCCTATATTCCATTTTATGTAATGCTTCGGTCCGGCGAACAACTTTCAAAATGCGCTTTTTGTCCTTCCGGTCCACACGATCAAGATCCGATCGGAATTGCCGGAGATCGGCGATCTTCCAGGGCAGTTCTTTCAGATAAAGTCCAAATAAGGAATCATGGCCATTTTCGGGCACGGCCAAGTCAGCCATTCCGCCGGGCCTTTTTCGTACGAGCGGTTCGTCGATATAGGCGATTTGACCCAACAAGGCAGCTCGGAAAGGCAGTACGTGATCTTCGACCAATGCATGACGCGCGACCGGGCCGAAATGTGCATTCAGTTGCTTGCTCCAGCCCATATTGGCGCCGATTACATACATACCCTGTTGTACGAACTGGATGGGAGACGGTGTTTTTCTGATTGCCGCCGGAGGGCGCGCAACCTGTCGATCGCCGCCATCATTGTCGAGCAGTATGCATGCGCCATGAATGACCAGAGCCTGCCTGTTCGATGCAATCCAGGCTTCTGCGAACCGACTGACTCGATCGGGCAATGAAACATCGTCTCCCGCCCCGCCGACAATAAATTCACCGGATGCCAGTTCGGTCACACGATCGATATGAGCGGCGATACCGAGATTGCGCGGATTGCGGTTCAACACGATTTTATGTGGACCGGCATAATCGGCTGCAATCCGTTGCAAAACGGTATAGGTTTCATCCTGACTGCAATCGTCGGAAATCACGATTTCCAGCGGATGGTAATCTTGCGCCAACATTGCCCTGAATGCATCGCCGACAACCTCTTGCTGATTATAGCAACATGTAATCATAGTAATAAGCGGCCGGTCGGTCATTCGGATGGCCTAACATCCGCGCCACGATATGAACAGATCAAGTGGCATGTCACGGACGTCTTTCTAGGACGGATTTCGCCGACGCGAATATTTCCAACGTGGTTTATCTCTCTCGCGCATGCAGGTATGCCCTTCCCATGAACGCGCCCGAAAAACCGTACGATGAAGGCGTTGCGCGAGCGAAGATGTCGTTCGGCAGCCCGGAAGTTGCCGCACAGCACGGGCCTGTCAACGTAACTCGCCCGCTTGTCCCGAACCGTGCAAAATTCGATGCGTTGCTAAATGGAATCTTCGACCGGGCTCAATTTACGAACGAAGGCCCGCTCGTCCAGCGTTTAGCAGCAGATATACGGGAATGGTTGGGTCTCGATCAGGTCCAGCTTGTTTCATCGGGTGCTTCTGCGCTTGGTTTGGCGTTGGATGTCGTCCAAGCGACCGGCTCGGTCGTGACAACTCCTTTTACATTTGCCGCAAGTCCTCATTCGATTGCGTTGAAAGGGCTGCGTCCGATTTTTGCGGATATCGATCCCGACACTTTGTGCCTCGATCCCGTTGCCGCCGAAGCGGCTATGGAAGCTGAAACCAGCGCGATACTCGGAACGCATGTGTTCGGCGGGCCGTGCGATGTCGAAGCATTCGCCGAAATTGGGAAGAGGCGTCAGGTGGCCATTGTGTACGATGGTGCCCATGCATTTGGCACACGGATCGCTGGCCGTTCCGTTTTCGAATGGGGTGACGCCAACGCGCTGAGCTTCCATGCGACCAAAATTTTTCATACGTTCGAAGGCGGGGGCGTGGTCACTCGCACTGCAACGGCGGACGAACGCGTGCGAATTTCAAAAGCGCATGGGATCGACGGGATGGAAGTCCCGATGATCGGGCCGAACGCCAAACTGAGTGAACTGCACGCCGCATGTGGGCTTGTGCTTTTGCCTTTGATACATGATGAAATTTGCCGTCGAAGCGAGGTGCATCGCCGCTACCGTGATGCGCTACACAGCACGAAAATACAGTTTTTCAAACCGGCAACAGCAGAATGGAATTTCGCATATTGCCCGATCCTGTTGGAAGATGAGGACAAGGTTCTGAAAGTTCAGAACGCCCTTTCTAACGAAGGCATCGGGGCTCGCCGCTATTTTTGTCCCGCCTTAAATACCTTACCATACTATTCGCAAAAATCCTGCCCCAATGCGGAGGATGTCGCCCGACGGGTTCTGTGCCTTCCGTTCGGCAGTTGGTTGGATCAATGCGTTTCGGACCGTATTTGCGACATCGTATTGCGAACGGTTCGATGATCGACGCCGTCGTTGAAAAATCACCCGTACGGTTCATCGACTACGACGCGACGCGCTTCGATTTCGCCGCCTTGCTACGCGAACGGATCGATGCGGACGATTTGACTATGTTGACCATAGACAGTGCGGGAAAAGAGGGATGGTCCATCTATAAGGTGATGGAGCAGTCATGGTCCTATCGCGAATGGTGGGAACTGACCGAAACCCCTGTATTTATTGATCTTTACGCGGCTTTCGTGCGCGAAGTTGTCATCCCGGTATTCGACGAACCCGTTCTGGTTCAGTCGTGTCCAACGCCGCGGATCGTTTATGCCAATCAATCCGGATCGCCACGTTTTCATAAGGACGTCGATTACGGACATTCCGAGAACGAGACGAATTTTCAGGTTGCTCTAACCCCGTGCTTTGCGACGAATGCCATGTGGTTGGAAGATTCTGCAGGAAGTGCCGATTATCGACCGATAGAGTATGATGTCGGAACGATGGCGATGTTCGACGGTGCCAACCTGTCGCATGGCGCGATGCCGAACGACACAGGCAGATCGCGGGTTTCATTCGACTTTCGCGCAATTGCAGTCAAGCATGCCGAAGAATCCCATCGCGCAGGACCCAATTTTCAAGGTGGACCATCACGCGGTGCCCATGTTTTCACTTGCTTTGCGTAACATACGGCGATGGCGTTGGTTTCAATCTCAGACCAATTCGTACGCCCTTAACTGATTTTCCCGTTCATCTGGCGCTACAATCGACAGAATCATGTCCAATATCGATAGGCCTGGCACGAAACCGGGGCGCTTTTGATCGTATTCCGGGAACTGCGAACCGACGAAAGACAGTTCAATTCCCGCGTTTTTGAAGTCGTCTTTGTCGTAAAGTGCCCGACCGCCGATCGCGTTTATATAGTGCGTAGCCCCATGCGCGTGGCAAATCGCCTTTACCCTATCGGTACCGCGCAGTTTGGTAAGTCCAACTATATCCGATGAAGCCACGATTTGCGTGTCCAGTTGTAAATAATCTGCAATACACGCCAACCCATGTCGAAGGACGTCGACAAGATTATTGGAACCGTGATTGCTGATTTCGCGATACAGTTCCAGACCCTGGGTAAAATTATCGTGAAGCCGATAATGCTGATCGATTTGTCGAAGATGTTTCAAGCGGGTTTGCGTCCAACTGGTCGCGACACACCGCTTGTTAATCGGTTGAAAACTGCGGTCCTTTTTAACGGGCAGCGTTACAGTTCCCGTCGCATCACCGAATAAGAGCCGGTTTCTGTTGATCCAGCCGTCTTTCACATATTGGACATCGTCGTACAGAACGAAGACATCCACGGAATGCATGAGGTGAAAATAACCGAGATACGGTAGGAAATACGGTTGCATAATGGCGATTTTCACTGACTGAGCCCGATTGAAATCATCTTGACTGGTTCTGTCCGCATCGTCGCCTCGACCGGAATTACGGCGTGATTGTCGCAATTCATGTGAATGCCCTCTTCACGCCATAAGGTCGCATGGCTAGAGCTTCCGAACAGAAAGGTCCATTCGATGTCGAAGCCGATAGTTATTTTCGGGACTGGTCAATTGGCCGATCTCGCCCATTTTTATTTCCGGCACGATAGCGACCGTAAGGTTGCGGCATTTACGATCGATCAAGATTACCGAACGGGCGATCGGCACAACGACTTGCCGCTTGTCGATTTCGAACAGATCGATCAACACTACCCACCAACCGATTACGACCTGTTCCTACCCATCAGTTTCAAACGGATGAATTCGGTTAGGCGCGAACGGTTCGAAACTGCCAAGGCACTGGGATATGTTTGCGCGAGCTATGTCAGCAGTAAGGCGACGACGTGGCCCGATCTGGATATTGGGGAAAATTGCTTCATCTTCGAAGACAACACCATTCAACCGTTCGTGACGATCGGCGATAATTGCGTATTATGGAGCGGCAACCATATCGGGCACCATTCCACTATCAAATCGCACGTATTCATTACATCCCATGTGGTCGTATCGGGATGCTGCATGATCGGCGAGGGTAGTTTCTTAGGGGTCAATGCAACGATCCGCGATGAAACGATCGTCGGTCCGGACACGGTCATAGGAATGGCCTCCGCGATCACCAAAGACACAAACGAAAGCGAAGTCTGGCTTGCTCCCCGATCGATAAAAGGACGCACGCAAAGCAGATCCCTGAAGAGTTTATCGCACAAGAGTAGCGGGTGATATCGGCCGACAATCGACAATGGGCTTCAGGTCGGCTGGTTTTCGAAACTGCGCGTCAACGGCCCTGGATGGTTAGCCATGGCTGTACGCCGACAGCAATAGTTCTGAAGGATCGGTTCCGTGTTTTATTTGCCCCGCGCAACGAAGCGGGGCGATCTATTCCATCCTATGTCGATTTGGCGCTGGACGATCCCTCGCGAACACTGGCGATCGGGGACAGGCCGATCATGGAGTTGGGCGAACTTGGAACCTTCGATGATGGCGGCATCATGCCCTGCAGTATCGTTCGCGCCGACGATGGCCGCATTTTCCTATACTATGTCGGCTGGAACGCGAGTGTTACGGTGCCATATCGAAACGCGATTGGCGTCGCGATCAGCGAAGATGATGGAAAAACCTTCAATCGCATCTTTCCCGGCGCAATTGTTGATAGAAACCGCGCCGAACCTTACTTCACAGCCAGCCCGTGCGTCTTCCGCACCAAATCGAAATGGCATCTGTGGTATGCGTCGACGATCCGGTTCGAGGTTTACGACGGACGAGCCGAGCCCGTTTACATTTTGCGGCATGCGACATCGAGTAACGGTCTCGATTGGAGCCGCGAGGAAACGCCGGTCCTTCCTCAGCGCCATCCATCCGAAGCACAGGCCAAACCCAGCGTAATCGACGCGGAAGATGGCTTGTTGAAGATGTGGTACTGCTACCGCGATAACGAAGACTTTCGGGACGGCGCGGGAAGTTATCGATTGGGTCTCGCGCACTCGACGGATGACGGGTTATCCTGGACGCGCATCGATGGTGAAGTCGGCCCACCGCGAGGTGACTATGATGGTGCTATGCAGTGCTATCCCAATGTCGTTAAATGCGATGAAAAATTGCATTTGTTTTATAACGGAGACAGTTTTGGCAAGATGGGAATCCTGTATTCGAGCTGCGCGGTCGAATGAAAATTCCAATATTGCCAAACTTTCGAGCCGCTGCATCTAATGGTTAGGGAACGCCGAAGCGCCGTGCCGACGATGGCCGTTTCCATGATCACCTATAATCAGCGCGCCTTCGTTGCGCAGGCAATCGATAGCGTTCTAGAACAACGGACCGATTTTCCAATCCATTTGAACATAGGCGACGATTTTTCGACCGATGGAACTCAGGAAATACTTCGCAAGTATAAGGCTGCCCATCCGGATCGGATCACTCTGCGACTGTCCGAACGACGCGGGCAAGGCCGTTACGGACGCGAGAACAACGTTCGAAACATCGATGCATCCCGAACTGCCGACTATATCGCACTGCTCGATGGCGATGACTATTGGACCGACCCGAATAAGTTACAATATCAAGTGGACTTCCTAAAAAGTAATTCCCAATATAGCTGCATAGGGCATGACGCCCATTTATACGATGAAGTAACAAACAGGGCTGTCGGTGCGGTCAGCGATTCGGTAGATCGCCTCCTTGATCGTTCGACGATCGAACGGTCTGCGTTCGATCTCGATCAAGAAGCGATATTCCGGTTCATGCCGCAAACTTCTACGCTTTGCTTTCGAAGTTCGGCGCTTCCGAAATTTTCTCCGTGGTTCTGGAGGATACCTGCTGCAGATCGCGCCATTTTGATGTTGTTGGCAGGCAGTGGCGCCGTGCGTTTTGACCGCCGAATTATGTCAGTCTATCGGATCCACGCTGCCTCCGAATGGCATACGATTACGCATGCAAAAGATGATACGTTCATCAATTGGAAGAGAATGTCTGACGAAATGTTGTTCGAGGCATTCCCGAAAGCCAATAGCAGGCGCAATCGAGCTCATATTCAGATGAGAGATGCCGAGTATGAATACAAGGTCGGAGAGCCATTTGCCGCGGTAAGGAACTTGGGTAAGGCGTTTGCGAATGATCCAATTATAACGATGAAAACATTCAAACGCAGAATTCTAAGATAGGCATTGAGCTGAATATAATTTACGAGGACTCATTTTACCCTCTTTTGATGTCTTACATATTGGCTGTGCCACAATTTAGCCTTTCTCATACGCAGGCATCGGCTACTGGCTTCTCACATTCTGAAACAATCATTGTCAGCTATTTGATGATACCACTGGCACGACTGTCGATCGCTTGTGGAACGACAACGCCCCCAGCGCCTTCTGATAATCCTAATCCAAACTGCCGAAGCGGGCGAAGTCGCCTTCCATCCAGCCCAGCGGTGCGTTTGTGGTGTCGTCGGTACCGATTACCCGGCTTACTTCGCCGATGAACAGTTCGTGCGTGCCGAATAGTTTGGTGTCGCGTAATTTGCAGAAGATGCTGGCGCAGGCGTCGGGAAGGTAAGGGGCGCTGGCGTCGTATTGCCATTCGCCGGTATCGAACCGTTTGTCACGAAGCGAGTGGCTGGAAAATGCATTCACGAACGCTCGCTGATCGATTCCAAGCAGATTGATGCAGAACGTGCCCGCACCGATGATGATGCTGTGCATGCTAGCGCTGCGGTTGACGGATACGAGCATGGAGGGCGGCTCCATGCTCACGGGGATCACCGCGGACGCGACCATGCCAGCTGGCGCATTCGCAACGTCGAATGCGGTGACGAGCGATACCGGGCCGGGCAATCGGCGCAGCGCCGCCTTCAGGCGCTCCGCCTGATCGTCCAGGTCGTTGTCTCGTTCGTTAGACATCGTCGGCACTTTGCAATTCACCCTTGTCGATTTCGCCGATCATGCTGGCGGTTGTTACCGTAACCGCCGCATCGCCCGTTACATTGGTGGCGGTGCGCATCATGTCCATGATTCGGTCGACGCCCGCGACGAAGGCGATTGTTTCCAGCGGTACGCCGACTGCGCTGAACACGGCACCCATCATCACCAGCCCGCCCCCCGGAATGCCTGCCGCGCCGATCGATCCGACCGTGGCCAGCAGCGCGATGATAAGGTAATCCTCGAACCCCAAAGTCACCCCGAACAATTGCGCGCCAAACAGGGTCGCAAGGCCGAGATACATCGCCGTGCCGTCCATATTGATGGTAGACCCAAGTGACACGACGAAGCTGGAAGTTGGCTTGCTGACGCCAAGATTTCGCTGCGTACAACGCAAAGTCACCGGCAGGGTCGCGCTGGAACTGGCGGTGGAATAGGCGACGGCAATCGCGTCGATCATGCCTCGGAAAAACCCGATGATCGATACCCGCGCCACAAAAGCGAGCAGCCAGCCATAGACGAGGGCAATGATAAGCAGGCAGCCGAGGTAGTTCATCGCTACCAGCTTTGCCAAAGCGGCAACGGCATCCAGTCCCAGCGTGCCGACCACCCATGCCATCAATGCGAACACACCGAAGGGGGTCAGTTCCATGACGATCGCAGTGACTTTCAGCATGATTGCCGCGCCTCCATCGAAAATGCGCGCGACCGGCGCGGCCTCTTCC
>JBAUIN010000343.1:0-2216 GCA_049682975.1 Pontixanthobacter sp. | reverse complement strand
CGACCAGCGCGAGGCATTCGAGCAGAACCCCGACCTCATTCCCAACGCGGTTCAGGAATGCATCCGCTATCAAACCCCGCTCGCCCATATGCGGCGTACCGCGTCGGAAGATACCGAACTGTTCGGCGAAAAAATCGCGAAGGGCGACAAGCTGATCCTGTGGTATCTCTCCGCCAATCGCGACGAAGAATTGTTCGACGATGCCGAGAAACTCGACATATCGCGCGACAATGCGCGGCGCCATCTGGCATTCGGATACGGCATTCATCGCTGCGTCGGCGCGCGACTGGCGGAATTGCAGTTGCGCATATTGCTCGAAGAAATGCACAAACGCCGCATGCGCGTGAACGTCGTGGGTGAAGTGGAGCGGGTGCGCGCCAATTTCGTGCATGGCTTCCGTAAATTGGAAGTAGAGGTTACACAGTTCTAAGGTGCCGCGCGTTCAGCCGGGGTTATTCCGTTCTTCGCTACGGTACGAACATGAACTTGCCAAACCGCTCCGCTCAACCCGCCGCAACCCGCCGTTCCCTGTTGGGATGGCTATCGGCCGGTATTGCCTTGCCCGTTCTTACGGCCTGCGGCAGCGCACCGGCCGAAGCGCGTAATTTTCGTGTCCAATTGAGTGAAGCGCAATGGCGCAAGAAACTGACCCGTTCGGAATTTCGCATCCTGCGCGAAGCGGGTACCGAGCGCCCGTATAGCTCGCCGTTGGATAAGGAGAACCGCGCTGGAACCTTTATCTGCGCAGGGTGCGATAATCGGCTGTATTCGTCGAAAACAAAATTCGACAGCGGAACAGGCTGGCCCAGTTTCTGGAAACCACTGTCCGGTGCGATCACCACGGCGAAAGACTACAAGATCGGATATCCACGCACGGAAGTGTTGTGCGCCGATTGTGGCGGCCACCTGGGCCATGTATTCAACGATGGCCCGAAACCGACCGGCAAACGCTATTGCATGAACGGCGCGGCCATGGATTTTATCCAGGTGTAACCCGCCATACTAAGGATTGCTTAGAGGTTCGACGATCGACGGGGGTGAGCCAATGCGGCGCGTCGCCTCTGGCCAATCGTGCGGCGAACCCATCGGGATGGTCTTTCGCAAAACTTCTTGAATCGGAGTGATTGTCGCACAGCAATACGTAATTGGCGTCGTGTTGACGCATGATCCGCTCGGCTTTGTCGGGCGATACGACGAAGGCCGCGATTACATCTTTCATCGCCGCAGTCGCACGACGATGCGGGACTGCCACAACGGCATGCGATGTTTCCGCCAAAATGCGTGACCCCTGGCTCAAAGGTGCGAGCACCGTACCGCGCGGTAAAGTATTGAGCGTGTTTATCGCCTGCTTCATATCACACATCGGCTTTGCGGGCATGGGGGCTGCCTGTGCGGTGGGCGTTGCCTGATTCTTCGCGAACTGCACGGGCGCGCTGGGTAGCAACAATATGACGATCGCCGAAGCGACAGCCAATTTCGCAATGGTATTACCGCTACCTCGCACAGTTTCCAGAAGACGCGCCGTCAACCAAGCCAGCGGAATTGCGGCGGCGATGCAGGCGAAAACCGCCGAATTCCAGACGAACAGCGCCCCGATAATGCTGGCCGTAAGCAGGATCGCGTATTCGCGCCACCATTGCCTTAACCAGCGATGCGAACGCACGGCAATCGCCCCGATCACGCAAACAGCAATCAACAATTGGGCCATGATCGGAAAAACGACTGCAAATGGCTGATCCCACATTGGCTGCCACCCCGACAAATTTGCCGAACGATAATTTTGCACCAGCGGATCGACAGCGGCAAAGGGTGCGGCCAGACATTGCGGCGCGGCGAGCCCGAAAAACACGAGCCCGCCTACACCCGCCGCCGCGAAAGAAGCGGCTAACATTGCGCGCGGAATATTCGCTGCCCCTGCCAACCCGCTTATCGCGAGTGCGACGATACAAAGGAACCCCAGATGGGCGGGCGCGATGGCGTCGCAATAGGCCCCCCAATCCGTCGTTCCTACGGTCAAGAAGAACAGGGCGGTCGCCGTCAGCGTAAGACTTTGCAGATATCTCGCCAACCACCAGCGTTCGTCACGATTGGCGAACCAGCGTAGCGCCAAAACACATCCGAAGGCGGCGCTTATGGGGAGCAGATCGATCGACACGATCAGTCCCGCGCCCATCGCCACGCCCGCAATTCCGCCCCCCATTTGCGGGGAGCGATGC
>JBAUIN010000342.1:0-3368 GCA_049682975.1 Pontixanthobacter sp. | reverse complement strand
TCGACGCCCTGCGCGATTTCCGCCGACTGACCATGCAAATGGTTTTCGAAAGTCAGCGTTTGCCAGTGGAAACCATCCTGCTCGTATCCGATGTCGCGAACCGTCTGGCGAACCGTATCCTCGATTTCCTGCAAGGCCCCATCCGCCCATGCGCCGTTTTCATACACACCGGCGCAGCGTATCTCGCCGGACAGCATCACACGCTGCGTGGTGGTCATGGTTTCGCAGGCGACGCGCGCTTCGGAGTCTTTCGACAGGAACAGATCGACGATCGCGTCGGAAATCTGGTCGGACACTTTGTCCGGATGACCTTCGGATACGCTTTCGGACGTGAACAGAAAATCGCTACGCATGATACCTCGTGGTGCTAAGTCGATGCCATATAAAGACATCTTTATATCTATGGCTGCGAGGCTTAGCTTCGTCGCTTCCGCGTGGCAACCAGAGATAGGATGATCGCCAAGATCGCCCAGGCCATCGGCAGGAAATTGCCCAGACGCGCGAACAAAGTGGGCGGTTTGGCAGGCGGGATCAGCCCGTCGATCCGTGCCGGATAATGGCGCCCAATATGGCTGCGCACGACGCCGTTCGCATCGATCACCGCACTGATCCCAGTGGTGGTGGACCGCAGGACCGGCAACCCTTCCTCGATCGCGCGCATACGGGCTTGGGCCAGATGTTGTGGCGGCCCGAAATCGCCGAACCAGCCATCGTTCGATGGATTGAAGATGTATTCGGGCCGATCATCGCGATCGACCACTTGGCCCGAAAATACGATTTCATAACAGATCTGCACACCGACCCTGCCCCAGTCGCCCAAATCGAGCGTGCGCGGTCCGGGACCGGGAAGGAAATCGAGCGCACCCGCGACCAACCGGGTCGCCCCCAGGGGTTCGAGTAACCAACGCAACGCCAGATACTCGCCGTAGGGTACCAGATGCGCCTTGTCATAGCCTGCAACGATCGCCCCTGTTTCGTCGATAGCGGTGACGGAATTGCGCGCGGCGTAGGCCCGGCCATCGGCAATCTCCAGATCGACCGCACCGGTCAGCAGCATTCCGCCCTCTCCGGCGACACGCCCCAGTCGGTAACGCGCAAAAGCCGGATCGCCGCCTGCCGTCATCCGGTCGTAATAGCGTTGCGGATAGCCATCGCGCAGATAGTCGGGCACGCCGGATTCGGGCCACAACACCACGCGGCGGGTCACATCGCGGCGTTTTACTGACAAAGATGCGGCGCGCAGAAACTGCCCCTCGAATTGCGCCGCGTCGTTCAGTTCCTCTTGCCGTAAATCGGGCTGGATCAGAGTGAAGGCGACGGTCCCGATTTCCTCACCCGGCGCCGGGAGATACATCGCCAGGGCGAGCCCCGCGACAACCGCCCCCGCCGCCATGATCCGTGTGTGCAGGATCAGTGCGATCAACACAGTACCCAGCAACGCGACGATACCGGATAGCGCATACGTCCCGAACCATGGGAGGATCAAGGCGATGCCGGGCCGCTCGAAACTTCCCAGTAATGCGAGTCCCAGCGGATCCCAGGCAAAGCCGGTGAACACCCAGCTGCGCAGCCATTCCGATATGGCCCAGCACCCGGCGAATAGCGGTGCGAACCATGCCAAACTTACATGCCTCTGCAGCAATTTGGCCAGCATCGCGCCAATGGCCGGATAGACCGCGAGATACACCGACAGTAACGGGACGGCCAGCCAACCCAGCGCATGGGGCATGTTGTCCTGATAGGTAAAAGCGTGGGCGATCCAGTTGTTGGCGAGGGTAAAGTGCCCCATGCCGAAGAACCAGCCGCGCGCACCCGCCGCCTTCCAGGAAGGCGCGCGAAAAACAGTCCAGGCGAACAGACCGATCGCGACGAGAGTAACGAGCCAAAGCCCAAGCGGTGTGAACCCCGTCGCCGCCGCCACGCCCAGCAACAAAGCCGCCAATTTCGGGCGCGCCTCGATCCTAGCCAGAACACGCGCTACTCGGTTATCGGCCTTAACAGGCGACGGTGAAGCGACGAGCGACGAAGCGGATGGGTGTGTCATAATCGCTTAGCCGACCCGCTCGAATACGTGTGGAAAACGCTTATCCGACCGCTTCCATCGCATCATCGCCGTCGCTGGTTTTGCGGCGGCGTGGGGCACGCTTGGGTTTGGCCGGTTCTTCCGCATCGCCGATGGCGGGCGGTAGGGCGGCCGCATCGATTTCCCCGGCATCCGCGCCGTTCCCAGCCGCTTTCGGCTTGGTCGCACGGGGTTTGCGCGTACGTTTGGGTTCGGGCGCATCATTACCTGTCTCGGTATCGCTGGAACCGCCATCATGATCGGCGCTTTTCCGGCCTCGCCCGCGACCGCTGGGTTTGTTGGATTCCGCATTGTCGCCATCGTTTTCGCGATCGTCGCGACTGTCGGCGGTTTGGTTGCTACCGCCGCGCGTACGCCGGCTGGTACGACGTGGATCGTCCGAACTTTGGCCGCGATCTCCCCGACCGTCATTGTCGTTGTCGTCGTCCCGGCGGTCATCCTGACGTCCCTGATGGCGATCATCCTGGCGACCGTCCGACCGTCCGTCCTGACGTTTGGCGCGCGCTTCGTCCTGACGCGCCTTGTTGTCGGCGGTGACGCGGTAATAATGGTCGGCGAATTGCAGAAAATATTCGGCCTGAACCCGGTCGTCATTATGCATCGCATCCTGCGCCAGTTTCTTGTATTTATCCAGCATCTGCGGGGCATTGCCCCGCGCGCGGCTGTCGATACGGTTGGCCTGGTTGCCGCCGCCCTGACCCCGATTGCTGTTGTTGTTACGGCCGCGACCGCGACGGTTGTTGTTATTGCGATTGTTATTCAAGGAATTCACTTCCCGAGTAGCGACCTTTGGCGGCACAAACCGCTCCGGCCCGAAAACATGCATCCCACTACACTTCACATCATTACCGTTTCGGTAAATGCTGTAATTCGCCATCTGTTGTGTTCATATCCGGTCGGTTCGGCGCGGATGAATCCTAGATGTCGGGGCTAGACCGGGTTGGAGGCGTATGAGGCCTAAAACCGCTGATCTGTTTCAAGGGGTAGTGTGTGATTCGTCCTTTGCCAAGCCCCTATTGTAAACTGTCACCGTGACCTGTTTGTTCAGGTGGCACGCAGGATCAACGCACGGGGCCGTTCGGCGAGATCGCGGAGCATCGTTGAATTGAAACCGTATTCTTTGGCAAGGCCTGTCACGGCATCGGCTTGACGATGACCGATTTCGAGCAAAGCGATACCGTTTTGGGTCAACACATCGCCCAATGCAGGGATGATTATGCGGTAATCATCAAGCCCGTCCTCACCCGCGAACAGCGCCTGATGCGGTTCATAATCGCGCACCATC
>JBAUIN010000341.1:0-2159 GCA_049682975.1 Pontixanthobacter sp. | reverse complement strand
TGATGGGCCGCCGCCTGACGAAAGGCGTCTTCTCCGACATAATTGGCCGTGCGTTCGTAAGTATCGCGCAGCGCATCCACCAACCGCGCGCGATAGGCGTTGCGATAGATGTCCATTCCCGCCCGATGCCGCGCGGTCCATCCGTGGGGCAGCGCGGCCTCGTCGCTGAGAATATGCGCCATGAACGCATCCTGCTGCGCCGCCAGATCGCTTGTCCGCCGCATCATACAGCCTCCGCCACCGTTGCGGTACTGCGTGCCGATGAAGCCAATTTGCGCGCAACATCCAGTTCGGCGAGCAGTTCGGACAGGAGCGGAATACCATCGTCGCGTTCGATCATGGTCGCCACATCGCCCAACTGCGCGCGCATAGCGACGTATAATTTCCATACGCCGTCGCAAACCGGCTGATCGTGCGTATCGATCTTGATCGGACCATCGGTGTGTCCCGCCAGATGCACTTGCCGCACCCGATCCAATGGAAGGCCGTCGCAATATTCCTGCGCCGAAAACCCATGATTATGCGCGCTGACATAGATGTTGTTGAGATCCAGCAACAGGTCGCATCCGGTGCGCGTCGTCATTTGCGCCAGGAATTCCCATTCGGTCAGCTCGTCGTCGGGAAACATCATGTAGCTCGACGGATTTTCGAACAGCATCGTGCGGCCCAGTGCGTTCTGCGCCCGATCGATGTTGTCGCACACGATGTCCAACGCTTCGAACGTGTAATTCAGCGGTAGGAGATCGTGACTGTTATGTGCGCTGGTGCGGGTCCAGCATAGATGGTCCGATACCCATAGCGGCTCGACCCTGTCGGCGAGCCGTTTCAGCCTGTTCAGGTAGTCCGTATCCAACCCTCCAGCCGATCCTACGGACATGGAAACGCCATGCAAAATGATCGGCATTTTAGCGCGCACGCTTTCCAGAATGCGCAGCGGATTTCCGCCATCGACCATGTAATTTTCGGAAACGACTTCCACGAAATCGACGGCCACGTGGCCATTCAGAAAATCGGCATAATGCGGTCCGCGCAGGCCGATACCGAAACCGTCGAATGCAGGGCTGGAGGTCATGGACAACTCGTGAAATTGTAAAGAAGGGGCGGGGCCGCACTCATAATGGTGCGGCCCCGGGGGATTTTGAACGATCAGCCCAGATCGCCGATCGTACCGCCGACGGACAGGCACTCGCCCGCCTTCATCGCTTTGAAGCCATGGCCCTTACAGGCGTTCTGGCCCTTGCAGGCGTTTTCCGTGGTCGCGCAATCGGCATTGCCTGCGCATTCGTGCACACCATAGCAATGCACGTTGTCGCTGGAATTGAGCGCCGCGCCGCTGCTGCCAGCGGGGGCATCGACGGCAAAGGCCGCAGCCGAAGACAGGGCGAAGGCGGCGGCGGTTGCGGCGAAGATGGTGTTCTTGGTCATGTTATTGCTTCCTTGGGTTCGTTGCGTGCCGCCCGTTGCGGCGCGTTATGTTCAATTATGTTTCGACCGGATGGCTCCTGCATCGTCACGCAAAGGCCATTCGCCGGTCGGCGCATGAAAGTTACAGCCCGGTACGAACAAAAGTTTTTTGTGGTGCGATGTAACGAAATGACGGTCGGCCGCGAAAAGCCACACATCCCCGGCACGATCCGGCGGACGATTACAGCGCATCGATATTCCAGCGATGCAATTCCCGACCCATCAAGGAGAGCACTTATGTACAAGAACAACATCGCCAAGATCGCCGGCCTCGCACTGGCTGCCGGTATCACTACCGGCCTGACCATGACCCCGGCCGCTGCCCAAAGCGGCAAGGAAAAATGTTACGGCGTTGCAAAAGCGGGCAAGAACGATTGCGCCGCCGGTCCCGGAACCAGCTGTTCCGGCACATCGACCCGCGATTATCAGGGCAACGCCTGGAAACTGGTCGACAAGGGCAGCTGCACCAAAATCGAAACGCCCAAGGGCAAAGGTTCGCTGAAGCCGATCAAACGCTGATCCAACGCATCTAGAACCGATACATCGAAGGGGGCGTGAGCCATGCAACGTATTGTCACCATATATGACCGGATCGTCGATCTACTGGCCGGCAGAATATTCGAAAGTCTGGCGTTGCTGCTCACGCGTCTGGCGCTGGCGGGGGTCTTTTGGCGCTCCGCCCGTACCAAGGTGGT
>JBAUIN010000340.1:0-5725 GCA_049682975.1 Pontixanthobacter sp. | reverse complement strand
TCGTCCGCCCGCATCAGCGCATCGTGAAACGGCACATGGAGTTTTTGATAATCACTGGCGATCGCATAGCGTGCGAGCCGTTCGGATCGCGGCCCGAAAATCGGCCATTCGCGAATGACGACATCGACATTCTTCGGCGTGGCGAGCGAAGATTGCAACGCGACGTTCGCGTTACGGCAGGCGGGGCACCGATAATCGGCGAATATGATGAGGGTGATGCTGGCACTGTTTTGAGTCGCTGCCTCGCCGACGATGGTTCTCGCAATCTCGCTGTTCGAAATGTCGCGCCCCACCGGAGCAGTCGCGCGCATGTAAAACAGAAATGCCAATGCGATTACAACTGCAATCGCCAGTTCGATGGCCAGTCTGCATCGCGCGGATCGATTGCGCTTAAGTACCGGTGCGGCATTATCGGAGTTCGAATGACCCGCGCTCATCACCGGCTATGATCGTATGTGCCGGTCGGAATATGCGCGACGATACCATCGAGTTCGGGGGTCATAGAAATCTGACACGACAAACGACTGGTGGGGCCAACGCCGTAAGCAAGGTCGAGCATGTCTTCCTCCTCCTCGCTCGCTTCGGGCAAACGTTCGAACCACTCGGCTGCCAATAATACATGACAGGTCGAGCAAGCCATCTGGCCTTCGCATGTCCCCTCCAGAGGCATTCCGGCTGCCTGGCCGACAGACAGCAGATCGTCGCCCGGTTCGGCATCCGCTTCGATCCGGTCGCCATCGGCGTTCACGAACACACAGCGAATGCTCATTACGAAATCATAGTCCCTGCTTCTTGGCAGCGGCCAGGATCTCCGCCCCCGCCTGTTCGATCTGTTCGACCGTCGTATAGCGGCCGAAGCCTAAGCGAATGGAGCTTTTCGCCTTTTTATCGCTCAAGCCGATCGCTTTCAGCACATGGCTCGGTCGCCCAGAACCACTGGCGCAGGCCGATCCGGCGGAAAAGCAGACATTGCGTGCATCGGACATCAAACGCGCGACATCCAACCCCTTGTGCCGGATATTGAGATTGCCCTGCCAGCGCGCCTCCGCACTGCCGTTCAATTTCCAATCCCCGAACATTTCACGCGCTTTCATCCAAAGCGCCGCGATATGATCGGCATCCTGTTGCATGCGCTCTTTCGCAACCTCCGCCGCCGCGCCGAAGCCGGCGCATAATGCGGGACTGAGCGTACCGGAGCGCAGACCGAATTCCTGCCCGCCGCCGGTCTGCATTTCTTCGAGATCGATCCCGTCGCGCACCCATAACGCGCCGATGCCCTTCGGCCCGTGCAGCTTGTGCGCGCTGACGGCGATCATGTCCGCGCCCGTCAGTTCGATCTTACCGTAAGCCTGCACTGCATCGCATAGAAACAAGGCATTCGCCTGCTTCGCCCGGCGATGCCATTGCACAGTCGGCTGAACGACCCCGATCTCGTTATTGACCTGCATTACCGCGACCAGCCGCGTATCGGCCGGCATATCCTGCTTGATGTTGCACTGGCCATTCTTCGCGACATTCAGTTCATGCGCGTTGCCTAGGCTTAGCGCCGTATCGCGCACGGCGGCGTGTTCGATTGCGGAATAGGACACCCCGCCCTTTGACCCCGCCGTACCGCGGATAGCCAGATTCAGCGCTTCCGTTGCGCCGCCAGTGAAGATTACGCGGCCACCGGCGGGAAACAGCGCCGCCACCCTATCGCGGGCCAGTTCGACCGCCGCCGCCGCCTGCCGCCCCATACGATGCGGAGAATGCGGGTTGCCGAAGCCGGTACCGTCCGGTCCGTCCAGCCAACGCAACATCGCATCACGCGCTTCGGGGGCCAGCGGGGTCGTCGCCTGATAATCCAAATAAATCATCTAAAAGCCTTATTTCCCTCCGGCCATATCTATCCATGCGGTGCAAAAGCGTTCCACATCTTGCGCCTGTGTGTTCCAGCCGATGCTGACCCGGATCGTCCGCGATGCGGTGTCTTCGTCGATCCCCATCGCGGTCAGTACATGGCTTTGTTTCAGCGTACCGGACGAACAGGCGGACCCCTGGCTTAAGGCGATTCCCGCCATGTCGAAACGCATCAGCTGCGCGCTTCCCGACAGCCCGGGCATGGCCATTGCGGCAATGTACGGCGTCGGAAGCGATAGGCGGTCGCGCAACCACGATCCGCCAGCATCGCGAACCGCCGCACCGAATTGGTCGAGCCGGGTCAAAGCGTCAGCATCGGCATATGTTTCACCTGAACATTCCAAAGCAGCCGCCATTCCCATGATCCCGGGCAGGTTCTCCGTACCCCGGCGATAGCCGCGCTCATGTCCGCCGGTCGGTGCCAACATGGCAAAATCTTTCACCAGCAACGCGCCCACGCCGATCGGTCCGCCGAACTTATGCGCGGCGATCATGGCCATATCTGCCATTGTTGGGATGGCAAACTTGCCCGCGCTTTGCGAACAATCGACCAGGATCAGCCCTTGATTAGAATGCACGACCTGCGCCAGCGTTTCGATGTCCTGCCGATTGCTGGTTTCGGAATTTACATGCTGAATTGCAGCGAGAGCCCGGTTCTGGCGTTCATCGGGCACGCGATCGGCGCGGGCTGTCGCGTCATGCAAGCTCTCGGCGGAAATCGACCCATCCGGTTCGACTGGCAAGATATCGACATCAACGGATCGCGTGAACCCATGGATGGCGTCATGCTCCACCCCGCTTACGACCCTATGCAACACATTGGAGTGATCGAACGCAATCCGTGCCGCCTCACTCGCACCGCCCGTAAAGATTACCTCGCCATCCCAATCGCACGCCGCCTTTATACGCGATCGCGCATCTTCCAGCGCCTGTTTCGCCTTGCGTCCTTCGCCATGCGGACTGGATGGGTTGGCCCATATCGCAAACCCCTCCAGCATCGCGTCGCGCGCCTGAGGGCGAAGCGGCGTCGTCGCGGCATGGTCGAGATAGATGCGTTCGGGAATGGGACGCTCCGGGCTGTAGATCGGAATTGCGAAATTGCAGTATGACACTATATAGACAGCCAATCGCGGCGCGCCACCGGTTCGCGCCGATCAACTGACAGGTCGATTTCCCATGCCATCCGTAATTTTCCCCGGTCCCGAAGGCCGACTCGAAGGCCGTTACACTCCTGCGCCGCGTCCGCGCGCACCGGTCGCCATGATTCTGCATCCGCATCCGCAGGGCGGCGGCACGATGAACGAACGGATGACGCAGAAACTGTTTAAGACATTTACCGATCGCGGGTTCGCCACGCTGCGGTTCAATTTCCGCGGCATCGGTCGCAGTCAGGGCAGTTTCGACAATGGCATCGGCGAATTGAGCGACGCGGCATCGGCGCTGGATTGGGTCCAGTCGATCCATGAAGAAGCGCAGACGACCTGGGTCGCAGGCGTGTCGTTCGGCGCGCTGATCGGTATGCAATTGCTGATGCGTCGACCCGAAGTTCGCGGCTTTATCTCGATCGCGCCCCCGGCGAATATGTACGATTTCAGTTTTCTCGCGCCCTGCCCAGCCTCTGGAATCTTTATCCAGGGAACCGCCGATACGGTCGTTCAGCCAAGCGCCGTGCAGAAGCTGGTCGACAAACTGCGCACGCAGAAACACATCACCATCCATCACGAAGAAATTCCGCGGGCGAACCATTTCTTTGAGAACGAGCAGGATGAACTGATGCGATCGGTGAACAATTATTTGGATTTCCGGCTCGATCCGGCTTGCCCCATCAAATAGCCGATCCGGTTTTTCGGACATGCGGCCATGCGAGTGGCGACCTATCGAACCTAGTGCACCTAGTAAGCTAACTCACTGAAAACCATGCATTGATAGACTTCCTTTCTGTAATGTTGTAACATTGCGTACGACTGCCACAATGGTAGCGTAAGGAGAGGAAAGCATAATGGCTTACACAGACGCAAAAGGTGCGAAGGATAAAACGACGGCAATCGTCGGCGTTACCGCCATTCACGGACTGATCGGCGCGGTATTGATTGCAGGACTTTCCGGCGTGGTCACATTTCAGCCGGACGACCCGCCACTTGTCGGTAACGAAACCACCCTGCCGCTGCCACCGCCGCCGCCGCCGCCCGAACCCGACGAGAAAACTGCCGAACCCACGATCGAACCAAAAACTCCGCCGATTTACACCCCGCCGACGCGCGTTGAACTCGACCGACACGATCTAATCGTCACAACCACCACGACGATGCCGTCGGGCGACGATCTGGTCATCAAGACGCCGTTACCCGGTGGCGACTTGACACTAGGCGGCGCAACCGGCGGAACGATCATGCCCAAGCCGAAAGCAAATTCGGTCGATCCCATCGGTGCGACACCGCGAAACGCGCCGGGCAGTTGGGTCACTACCGAAGACTATCGTGCGGTGTGGATCAATCGCGAATGGACCGGAACGGCCCGGTTCACGGTTGGTATCGACACCGAAGGACGAGTGAAGAACTGCGAAATATTGGTATCGACTGGCCATTCGGCGCTCGACAACGCAACCTGTGCGCTCGTGACACGCCGGGCGCGGTTCGAACCAGCACGCGATGCACAGGGCAAAGCGGTTTCGGGCCGATACACCAGTGCGATCAAATGGACGCTCCCACGTTAATCGCCTTAGTCAGTAACGCGATGCCGCCGATCGGTCAGGAAAGAGGCTGATCGGCACCATCGAGCTTATCGACGGGCGCGGTCCCCTCGGCATCGGGAACGGTCCATATCGCAACATTGGCTATCGCAATTACGGCCAGCAGCACCATCATCCATACCTGTTTGATTGGCCCGCCCTTTCGCCATAACGCAAACGCACCGAGCAGCAGCGCGATAGCTGCGAGCACCATTATAGACAGAACGATGTTCATGCGCCGATCTTAGCGCAGTTCTCTTCCCTCGCAAACCATGCGCGCGGACCCAACATGCCCCTCGCACGTTGGGCCACTATGCCTTCGCGAAACTCGCGGATAGCGCAAACATGATGGGAGACAAGACTATGGGAATTTTCAGTTCGATCAAAACCGCCATTTTCGGCGACGACGACGACAAAAAGGCCGAGGGCAATCAAAAGGGTAATGGCGTCCCCAAGACGACCATTCCGCGCGCAACAACCGACAAATCCAATCAGGCATCAACAAAGCCGGTTAACCAGGTCGACGTCGCAGCACGGCTCGATGCGAAACCGGGGGCAGATAAACTAAATTGGCGCACCTCCATCGTCGATCTGATGAAATTGATCGGCCTCGACCCAAGCTATCAGAACCGTAAGGAACTGGCGCAGGAAATGGGCCGGACCGATTACGAAGGCACCGCGGAAGACAACATCTGGCTTCACAAGGTGACGATGCAACGCCTCGCGCAAAATGGCGGCAAAGTGCCGTCCGAACTTACCGACTGACCGGTAAGATCTAATCGAAATTCGAAATGGGGCGGACGGACGATCCGCCCCATCTTGTTTGAAGCCTCCCGTATTCGACACGCAGGAAACGCCCATGTTCATACCCTTCGACCCGATGCTGGATGCCATTGTCCGCGGATTGATTTTTGGCGCAGTCGCCTTGTTGTGGGTTATCCTGTTGGTTCGGCTCAACGGTTTGCGGTCACTGTCGAAGATGACGAACTTCGATTTCGTGATGACTGTCGCGATGGGGTCTCTGGTCGCGGGGGCATCGCAGGCGACGGAATGGAACGACGTTGCGCAGGTCGGCGCTGCGATGGCGGTGTTGTTTTT
>JBAUIN010000339.1:0-4671 GCA_049682975.1 Pontixanthobacter sp. | reverse complement strand
CGACCTTCCTTACCTCCATTCGCATTTCGTCCTGCGTTACGAAGATTTGGTGAGCGACCCACAGCGTTGGGTCGCAGCCTTGTATTGCTATCTTGACCTTCCATCCGAGCCGGTCGTGCGACATGTTCGCGATGGTAACCAGGATTATAGCGATCATGCGGCGCTGTCGGATGCGGTTGCGCGGACGCTTGAAAAATGGGGTTACGGTTGTACCGGCTTGGTCGAACCGTTCGCTCCGATTATCGCCGACCCCCTTCGCGATGTGCGCGAGAATGCGTATCGCACGATCCCGCCTGCGCGCGATCCCCTTGCAAACGATCATACCGACGAAAAAAGCCATTCGATTAACAAACATCAATAGACCGACGCGTTCTGGCGGCTACTGCCCATTGTATGCTTTCCGATAACCCCGTTCCGCCGACAAGACCCGACCGGAGAAGCGGCGATCTTCTGGCTGGACGATTGCGGCATTTGCTGTCGGAGGCGGATTGCGATTATATCGAAAGCCTGATCGAAGATGTCGTCGATCATCCGGGCGGAACGATGCTGGTCGAACGCGGGGCCAAGATCGATGTCAGCATGATGCTGCTCGAAGGGTTTGTCTTTCGCACGATCGAAGACCATGACCGTCGCTTTATCGTCGGCTTTCATACGCCGGGCGATTTTTTCGACCTGCATGGATTTGCGCTGAAACGCCTCGATCATAACATTATATCTTCCGGCCCCGTGAAAATCGCGGTCGTCAGCCACAATAGGCTGGAAGAGGTGCTGCGCGAACACCCACGGATCGCGCGCGCGCTGTGGTTTGCAACCTTGCTCGATTCGGCAATTCATCGAAAATGGATTCAAGCCCTGCAGCAACTCGATGCGCCGCGCCGCATCGCCCATCATTATGCGGAATTACATACGCGGCTGGCATTGATCGGACGCGACAACCGCCGCGCATTGCGTACGCCTTTCACACAATTCGACCTGGCCGATATGTGCGGTGTCAGCGCCGTTCACGCGAACCGCGCGGTCGGAAAATTACGGGAATTGGGGCTGGCCGAAATCCGACGCGGTGATCTTTATACCAATGACTGGGATGCGCTGAAGGAATATGCGATGTTCGACGCGTCCTATCTCTACGGAGACGGCCCACTGGCACTGAAAGAAGCTATCTGGGAATAGGGGCCTGCTGCGCCGCCGCCACGGCATAGTCGATCGGTTTGAAGCTACCACCGTTGGACGCATATGCGGAACAGGCGGTAAGGCCGACGATCAAATTCATCTCCGCCCGCATCGTAATGTAATCGCCCGCCTTACTGGTTGGGGGATCGACCCGTAGCATACCGGATTTACCATCGACCGGCACATTCATGAATATGTTGAACGCCGTGGGAATAGCATCCTCGCCGATACCATAAGGTTTGAGCGCCGCCGCGAGATTTCCGAAACAGCCGCGATGCATCGGCTTGTCGGGATAGAAATGTTTAAAAGTTGCGACGCTGCACGGGGTCAACAGAAAATCGTGCTGCCCGACGGTATCTTCTACAATTTCGAACATCGGACGGGAACGGTTCGACCATAGACGATGACCCGCCGTCAGATTGATCGTCTCTTCATAATCGAAAGTCCGCCCGTTCGATATGACCTCACCGACATCGTCGGAATTATACGCGACCAGATCGGACACCTGCCCACCCAGCGGATCGGTAATCTGCAAGGTTTCGCCCTGCTTCAGCGTAAACACCACACCGCTTCGTGGTTCGATTCTGTTCACGTATCATCCTTCTTGCATGTATCGCCGCGCGGATCGGCGAAGGGGGCTTTCCAGTCCGCATCCACAACGCGTCCGCTATATTGGCGGGCTTCGCTGCTTTCCCCATGACGGGCCAGCATCGGGTTCAGAGACCCAGCCAGCGCGACATCGCGGTCCAATATCGCCTCGCGCATGCGTTCATAGCGGCCTTTTTCGCGCAGACGTTCGAATTGTTCATGCAGATTGAAGATCATCGTCGGATAGGCGAACCGGCGGGCAGGGCGCGAGGCGCCGGGATGGAGGCCGACGACGAAATAGGCTTCGCCGCCGAAGCTCAAGGAGAAATGCGGATCGTTCGGGTTCGGGCTGACATCGGCATCATAGGGCTGGCCCGCCCAATGGTCTTTGTCGGCCAAAGACTGAATCCGTTGCCACATGGAATCTTCAAAAGCAGGTTCGTCCATCTGTTCGGGGCCGGCAAAAACGATTGCCAGACTGCGCAGTTTTTCTGGATCTTCACGGCTTTTTCGCGACCAATCCAACAGCTTGCGATGGATACGAAGATCGTCCCATCCGCTGTCGATCCGGCTGGCGACGACGATCTCCAGCGTGTTGCGCGCCAAAGCCGATTTCGCGCCGACACACGGAAAGCCATCTTCCGCAATCCAGTCGCGCAGCATTTGGCCGAGCTTATCTGCCTTGCTTTCATCGATCTGCATGAAATTCGCCCGCATCGTCTTCGTCTCGTAAGGTTCGCATGGTAAATCCATAGACGCGCGTTGCGATCCGAAACCGATATTTGTGTACTCGTTTCGCAGTTGCACAAAAAACGGGCCAAAAGAGGCGAAGAGTGTTACGAGGCGTGTTTACACCGCTTCGAACGCGCCATTCCACCCGCCCCTTGCGGGTCTCAGACAATTGTGAGCATCATGAACTTTTCCGACCTGTCGCCGATCCTGGGCGAAGCATTGGCCGAACGCGGCTACGACCAACCCACTTCCGTTCAATCCGCCGTTATCGAACCGGAGGCGGTCGGGCGCGACCTGATCGTCTCGGCGCAGACCGGATCGGGCAAGACGGTCGCTTTCGGGCTGGCCATGGCCGATCAACTGCTGAACGATGCCGGTAAGGTCGATTACGGCATTGCGCCTCTGGCGCTGGTCATTGCGCCGACCCGCGAATTGGCCCTGCAGGTCAGCCGCGAATTGATGTGGCTGTATGGAAAAGCGGGCGCGCGCATCGCGACCTGCGTCGGCGGGATGGACGCGTCCAAGGAACGGCGCAATCTGCGCGGCGGCGCGCAGATCGTGGTCGGTACGCCGGGGCGGTTGCGCGACCATTTGGAACGCGGCGCGCTGGACCTGTCCGCGCTGAAGGTCGCGGTGCTGGATGAAGCGGACGAGATGCTCGACATGGGCTTCCGCGAAGATCTGGAAGAGATACTCGACGCGACCCCCGATGGCCGCCGCACTCTGCTGTTCTCCGCCACCATGCCCAAACCGATCGTGGCGCTGGCCAAGCGATATCAGAGCAACGCTCTGCGTATCTCGACCGTGGGCGACGATCGCGGGCACGGCGACATATCCTATCAGGCGGTCACGATCCCGCCGTCCGAAATCGAGAATGCCGTCGTCAATCTGTTGCGTTTTCACGAGGCGGAAACGGCGATGCTGTTCTGCGCCACGCGCGATGCCGTCCGGCGGTTGCATGCAACCTTGCAGGAACGCGGCTTTGCCGTCGTGGCTTTGTCGGGCGAGCATTCGCAGCAGGAACGCAATCAAGCGATGCAAGCACTGCGCGATCGGCGCGCACGGGTATGTGTGGCGACCGACGTGGCGGCACGCGGGATCGATCTGCCTTCGCTCAGTCTGGTCATCCATGTCGAGGTGCCGCGCGATGCGGAGGCGTTGCAGCATCGGTCGGGCCGAACGGGCCGCGCCGGCAAGAAAGGGACGGCGGTACTGCTGGTGCCTTATCCACGCCGCCGCCGGGTCGAATCCATGCTGCGCGGCGCGAAGATCAAGGCCGACTGGATCGATGCACCTACGCCCGATGCCATTCGCCAGCAGGATCGCGAACGGTTGATGGAAGCGCTGTTGGAACCGGTCGAGGCGGACGATGAAGACCGCGCACTCGCACGCCGTTTGATGGAAGACCGCTCGGCGGAAGACATCGCCACGGCATTGGTGCAAGCGCATCGTGCGAAAATGCCGCAGCCCGAAGAATTGATCGCCAATACACCCGAAGCGCGCAAGGAAGCGCAGAAGGATCGGCACCGCCCCGGTTTCGAGGACACGGTCTGGTTCCGCATGGACATCGGGCGGCGTCACAATGCCGATCCGCGCTGGATCTTGCCGCTGCTTTGCCGCCGTGGCCACATTACCCGCAACGAAATTGGTGCGATCCGTATCGGCGGGAACGAAACGTTCTTTCAGGTGCCGACGAAGATCGCCGGTAAGTTCGAAGATGCGGTGAAACGGACGGCGTCGTCCGAAGATGAAGACCGTCCCGTCCATATCGAAAAGTCGGAAGGTGGCCCGCGCGAACAGGCGCGGCGCAACAGCAAACCGCATCGCAAGGGGCCGGGTAATTATTCAGACGATCGTTCGGGAAAGGGCGGCGGAGGCAAACCGTACGGCAAAAAATCACTTTCGGATAAACCCGGTGGCGATAGGCCCCACGGCGGCAAGCCACACAATAACAAGCCCAAGCCCGGAAAATGGGATCGCGAAGGTGGCAAGCCTACCGGGCAGTCTTCGGGCAAAAAGCCGGTCAAACAGCGTGGGCCACGGGTGAGCTACAAACCACGAAAGGACTGATCTATCGTGCGTTCGGCCAGTGTCTAAGCTTGGCAATTATTGCGCAATGAGGTAATTATCGTTGCATGGTAAAATGTGCACGATGGGAAACGACATGAAGGCTTTGGTCAA
>JBAUIN010000338.1:0-1810 GCA_049682975.1 Pontixanthobacter sp. | reverse complement strand
AAGGTCTTGATCGGTTCGGCTTTCTGTCGCCCGCCGCCTTTGCGATTGGCCGCTTCCGCCAGTAACGACACCGCCGCGTTCATGCCGGTTTCGAAGACGTCCCGAGTGGTATCCAGTTTGGCATATTTGCCATCATGGCGAAGGTAAGGACCATAGCGTCCGATTGCAGCCTCGATCTCCTTGCCGGTCTCGGGATGTTCACCCACGATGCGGGGCAAATCAATGAGTTTAATCGCCCATTCCAGATCGAAATCGTCCAGGTCTTTTGGAATGGAGGCGCGTTTGGCGTCTTTACCCTCTCCCATTTGCACATAGGGTCCGAAACGGCCCGATTTGCGCTCGATTGGTAGATCGGTTTCCGGGTGGTTGCCCATTACGGCGTCCTCGACTGCATCCTCCCCATCCGCACCCGGTTGTGCAAAACGGCGAGTGAATTTGCAGTCCGGGTAATTCGCACAGGCGATGAACGCGCCGAACTTACCGCCGCGAAGGGACAGCTTGCCATCCGCGCGCCCTTCCTTGTCGCAGAGAGGACACCAGCGCGGGTCATGACCGTCGGCGCGTTCGGGGAAGAGGTAATCGGACAGATATTCGTCCAGCACCTCAGTCACTTCGGAAGGCAGTTTCTCCATAACCTCGTCGGCTTTGGGTTTGAAATCCTTCCAGAACTTTGTCAGCAGCTTCTTATATTCCTCGCGCCCGTCCGACACGATATCCAGCTCGTCCTCCAGCCCGGCTGTAAAATCATAGGCGACATATCGTTCGAAAAACCTTTCGAGGAAGGAGGTTAGCAACCGCCCGCTTTCCTCGGCATAGAAACGATTCTTTTCCATCCGGACATAATCGCGGTCGCGCAGCACCTGAATGGTGGATGCGTAGGTCGAGGGTCGCCCGATGCCCAATTCCTCCAGCCGTTTGACCAATGATGCCTCGGAGAAACGCGGCGGTGGTTGAGTGAAGTGCTGGTTGGCATCGACCGACTTCTTGGCAGGACTATCGCCCTTCGCCATCACGGGGAGCAAGCCATCTTCATCTTCGTCACGATCGTCGAACCCTTCCTGATAGACCGCCAGAAAGCCGGGAAACTTCACCACCTGCCCCGTCGCCCGCAATTCATGCAGGCCAGCCGGATCGCGCATGGTAACCGTCGTGCGTTCCAGGCTGGCAGCTTGCATCTGGCTCGCCATCGCACGTTTGAAGATCAGATCGTAGAGTTTCGCATCGTCGCCCGAACTGGCCTTTGCCTGCGTAAAATTGGTCGGCCGGATTGCCTCATGCGCTTCCTGCGCGTTCTTCGCCTTGGACGAATACATACGCGGCTTTTCCGGAAGATAATGTCCGTCATAACGATCGGAGATCGCCTTACGGCACGCCGAAATCGCACTGCCATCCATCTGCACGCCATCGGTTCGCATGTAGGTTATGAGGCCAGCCTCATACAGTTTCTGCGCACACCGCATCGTATGGCTGGCATTGTAGCCCAGCTTACGCGCGGCTTCCTGTTGCAGGGTCGAAGTCGTGAACGGCGGCGAAGGGTTGCGTTTGAGCGGCTTGGTTTCGATCTCTTCTATCGTGAAAGGCGCGTTCTCGATCTTGGCTTTGGCATCCACTGCCGCTTTCTCACCGCCCAGCGACAGCTTTTCCAGTTTCGCGCCGTCCAACTTGACCAGCCTGGCATCGAACGCCGTACCGTCCTGCTCCATATGCGCGACGATCGACCAATATTCATCCGCCCGGAACGCCTCGATTTCCCGCTCGCGATCGACGATGATGCGCAGCGCGACCGACTGCACCCGCCCCGCCGATTTGG
>JBAUIN010000337.1:0-1921 GCA_049682975.1 Pontixanthobacter sp. | reverse complement strand
ATCTGGGCTTCACCCTGGGCACCGATGAATGCGTCAGCGCGATCGTCGCCGTCATCATGCCCGATCTGGAACGCGGCGCCGCCATGTGGGAAGCGCTGCTGACGGAAGGGCTGTACGTCAATCTCGCGCGCCCGCCCGCGACGCCCGCCAATATGACGCTGCTGCGCTGCTCCCTATGCGCCGAACATAGCGACGAGGAAGTCGGCACCATTCTGGGCATGTTCGAACGGGCCGGGAAAACCGTCGGTATAATCTGAGGCGGGCGGCGTGAAAGCCACTTTAGCCTGGTTGATGCGGACGGGGGCGCTGTATCTCGTCCTGTGCCTGGCCATCGCGTTCTACATTTTCGCCTGGCCCGCAATATCTTCCCAATTTTCCGGCAGCGATCTGCGGCAGGATGTCATGTCCGTCGCCGATGTGCGCGATACGCTGTCGGACGATCGGGACCGCGCGCAGCAGGCTTTGGATGCGCGCGCCGAAAGCATTCGCGGGGCCAGCCAAGCCGCCCTTGCAAAACGGCTGCGATCCGCCCGCGCGGAGCGGTCGGCCCTCACCGCGCAGCTGAGCGAGGATGCGGGCTGGCTCGATTCGATCCGCCCATCCCGCATTCTCGCCGCCAAGCGAATGCAACTGGAACTGGCGGCGCTGAATGCGGAAATCGAGGCGCTGGAACTGGCGTTGGAGGCGCGCAAACGCCGAACCGCGCTGGTTTCCGCCCAAACCGCCTTGCGCGAATATCCCCGGATACCCACCCGGCAGGCGGTCGCCGCAACCCGCGAAGCCTGCATCGAATCACGCGGCGATCTCGATACATTCGAACGCCGCAATCCCGCCGATCGAACGGTGCGCGACATATTCCTGGGCCAGCGACAACAATTGCGGGCGGCGCGTGACAAACGCTGCGCACAGGCGGAGCGGCTCGCCGATTTTCGGGCGGCGGGTCTGGCCGCGAACCGGCAGGTCGCGGACGCACGAACCCGGCTGGCGCAGGCGCGGAACTGGGCGGTCGATATGCTGCCCGATCCGGCGCAGGACATTTCCGATACGACGATCCGCGATATCCTTATCAGAGCCGCCCTCGCGCTGCTGCTGATCCTGTTGCTGCCTTTCGTTATTCGGACCCTGTTCTATTATATCCTCGCCCCCATCGCGCAGAGCAGCCCGCCGATCCGGCTGGGCATTCCTTCCGGAATAGGTCACAAGGTCGAAGTGGAGGCCGGATCGACGCCGTCGCTATCGGTGACGCTGGATGCGGGGCATGAATTGCTTATCCGGCAAAGTTTCCTGCAATCGAGCCAAAGCGGCGCGGATATGCAGACGCGCTTGCTTCTCGACTGGCGCAGTCCTTTAACCAGTCTCGCCAGCGGTATGGCCTTTCTGACGCGCGCCAAGGGAACAGGCGCGGTTTTCGGCGTCTCGGCGCGCGACGATCCCTTTGCGGAGATTGCCCGTATTGACTTGCCCGCCGGTGCCACGATGGTGTTACAGCCGCGCGCGCTGGCCGCAATCGTCCAGCCTATCGACCACCCGCTGCAAATCCGCAGCCGCTGGCGGCTCTTCAATCTGCATGCCTGGCTGACATTCCAGTTCCGCTATTTGCTGTTTCATGGCCCGGTTTCGCTGATCGTAAAGGGCGGCCGCGGCGTGCGCATCGAACCGGCGCGAGCGGGCCGAGTGTTCGGGCAGAACCAGCTGCTAGGCTTCTCCGCCCACACCGCCTATTCGATCCGCCGCAGCGAGACCTTTCTGCCGTATCTGTTCGGCCGCGAGCCCCTGTTCCGCGACCAGGTGGCAGGCGAACCTGATACCGATCACGGCGTTCTGATTATCGAGGAAGCCCCCCTCGCCGGCCAACGCACCGGCATCCGCGGCGGCCTGGAAAACGCATTCGACGCTGTGCTGAAAGCGTTCGGGATTTAGG
>JBAUIN010000336.1:0-5240 GCA_049682975.1 Pontixanthobacter sp. | reverse complement strand
TGCGCATCGACATTTACGATGCGGTCAATGCGACCGGTGTCGGCGCGCAGGGGCTGGGCGGGCTGTCCACCGTGTTGGACGTCAAGATCTATGATGCGCCCTGCCACGCGGCGGGCAAGCCGGTCGCCATGATCCCGAACTGTGCCGCGACACGTCACGCCCATTTCACGCTGGATGGCAGCGGGCCGACCTATCTCGAACCGCCGAAGCTGGACGAATGGCCCGATGTGAACTGGCAACCCGACAGCGAGGCGAAGCGCGTCGATCTCGACAATCTGACGCCGGAGATCGTCGCCAGTTGGGAACATGGCGACCGGCTGCTGCTGTCGGGCAAGATGCTGACCGGGCGTGACGCGGCCCATAAACGCATTCAGGACATGCTGGAACGCGGAGAGGAACTGCCCGTCGATTTCCGCGGGCGCGCGATTTATTATGTTGGCCCTGTCGATCCGGTCATGGGCGAAGTTGTCGGTCCGGCCGGCCCTACCACAGCTACGCGTATGGATGTGTTTACCGAGATGATGCTGGACCAGGGCCTGCTCGCCATGATCGGCAAGGCGGAACGCGGGAACGATGCGGTAGAAGTCATCAGCCGGTTCAAGGTTGCCTATCTCATGGCGACGGGTGGGGCAGCCTATCTAGTGAGCCGCGCGATCAAGGGATCCAAAGTCGTCGGATTCGAAGATCTGGGCATGGAAGCGATCTATGAATTCACGGTCGAGAATATGCCGGTAACGGTCGCAGTCGATAGCGCAGGTAACAACGTCCATAAGCTGGCGCCGGCAAAATGGCGCGAGCGTATTGCGAGAGAAGGGCTGCTCGCCTGAGGGACTTTAATCCAACGCCGCCTTCGATGAACACACATTGCGCGTCGATAACCGGCTTGGCCGGTTGATCGCATGACGCGCTATACCCCGGCCGATATGGACGACGGTTTACATCCACAGGTACTGGCCCGCGTATCGTTTCGTACGGTTCTGATTTCGATCGTCGTTTTATGGGCATGTTATTTCCTGTTGACGACTGTGCGGGGATCGATCGTCGGGCTGGAACTGCAGTTCGATTTGCTATGGCGTCGTGCTGTGGTGACGCTGGCCGGAGTCGCGATCACTCTCATGCTATGGCTATTGCTGCGGCAATTCGACGCGCGGCCTTTATGGATCAAGGTGTGCACGGGAATCGTCTTCGCACTGCCTGCGGCGCTTTCGGTCGCGACCATCAATCAGATGATCTTTCAGCCTATTCAAGGCGCGATTGCGGAGAAGATGGCGCGAGAACGCGGGGTGGATATTCGCCGGGATCAGGCGGGCAATATTTTTATCGAGGTTCCCACCGATCCCGATGCGATTCCTGCAAATGATGCTGCGACCAGTCCACGCGAGGTGTTGCTGTCGCCCGCATCCGCGCAGGGGTGGGACCGATGGCGCATGATCGTAGACATCGCGATCGGGCGATATTTCCTGCTGCTCGCCTGGTCTTCGCTCTATTTCGCGCTGCTTGCCGTATCCCAGACCCAGCTTGCCGAGCGGCGAGAGGCTGCGTTTCGCAGGCAAGCGAAGGAGGCGGAACTGCGATCGCTGCGCTATCAGGTGAACCCGCATTTCCTGTTCAACTCCTTGAATTCGTTGAGCGCGCTGGTGATGACCGGGAAAGTGGATCGGGCGGAAAGCATGATCCAGACCCTCTCCAATTTCTATCGCCGCAGTCTGGCGGACGAAACCAGTTCCGACGTCGATCTGGCGGATGAGTTCGCGCTGCAACGGCATTATCTGGCGATCGAGGAAATCCGTTTTCCCGAACGGTTAATGACGGATATCGACCTTCCCGAAGAGCTCGCAACCGCCTGCGTGCCGGGGATGATCTTGCAGCCATTGGTCGAAAACTCGGTCAAATACGCCGTCGCACCTGTTTCCCGTCCGGTTACGATCCGCGTGGCTGCACAGCGGGACGGTGACTCGCTTATCGTAACCGTAAGCGACGATGGTCCGGGAACACAAAATGCGACGCGAGCCGGTACGCCCGGGGGCTTCGGCATCGGCCTTGCCAATGTTCGCGATCGCTTGTTGGCCCGGTTCGGCGAAGCTGCTTCGGTCGAAGCCGGACCGACTAATGACGGCTGGCAAACCATATTGAGAATGCCCTTGGTGATACGCGAGCTGGAGCGGAAATGAGCAATATGGATGGAAAACCCCTGCGGACACTTATCGTCGACGATGAACCTTTGGCCGTCGAACGCATGCAGGCCGTTTGCGCGAAGATCGAGATGATCGACATTGTCGGCACAGCGCATGATGGCACATCCGCCTTAGCAACGATCGACGCACTGAAGCCCGATCTCGTATTGCTCGACATGACCATGCCGGAGATGGACGGCCTGTCCGTGGCGCGCAAACTGGCGGAGGATAGGACATATCGCCCTGCAGTGATTTTTGTGACGGCGCATGACCATTTCGCGGTGCAGGCCTTCGATCTCGATGCGGTGGATTACGTGTTGAAACCGGTCGCCACCGAACGGCTGGAGCGTGCCGTAACGCGTGCCCTGTCGCGACAGGACATGGCCGATACTGCCAACAGTCCGTGGTTGCAGGAATTATGGGTGCCGCATCGCAGCGAACTTCTGCGCGTCCAAATGGAGAAAGTCCGGCGGATCGATGCGGAACGCGATTATGTGCGGCTGTATGTCGAAGATGCGACCTATCTGCTGCTGCAAACGATCGCGGGGCTGGAAAAGCGTCTCGATCCCGACGAGTTCATTCGCATCCATCGATCGACTATTCTGCGCCGCGATGCCATTCGCGGCTTGCGGCATGATGGGCTGGGCGTTTGGTCGGTCGAGTTGGACGAGAAGGAGTCGCTGCGGATCGGGCGCACATATTTGCCCAAAGTGAAAGCGATGGCCGGGCGTTAGCAGCAAATCATTAGGAATGTGAGTAAGCCAATTCCCGATTGCGGCTTGGCTTTCCTGCGATGGTCCGGCACGAATGACACATGGCACTCGCATTTCTCTTCATGCTCGGGATCGCCAATTTCGCGATGCATCGTGCGGTAATCGAAAGCGACCATCCGATGATCCGCCAGATACCCTGGTTCGCCACGGAGAACGGTCGTCGACTGGCTTTCGCTACCGAGTTTTGCGTTTTGCTGGCAGCAATGCTGCTGGTCGCGAATGGCTGGGCGGGCATTGCGTTGGGGTATCTTTTCTATAGCATGATCAACGGAGTCTCCGGCTGGCTGATCCTGTCCGGCCGGGTTTAGGATCTGCCCGATGTCGTCGTCGCACCGCCTGTTCCACGTCAGCGATATTCATTTCGGGGTCGAACACCGCGCCGCGGTGGAATGGTTCGCCGAAGCGGTTCATCGGGAACGGCCCGATGCGGTCATATGCACCGGGGATCTGACCCAGCGGGCCACGCACGAGCAATTCGCCGCCGCGCGCGGCTTTTTCGAAAGCCTACCCGTTCCGGTAACGCTCGAGCCGGGCAATCACGACATGCCATATTACAATCTGTGGGAACGGTTCACGCAGCCTTACAAGCGATACGGTGCCCTACGCGATGTGGTCGATGCGACGATCGAGCTGGCGCATCTTGTGCTGATTCCGCTGAAAACCACTGTGCGTATTCAGCCGCGCTTTCCATGGTCCGACGGGTATGTTCGTAAGGAGGCTCTGGCCGAAACACTCGAGCGGTTGCGATCGGTACCCGATGACGGCCGCTATCGCATCATCACTGCCCACCACCCGCTTTTGCCTGCGCGGGCGAGCGAAAAAAACCCCACAATCGGCGGCGACGATGCGTTCGCCGCTCTGTTGGAAGCGGGGGCCGATGCGATGCTGACAGGGCATGTCCACATACCGTTTGATATGGAGCGTAGCCGGGGCAATCGTTCCATGCGGATGATCGGCGCGGGAACGCTGTCGACCCGGCTGCGCGGCGCGCAACCGGGATACAATGTCGTGCGCTATTCGCGATCCACCGGATTGCAGGTCGAGCAACGGATCTACGGCCAAACCGACTGAGCGCATAAAAAAGGCGACCCGTTTCCGAGCCGCCTTTCGTTGAATAGATCGATGCTTGCGAATTACCGCTTGGAGAACTGGAAGCTACGACGGGCTTTCGCACGACCGTATTTCTTACGTTCCACTACACGGCTGTCGCGGGTCAGGAAGCCTTCCGCCTTGACCGCGCTGCGCAGCGCAGGTTCGTAGCGTGTCAGTGCCTGACTGATGCCATGCTTGACCGCGCCGGCTTGGCCCGACAATCCACCGCCGCGAACGGTGGCGATTATGTCGTACTGGCCTTCACGCTCAGTGATGGTGAAGGGCTGGTTGATGACCAGACGCAGGGTCGGACGCGCGAAATATGTTTCCTGATCCTTGCCATTAACGGTGATCTTGCCCGAACCGGGTTTGAGCCAGACGCGCGCTTTGGCGTCCTTACGACGACCGGTCGCATAGGCGCGGCCTTGTTCGTCGATCTCCTGTTCACGCAACGGCGCGCTTTCGACGACGACGTTATCGGCGGTGGAAGCATCCGCGGCCGGAGCGTCGGACGCGATGTCCTTCAGATCGGCGAGATCGGAGACCGTGCCGGATTTTTCCGACTTCTCGGCTGTAGACTTTGCTTCCTTCGTTTCGGTCTTGGCATTCCCATCATCCGTGGCGGTCGTTTCCGCAGCGGCCTTGTCAGTCGCAGCTTTGTCCGTCGCGTTCTGATCGACAATCGCGTTGTCGGCGCCTTTATCGGCGGGGGTGTTTTTCTCGTCGGCCATTATACGGAAGCCTTGTTCTTACGGTTCATCGAAGCAACGTCCATCACTTGCGGGTTCGTGCCCCCATGGGGATGTTCGGTGCCGGCATAAAGGTGCAGCGCGCGCATCTGGTCGCGGCCCAGCGGACCGCGCGGGATCATGCGCTGAATGGCTTTTTCCAACACGCGTTCAGGGAAGCGGCCTTCCAGCACCTTCGCCGGGGTCGTTTCCTTGATGCCGCCGGGATAGCCGGTGTGCTTGTAATAGGTCTTGCCGGTCATTTTGCCGCCGGTGAACTTCACCTTATCGGCATTGATGATGACGACGTGGTCGCCGCAATCGACATGCGGAGTGAAGCTGGGCTTGTGCTTACCGCGCAGCAGATTGGCGACGATCGCGGCCAACCGTCCGACGACGAGATTTTCGGCATCGATCAAATGCCAGTCTTTGACGACCTCCGCCGGTTTGATCGACCGGGTGGTCTTGCTGAG
>JBAUIN010000335.1:0-8570 GCA_049682975.1 Pontixanthobacter sp. | reverse complement strand
CGGAACAGGGTTACGAATATGGCGGCTGATGCAGACCCTTGGGGCTGGTCGTGAAGATTTCATGCCCCGTTTCGGTAATCGCCAGCGAATGTTCGAACTGCGCGGAAAGCGATTTGTCGCGAGTGACGGCGGTCCAGCCATCTTTCAGCATCTTGCCCCACGGTTTGCCGATATTGATCATCGGTTCGATCGTGAAAAACATGCCGGGCTTCAATTCCGGACCCGTACCTGCTTTGGCTGCGTGAACGACTTCGGGCGCGTCGTGGAACAGCCGCCCCAGCCCATGCCCGCAAAATTCGCGGACCACGCCGTAGCGGTGTTTCTGCGCGTGTTCGAGGATCGCCGCGCCGATATCGCCCAGCCGATTGCCGGGCTGCGCCTGCTCGATGCCCAGCATTAGGCACTCATAAGTCACATCGACCAGCCGCCGCGCTTTCAACGCCACATCTCCGACGAAATACATCCGGCTCGTATCGCCATGCCAGCCATCCAGCAGCGGCGTAACATCGATATTGACGATATCGCCATCCTTCAGCGCCTTGTCCGACGGAATGCCGTGACAGATGACATGGTTGATGGAGATACAGCTGCTATGCGTATAACCGCGATAGCCGAGCGTCGCGGGCACCGATCCCGCATCCAGCATCATTTCTCGGATTTTGTCGTCGATCGCCGCGGTCGTCACGCCGGGCTGCACCATCGGCGCGATTGCGTCGAGAATGTTCGCGGCCAATTGCCCCGCCTTGCGCATGCCCGCAAATCCATCGGGCCCATGCAGTTTAATCGTACCGTCACGCACGACGGTCTCTGTGCCTTCGATTTTCTGATATTCGTTCATGGTTCGGTATGTAGCGCGTCGTTCATTCGATTGCGAGAACTTCGGCGAAAGCGATTAAGCCCGTGAAAATTCGGCACGGTTCGCTATGTGACGGGACATGAACACATTCACCGACCTTATCCAAGCCGATCGCGGACAGGACGCGATTACCATTCACCTCGTATCGGAAAGTAGTTTCGCGGAATTCGCCAAGGGATTGAGCTCTGCACAGCGCACCAGTCTGCAGGCGCAGAAATTCATCGGCGGTGGCTACCAGATCGGTGTCGTGTCCGACGGGGAAAGCTGGTTCGCGGTGGGCGGCGTTGCCGATCCGGACGAACTGTCCAGCTATTGCCTTGCGAAACTGGCGGAGGCTTTGCCGGAGGGAACCTATCGTCTGGCGTCGGGCGAACCGGGTGCAGCGATGCATGGCTGGCTGACCGCGCAATACAGCTTCGATCGCTATTCCAAAGACGACAAGGCGGAAGGGCCGCGCGTTCTGCTAACCAAACAGGCGGCCCAGATCGATGGCGCGATAGCGGAAGCGGAGGCGGTCGCGCTCGTCAGCGATATGGTGAACACGCCCGGCGAAGATATGGGCCCTGCCGCGATTGAAGCGGAGGCGGAGAAAGTCGCGAAGAAACACGGCGCGAAATTTTCGGTCATCAAAGGCGATGCGTTGGAAAACGGCTATCCGATGATCCATGCCGTCGGGCGCGCAGCCACGCGCCACCACGCGCCGCGTCTGGTGGAACTGGAATGGGGCGATACAAACGCGCCCCGGCTCGCGATTGTCGGAAAAGGCGTATCGTTCGACAGCGGCGGGCTGGACATCAAATCCGCGACCGGCATGAAACTGATGAAGAAGGACATGGGCGGTGCGGCGCATGCGATCGCCCTGGCCGACCTCATCATGCAGGCGGGACTGAAGGTGCGCTTGCATCTTCTGGTACCGACGGTCGAGAATGCCATTTCGAACAATGCGTTCCGCCCCGGCGATGTGCTGAATTCGCGCAAAGGACTGACGGTCGAGATCGGCAATACCGATGCGGAGGGGCGCCTGATTTTGGGCGATGCGTTGACCAAGGCGAGCGAAGACAACCCCGATCTGATGATCGATTTTGCCACCCTGACGGGCGCAGCGCGCGTGGCACTCGGCCCCGACCACCCGGCCCTGATGACCCGGCGCGATGAAACCGCTGCCGCTCTGATCGAAGCGGGCAAGGCACATGACGATGAACCGTGGCGTATGCCGTTGCCCGATGCCTATCGCGAATGGCTGCAATCCGACATTGCCGACATGAACAACGCGCATGGTAACGCCTATGCCGGGGCGAGCGTGGCGGGATTGTTTCTCGACCGGTTCGTCGGCGATGGCATCGAATGGGCGCATTTCGATACATTCGCCTGGCGTCCCTTCGCCAAACCCGGGCGGCCCAAGGGTGGCACCGCCTATGGCCTGCGTGCGGCATTCCACATGCTGAAGACGCGATACGGCATCGGTTGAGCCCGCCGTCCCGAATTGCCGCCCCCGACTTGCTGCTTTCACGGATAGCGGATATGCGCGCGCTTCGGCCAATAGATGCCGATCACGGGAACATTCGATCGCAGTGACTGAGATACCGGAATATGGCGTGCCCGATGGCGGTGCCGGGGGGTTGGGCCTGAAGGGTCCGGTAGTCCGCCCCGAACCCGGCACCCTGCCCCTGCGCGGCGATCTCGCCCATATCGCGCTCGCGGATCGGTTTCTGGTGCCGCATTACGTCGTCCCGCAAATGTTCACAATTCGCGCCGATGGCACCCCGTTGAAGCTGACGGCGGATCGCGATGCCGATACGGTTGCTTCCTTGTCGGGCGGTTCGCGTTTCGAAGTGCTCGATCTGGCGGGCGACTGGTATTGGGGCTGCGTCGGGCCGGAGGGGCCGAGCGGGTATTTGCCGAAAGAAGCGCTCGTACCGAACACCGCGTGATGGCGACATGACTTTCAAACTGTTCATCGATGGCGCGGCGGGAACTACCGGCCTGGAAATTCGCGAACGGTTGTCGCAGCGCCCCGAATTCGAAATGGCAATCCTGCCCGATGACCGGCGCAAAGATGCGGAAGCCCGCAGAGACGCGCTGAACGGGTGCGATGTCGCGATCCTGTGCCTGCCCGATGAGGCCGCGCGCGACGCGGTGGCATCGATCGAGAACGACACGACCCGTGTGATCGACGCATCCACCGCGCATCGGGTGGCGGATGGCTGGACCTATGGCTGTCCCGAACTTGTCGGTGAGAGAAGCATCGCCAAAGCCAGCCGCATCGCAAATCCGGGCTGCTACCCTACGGGTTTTCTAGCGCTCATTGCCCCGCTGATTGCCGATGACATCCTGCCGCGCGACTGGCCGTACACCGTCCATGCCGTGTCGGGTTATTCGGGCGGCGGAAATGCGCTGATCGACCGGTTCGACACGGATCGCACGATCGGCTGGCGCGGCTACGGGCTGGCGATGGGGCATAAGCATTTGAACGAAATGCAGCATTATGCAGATTTGACCTATCCCCCGGTCTTCGCCCCCGCGGTCGTCGATGCGCATCGCGGCATGGTGGTGGAGGTGCCGCTGAACCTGGCGGCCATGGGCAAAGATACGCGCGCGTCGGATATTCATCGCACATTGCACGAATTTTACGCATCCTCACCGATCGTCACCATTGCGCCGATGGACCTTATGCCGGACGAATTGTTGCTACGCACCGATGCGACGCCGTGGGATGGCATGATCCTGCATGTTTTCGCAGATGATGAAAGCGGACACGTGCGGCTCATCGCGCGGCTCGATAATCTGGGAAAAGGCGCGAGCGGCGCGGTGGTGCAATCGCTGAATTTGATCGCCGGCTTGCCGCAGGAAACCGGGTTGAACCTCGATGCCCGATAAACGGGCACGTTCTGCCAACGAAAACGGCAGTATCCACGCCTTTAGAATACCGTCTCGCCATCATACCGGTCATTTTCGGAACTGGCATGGTTCTTGGATAGTATTGGAGGAAAGACAGATTCGAGGATCCGTGTGAAAAAGATCGAAGCGATTATCAAACCCTTCAAACTCGACGAGGTGAAGGAGGCGCTTCATGAGATCGGCGTTTCGGGCATCACCGTGACCGAAGCCAAGGGTTTCGGCCGCCAGAAAGGGCATACCGAATTGTATCGCGGCGCCGAATATGTCGTCGATTTTCTGCCCAAGGTAAAACTCGAGGTCATCGTAGGCGACGCTATCGCCGACCGTACCGTCGAAGCCATTGCCGCCGCCGCACAGACCGGCCGCATCGGCGACGGCAAGATATTCATTTCGCCGATCGAAGGCGCGTTGCGTATTCGCACCGGCGAACGCGATGACGAAGCCATCTGACGCCGATTTCGCAGTACCCTTTCCCCTCCATCCAACATCCCATCCAATAAGGATAATTCTATGCCATCCGCAAAAGACGTATTGAAACAGATCAAGGACGAAGAGATCGAATGGATCGATTTGCGGTTCACCGATCCCAAGGGCAAATGGCAGCATCTGACCATGGTCGCCAGCGCGATGGGGGAGGATGAACTGGAAGACGGGCTGATGTTCGACGGTTCGTCGATCGCAGGCTGGAAGGTCATCAATGAAAGCGACATGATCTTGCGCCCCGATCTCGACCGGATCTATGTCGATCCGTTCAGCGCGACGCCGATGATGATCCTGTTCTGCGATATCGTCGAACCGGCCACCGGCGAATTGTACGGCCGCGATCCGCGATCGACCGCGAAACGCGCCGAAGCCTTCGTCAAATCCGCCGGTCTGGGCGATCAGATTTTCGTTGGCACCGAAGCCGAATTCTTCATGTTCGACGATGTTCGGTTCGAAGACGGCTATGCCGGTTCCGGCTTCCAGATCGACGATGTCGAATTGCCGACCAATTCGGGCCGCGAATATGACAGTGGCAATATGGCTCATCGCCCGCGCGCCAAGGGCGGTTATTTCCCCGTCGCGCCCGTTGACAGCGCCGTCGACATTCGCGGCGAGATGGTCGCGACGATGCTGGAAATGGGTCTTCCCTGCGACAAACATCATCACGAAGTCGCCGCGTCGCAGCATGAGTTGGGCGTGACGTTCGCGAGCCTGCTCGAAACCGCCGACAATATGCAGATCTATAAATATGTCGTGCAGCAGGTCGCCCATGCCTATGGCAAGACCGCAACCTTCATGCCCAAGCCGATCAAGGACGATAACGGGTCGGGCATGCACACGCATATGTCGATCTGGAACGACGGCAAGAACACGTTTGCGGGCAATGGTTATGCCGGACTGTCGGACAATTGCCTGTATTACATCGGCGGCGTTATCAAACATGCCAAGGCGCTGAATGCATTCACCAATCCGACGACCAACAGCTACAAACGGTTGGTGCCGGGCTTCGAGGCGCCCGTGCTGCTCGCTTATTCCGCGCGCAACCGCTCGGCATCCTGCCGTATTCCATACGGTGCGGGTGAGAAGGCGAAGCGCGTGGAATTCCGCTTCCCCGATCCGCTTGCGAACCCGTATCTGTCCTCCGCCGCATTGCTGATGGCCGGTATCGACGGGATCACCAACAAGATCCATCCGGGCGAAGCGATGGACAAGAATCTGTACGATCTGCCGCCCACCGAACTGGCCGAAGTGCCGACCGTTTGCGGCAGCTTGCGCGAAGCATTGGAGGCGTTGGAAGCCGATCACGAATTCTTGCTCAAAGGCGACGTGTTCAGCGAGGATCAAATCCTGGCCTATGCAGAACTGAAGTGGGAAGAAGTCATGCGTGTCGACACCACCCCGAATGCGGTGGAATACGACATGTATTATTCGATGTAATCGGATTGCTGAACCGAAAGAGAGGGCCGCTTGGGAAAACCGGGCGGCCCTTTTGATGTATGATCACCCCTTGGAACTTCACGTTTCCTACCGCCCGCTCGGTCATTAATAAGGTCGGATGTCGGAAGGGTGAGCATATCAGTAATCAAGGTTACACACTGAAGCGCAAAAATCCTTGAATATTTTGATATAACAAACACTTATTTGCTTTTTGTTATTGACGAAAAACCCTGGTTCGGTGTGTCATGGCCAATATCAAACCGACAAAACATTGTCCTACACAACGCAAGCCTGCCAGTTCGTACGGTCTCATTTCGACCAGCGAGAGGCATTATAGATGAACCGCAAACATATATTTGACGGCGTCCGAAACATTCTGGGCCGTGGGTTTCGCCGCCGCGAGATCGAACGCCTGGATTGCGCGATCGATCGTGCGACCGGGACAGTTCCACAAGCCGAAAACCCCTGCCCCCGGATTATCGGCGCGAAGGGTACCGCACTCATCAAACAATTCGAAGGATGCGCGCGGATCAGACGCGATGGCAAGGTCGCGGCCTATCCCGATCCCGGCACCGGCGGCGATCCCTGGACGATCGGCTGGGGCGCGACGGGCACCGGTATCGGGCCGAACACGGTCTGGACGCAGGCGGAATGCGACCTTCGGCTCGAACGCGATCTAAAACGATACGCTGCCGATGTCGCGGCGGCGATCGGCGGTGCGCCGACGACGCAGAACCAGTTCGATGCGATGGTCAGCTTCCATTACAACACCGGCGCCATCGCGCGCGCAACGCTTACCCGCAAACATCGTGCAGGCGATTACGGCGGGGCGACTGCCGAATTTGCGCGCTGGAATATTGCTGGTGGGCGCGTCCTGAATGGTCTGGTCCGGCGGCGACAGGCGGAGGCGGAATTATACGCGCGCGTCTGACGCTCCGCGCGATCAGTAGTCGCGGCTCACCTCCGCCACCACACTCTCCCGCCCGATCGTGGAGACGGAGGCGAGCAGCGATAGCCACCCGGTCACACGAAATTCCGCCTCCGTTGCGCTATAACCCCGGCCATCGGTGATAATTTCGACATAGACGCGCCTGCCGAAATTCTTGCCCAGCGCAACGCCGGTACCGCGATTGAGCGCCGGGTCGGCCCCCACGATACGCAGGCGGTCCAGACCGATGGCATTGCGGAGCTGGTTGATCGGGTCGAGTTCCGCCCCACCCCGTAGGCTGGCCAATGCGCTGCCCAATTGCAGTGCATCGGTGGCGGAAAGTTCGGTGATGGAGCCCCCGAACAGTAGCTGCGCGAGAATTTCTTCTTCCGGCAGGACGGGCGTGGATGCGAAAGTGATTTCCGGCGATTGCGCATTGCCTTGCACCGTCGCGGTCACGTCCAGCCCCGAACCTTCGCTGCGCGCGGCGATGTCGATGCGCGGATCGATTGGCAGGTTCGCGTCGAAATCGATCCGGCCCCGTGTCAGATCGAACCGCGTTCCGGCAAAACTATATGTGCCCTGCACCACGCGCGCCTGCCCGCCGATGCGCGGATCGGAGGTAGTACCGCGCACGATGATATCGGCCCGCCATTCACTGTCCAGGCCCAGCCCATCGACATTGACGCGGTTGTCCGCACGCGCATCGATCAGATACCGCCACGGTTGGCGACGGGTTCGGGCCGGTGCGATGTCCGGGGGCAAATTGATCTCGGTCGTGGCGATTTGCGGTAAGTCGACACTGTCCGCCGCCGTGCCCAATCGCCAACTGGCGCGGTCGATGCTTACCCGTCCGGCGATCGTGCCGCCCACCCCGCTCGATACGATACGCAAGGGGCCGCTGACCGTCGCATCCAAGCCGTTGGCACGCAGCAACCGGGCGTCCCTGGCGGCGACGCGAATGTCCAGCGTCGGCCCCTTCGGACCAAGCCCCTGCAGATCGACGATCCCGCTGCCGACCACACTGCCGCCATTGGCGGTGTTGCCGGAAAAGCGGGTCAGGCGCAGGCGCGAACCGGCAAAGCGGCCTCGCATGCGGATGCCCTGGATGTCCGTGCCCGACAGCGAACTGCGCAGGCGAAGATCGTTGCTCGACACCGAACCGCGCACGGTGGGATCATCGAGAGTGCCGCCGACATTTGCGGCGACGGTTACCGCACCGGTCAAATCGAACGCCTCCACCGCGATCAGTCGCCATAGCGCCGCTGCCGGTCCGCCGAACCGCAACTGCGCGCGCAGACCACCATTGCGCAGACGATCCATCAGACCACCGGTCGCAGGCAAATTACCGATCCGCGCCTGCAACCTGCCGCGCCGCGTTCCGCCCTCTTTAATGATGGCACGCGCTTCCAGATCGTCGGGCGTCAGTTTGGATACCAGCGCCAGATCGATGGGCCGGGACGTCAGCACCAGGCCGGACCGCGTTAAATTGCGCACCATCACCCGCGCGCTGCCGGACGGCACTCTGCCGACCTGCGCATCGTAATCGATCCGCCCCGATACCGTCCCGCCTAGACCGAAATCGGCGAGCGCCAGATCGACCAGCGACAGGGGCATATCGTCCAGCGCCAGATCGATGGCGGTCCGCCCGCCGCCAAACGCACCCGATACCAGCGCAGCCCCATCGCCAAAAGTCAGCAGCGTTTCACCAAGCTGCCAACCGCCATCGTCGCGCGTCGTAAACACGGCGCGGCGCGGCAGAGCGATCGCCTCCCCCATGAACTCCCCGCGCGTCGCCACTGCCACCCGATCGGGTGCGACCGCTGCGTTTAGCTGAAGATTGAAACGGCTGCCCCGGCGACCGGCCAGCGATGCGGTTACGGTGCCGCTGCCATTCTCGAGCGCGCCGGCCGCCGCCAGCCGACCGATGAAGACGCCGCCCACGCTCACCCCCTCGGCCATGATCTC
>JBAUIN010000334.1:0-3417 GCA_049682975.1 Pontixanthobacter sp. | reverse complement strand
GCCAACATATCGCGCAAGGCTTCGCCGGCATCGCGATCCGCCTGTTCCAGTGTTGGCAGGGTCTGTTTCAGCTCCGCCACTTCGGCCTTCAGCGCTTCCGCTTTTTCCTTGTCGCCGTTGCCCATGGCCTGTCCGATGGCTTTGGATGCGCCGTTGCGCTTCGCCTGCGCCTCCTGCACCGCGCCGGCGGCTTTGCGCCGTTCTTCGTCCAGCGTCACGATCCGATCCGCCACCGGTTCATGCCCCCGCCGGGCAAGTGCGGCATCGAAAGCGGCGGGATCGGTTCTGATCGTGCGAATATCGTGCATGGGCAGGCGCTATGAACCGGTTTTGCGCTAGCCTCAAGGCGGCGTGTCTCTATCGTGCGTCGTCATGCAAACGCTCGTTCATTTCGTCGGATTTCGAGACGACCGATATTGGAACGCCGTGCGCATATGGGGGGAGCCGGACATGATCCACGAGGCATGGGACACCTACGCCGCCAACGACATCGCGCCGGGCGATCTGGTGGTGTTCGCGGATGGTCCGGCGGACCGCCCACCGCGCAGCTTCACCGTGGAAGCCGCGCGGTCGCGAGCCGAACGTCAGAAGCGCGCTTCGCCGGTCACGAAGAACCGTCGTGGGTCGCCGTAGAAACCGGTCAGCGTCCCTTCCAGGCCGAGCGTGGGGGTGAACGGTTCCCCATCCACGCCGCCCGCTACGAAATTATATCCTGCGACTATGTAGCGTTGGTCGGTCAAGTTTTTGCCATGCACCCCGATGGAGAAGCGATCGTCGTCGGTCGTATAGACGATGCTGGCATCCAGCAGGACGAACCCATCCTGATCGAGAAAGGGGTTGGGCGTTTCGAACTGGCTGGCATCCGATCGCAGACTTGCCGATCCAAGAAAATCGACGATACCGTCGGCCATCGGTACGCCGAGCGCGAAGCCCATATTGGCGGTGACTTCGGGCGTGTTCTGAAACACCCGCTCATCCGCGACATCGTTGCCCAGTGCGTCGATGAACTGGTTGTATTCGGCATCGATAACGCCGAGCGACCAGTTCACGTTGAACCGGCTGCCGGCCCCCGCAAAATCGCGACCGATCAATGCGTTACCTTCGAATTCCAGCCCGTTCACGTCCGCATCGCCCGCATTGGATGTAATGCCGATGAAAGTTTCGTTTACGCCGTCCCCATTCGCATCCACTCCGATCGATCCCGGTATCTGGATATCGGTGTAGTCGCCCTTGAACAGCGCAAAGCTGAGATTGAGGCGATTTTCCAGCAGCGACGCTTTCCAGCCAAGTTCGTAACTGTCTACAGTTTCTGGATCGAAGCGCAGAAATTCGAATTGATCGTCGAAATCCACATCGCCGTCGCCGTCGAGATCGGGTGCCTGGCTCGTCTGACCCCGTGGATCGAACCCGCCGCCTTTGAATCCACGGGAATAGGTGAAGTAGAAATTGTTGTTGTCGTTCGGTTTGTAACTGATCGAAGCCCGCGGCGTGAATTCCTTGAATGTCTCGCTACCTTCGAAATCCGATGTCACCGCAATCGGCGTCGCACCGTCCGCGAACAGATCGGAATAGCCCCCGATGAAGGTGGTACGCAGGACGCGGCTGGTCCGCTTGTCGTTCGTGTAACGGCCGCCGACCGACACGCTGAATTGGTCGCTGATGTCGTAGGTGAAGTCTCCGAAGACGCTCCAGGTTTTCGTTTCGACATCGCCCAGGGTCTGGGCGTTCAGACCGGGCAGTCCGATCAGATCGCCGGTGGTAAACAGCGCCACGTCGAAAGCGGTAAAGGCATTGGCATCGAGATAATAGGCACCGAGAACGCCGGATAGCCGGTCGCCCTCATACAGTAATTGAAGTTCCTGGCTGAATTGGTCGTTTTCATAGATTGCGGGAACGTCCAAATCGGCCGCGGGCAGACTGTCGAAATCGATGGGCGAAGTGGAACTGTCCTCGCGGTAGCCGGTGATGCTTTTCAGCGTGATTGTATCGCTGACTTCCAGCGCCACATTCAGCGCTCCGCCATAGGCTTCGACCTCCTGATCAACGACATCCAGCCCCGCACGCGTGTCGAACACATCGTCCAGCACCGGCGCACCGGTCAGCAGGCCGGGGATCAGGCGATGCCCCTGCCGCGCTTCGCTGTCGTCTTTTACATAATCGCCGGAAAGGCGCACAAAAAGCGGCCCGTCGCCGAATTCCAGGGTTGCGCGACCGGCCCATTGATCCTTGTTATAGTTCTCCGTGCCCAAATTGATGTTGTCGCCGAAGCCGCCGCGCGACAAACGCGCTGCGCTGGCACCGAAGGTCAGGCTATCGGTGATCGGTATGGAACCGCTAATGATGAGATCGGCCTGATCGTACGAACCATAGGTCGCGCGCACTTTTATCTGCGGATCGTCGGGCAGGCGGCGGGTCACATATTTGATCGCACCGCCGATCGTGTTGCGACCATACAGCGTCCCCTGCGGCCCGCGCAGCACTTCGATCCGTTCGACGTCGTAAATATCCAGTACGGCAGCTTGTGGGCGGTTGATGTAAACGTCGTCGACATACAGGCCGACGCCCGCTTCGAACCCGGCCACGGGGTCTTGCTGGCCGACACCGCGAATGAAGGCGGTAAGGGTGGTATTGGTGCCGCGCGAAACCTCCAGCGTCAGATTGGGAACTTCCTGCGCGATTTCGGTCAGTTCCAACGTGCCGGACCGTGCGAGTTCTTCCCCACTGATCGCGGTGACGGACAGGGGTACGTCGGTTATACGCTCTTCGCGCCGACGCGCAGTGACGATGATGATCCCGTTGCCATTATCGTTTTCCAGCACGCTATCAGGCTCGGTTTCCTGCGCCGAAACAGGCGCGGCGGCGAATGCGAGCGCGGCAGTACCAGCGGACAATGTCGCCAGAGTGGGTCGTATCGATCTGATCATGCGTGTTCTCCCAATTATGAAATCGTGTTTATTGAAACATGAACCATCTTTCAAGTTATAGATTGCGGAGGTGGTGTTGCGCGGTATGAGGCTGCTATGGAAACCGAACAGACAAATGCAAATGCAAGCAGCAAAACGCCGCGCACGGCTCGTGGGCGCAAGACGCTTCGCAAATTGCTCGACGCTGCGACACTGGAATTCGGAGAGCGTGGATTTCACGACGCGTCGATCAGTGGAATTACCCGCCGTGCCGGGGTGGCATTGGGCAGTTTCTATACATATTTCGATACGAAGGACGCGATCTTCCGTGCCTTGGTCGCGGACATGAGCGATGCGGTAAAAAGCGCGGCGCGCGAAGCAATTACGCCCGACATGCGATCCCTGGAAATCGAGCAGGCGGCGTTACGTGGGTTTCTCGATTTCGCTGCCGAACATAAGGAAGTCTATCGCATCATCGACGAAGCGGAGTTCGTCGATCCGGCAAGCTATCGCG
>JBAUIN010000333.1:0-11094 GCA_049682975.1 Pontixanthobacter sp. | reverse complement strand
CAAATCGATCGCGCTGCATTGTGCGAAAAAGAACATGAATATCCGCTGCAATTCGATCCATCCGACTTTCGTCGATACGCCTATTCTCGATGGAACGGCGGAACATGCGGGGATCGAGAAACAGGTGCTGCTGGATAAGCTGGCGCGGCAGATACCGCTGAAATTCGTAGGCGAGCCCGATGATATAGCCCAGGCGGTTCTCTATCTTGCCAGCGATGAGAGCCGTTTTATGACCGGGGCCGAACTGAAACTGGATGGCGGCATATCCGCCATGTAGTCCGCTGCCCCTGCGTGATTTTCATGCTGGCTTCGTATCAATCGGCGATCAAACCGATGATGATGTAAACCAGTAGCAGCGATCCGAAGCCGAGCAATGTTCCGGCAATGAAGCCGATCCTGACCATTGTGGCGTCGATTCCGAAATAATCGGCGATGCCGCCGCAGACGCCCCAGATTTTCGCGTTCGAGCGGTTCAGCTTGAATGTATCGGCCGAACCGTTCGACGTATCGTTTTTCTTCAGATCGTTCATGCGATGGCTCCCGAAAGGGCGACGGTGTTCGTGACCGGTGCAATTGCGGTGGCAAGAAACAGGGCCGATACCATGACGGAGGCGGTTGCGGCGAATAGGCGGGTGCTGACAGTTTGAAGTTTAAGCATGGGGAATGTCCTTTCGTTGAGCTGAAGTACAAATGACCGGTTCAAGCGATGCCGACGGGAAGCAAGATGCCTTGGTTGGCAGGCACGATGGCGGTGGCGAAAATCACGATAGAGAAGGTTACCGAAGTGACGGCTGCGATGACGCGGTTGCTGACGTTTTCGAGATTGAACATGATTGAAGTTCCTTTCTGTTGTTTCGGAGAGACTGTCCCGCCGATGAAAACGATGTTGCAGGAGCCGTGCCAGTTTTGCCAAACCACTGGTCTAACTCGTTTTTATGGGTTCGACACCCTTTTACATCTATGAACTGATCCTGAATGTTGGCGTGAATCACCAACCGTTGGGATGAAGGTTTCAAGTGGCGAAGAAAATTGACGCTGATAAGGGTATTCGATTCCATGGCTCTCGACCGAATTACCCTCTCCCGATTTCGCAATCATACCGAAACGCGGTTGGATTCGACAGGTCAGTTCAATTTGCTCGTCGGGGAAAACGGGGCTGGCAAGACCAATATTCTCGAAGCGCTGTCGCTGTTTGCACCCGGACGCGGATTGCGCCGCGTATCTCCTTTGGAAATGGCAAGGCATGGCAGTGAAGGTGGGTTCGCGATCGGTGCCGATTTGGCGGATAGCGACGCCGCGCCGGTCCGCCTCGGGATCCAGACGCGCGCGGTCCAGCCAAACCGCCGCCTGGTGCGGATTAACGGTGCGGAGGCAAGCGCCGTGGGTTTGGGCGAGTGGCTTTCCGTCGGGTGGCTGACGCCAGCGATGGATGGCATTTTCACCGACAGTGCCGGCGCAAGGCGTCGCTTTATCGATAGGCTCGCACTAGCGCTGGAACCCATTCATGCGAGATACGCGACACGGTATGAGACCGCTCTACGCGAACGCAACCGATTGTTGGCGCAGGACGATATGCCGGATCGCCTCTGGTTGGACGGGGTGGAAAAGCAATTGGCTGAATATGGCGCGATGTTGGCGCAGGGCCGCGCGGCGCTCCTGACCCGACTTCTGGACGAACTGGCTGCCCTCCCGCCCGAACCTTTCGCCCGTCCTCATCTCGCATATGCGCGTGGCGGCCCGATCGATCGCGACGAGTTGCAAAAGGCATTGCACGATAACAGGCGTCAGGACCGGGCGGCATCGCGCACCTTGATTGGCCCTCACCGGGACGAAATCCTGGTAACGATGGAGGGTAAAGAACTACCCGCCGGATCATGTTCTACCGGCGAACAGAAAGCGATGCTGATTGCCATTATTATCGCACACGCCAATTGCGCGGCACGCGGACGGCCGAACATTCTGTTATTGGACGAGGTTGCCGCCCATCTCGACCCGGTCCGGCGAGCTACGCTGTTCGATCGGCTGCGCAATAGCGGCGCGCAGATCTGGCTGACCGGTACAGAGTTGGCCCCGTTCGACGCCATTCACGGCGAGGCCGCGATCTGGCACATTTCGGCCGGACATGCGCAGCGCCGCGCCTGACTTTCGACCGCCCTATTCGGCTTCGGGTAACGCCTCGACCACATCGTCAACCGTCGCCTGGACGAGCGTTTCGATCCCCTCTTCCGTCGGATGGATCCGGTCGGACTGGATGAGCTCGGGATTGCGATAGATCGATTCCAGGAAAAATGGCACCAAGGCCGCATCGTAAGACTGCGCCAGATCCGGATAGATTGTGTCGAAACCCGATCGAAACTGCGCGAAATTGGGCGGTGCACGCATGCCCATCAGCAGCACGGGAATGTCACGATCGGCAAGTTCCTTCAGCATCGCTTCCAGATTGGCCCGCGTTTCCGAAGGCTGAATGCCGCGCAGCAGATCGTTTCCGCCCAGTTCCAGAATGAATAGATCCGACGCCTCCGCCTGCGCGTCCAGAATAAAACTCAACCGCTGCAGACCGGCCGCCGTCGTATCGCCCGAAACCCCGGCATTGGTGACCTTCGCGTTGATCCCGCGACTGCGCAAGGCAGCTTCCAGTTTGGCGGGGTAGCTGTCCTCCGCCGCGACATTGTATCCGGCGAACAGGCTGTTGCCGAACGCCAGAACGGTCCGCTCCGGACCCATCACGGGCACGGCGGCGCTCGTATCGTCGACCGGCGCGGCGCGTTGGGTGGGCGGCGTTTGAGAGGCATCGTCGCACGCCGACAGGGCCAGGCCCAGCGTCAGACAAAGCGGAACTATCGACCAAAGGCGTAATTGCATCGGCGAGCCTCCTTGCTCGGCCCCCTTCCCTATGCGATTGGGACGCGGTGACAAGCGCAAACACAATTACCGCCCGCAATCTGACGCTCACCTACGATCCGGACACCACCCCGGTCGAGGTTCTGCGCGGTATCGATCTTGATGTCGCGACGGGAGAAGTCGTTGCTTTGCTGGGCCCATCCGGCTCGGGCAAAAGCTCGCTGATGGCGGTTCTTTCAGGTCTGGAGCAGGCGACCGGCGGCACGATGGAGGTCGCCGGCCAGAACTTCATGGCGATGGACGAGGACGCGCTCGCTCGGGCCCGACGCGGTAAGATCGGAATTGTTTTGCAGGCATTCCACCTTTTGCCCACGATGACCGCCCGCGAAAACGTCGCAACGCCGATGGAACTGGCTGGTATGCCAGATGCCGCGACCCGCGCGGAAGCGGAACTGAGAGCGGTTGGATTGGGACACCGGCTGGACCATTACCCGACGCAGCTTTCCGGCGGGGAACAGCAACGTGTCGCCATCGCGCGCGCCATCGCCCCCGGCCCCGAACTGATTTTCGCCGATGAGCCGACCGGCAATCTCGATGTCGCAACAGGGCACGAGATCATCGAACTGCTTTTCAAACGACGCGCGGATAGCGGCGCGACCCTGCTGGTCATCACCCACGATGTCGAATTGGCCAAACGCTGCGACCGGATCGTAACCATCGCGGACGGCCTGATCGCCAGCGACGATGACAGCGCGACGGCGTCGCACGCACCGGACGCATGAGCGATACTCTGAACTGGCAAACCGCATGGCGCATTGCCCGGCGCGATCTGAACGGCCGGTTCCGGGGCTTGCGGCTATTGTTGGTCTGCCTGTTTCTCGGCACCGGAGCGCTGGCCGCGATCGGAACATTGACCGGCGCGATCGAAAGCGAACTGGAAGGGCGCGGACAAGTCCTGCTCGGTGGCGATCTGGAAATTGAGGTCTGGCAGCGCGATTTGACTGCAGACGAACGCGGTGCGCTGGAAGAATACGGCAAGGTATCCGGCGGCCTACGCCTGCAAGCCATGGCCAGTGCGGGTGAAAATGCCGCTCCGATCGGGCTGAAAGCTGTCGATGGCAATTGGCCCCTTTTTGGCGAACTGACTTTGACAAATGGCACGGTTGCGGCGGCACCCAATGGGCGCGACGCCTATCTCGCCCAGGGTGCGATCGATCGGCTCGGAATCGCGGTAGGCGATGAATTTACGGTCGGTACGGCAACCTTGCGCGCTGCCGGCATTATCGAAACGGAACCCGACCGATTGAGCGAAGGTTTCCAACTTGGCCCGACCATCATCGTGGACGAAAATGTGCCGAACACTGCGGGCCTCGTTCAGCCCGGCAGCCTGTATGAGAGCAAATACCGGGTCGCCTTCGCTAACAATCCCGCACCGGACGATGTTCAGGAGGCGTTGGAAAACCGGTTCCCCAATGCGGGCTTCGATTTTCGCACGCGCGACCGTGCCAGCCCCGGGGCGGATCGCTTCGTATCGCGTATGGGTGAATTTCTTACGCTTGTCGGTCTTGCCGCGCTGGTCATCGCCGGTATCGGGATCGGCGGCGGCGTTTCCTCCTATCTCGAAGCACGGCGGGCCAGTATCGCCACGCTGAAAGTGTTGGGGGCATCGGGCGGCGACATCGCGCGCATCTACGCGCTGCAAATCGGTGCGGCTGCGTTGATCGGTAGCCTGCTAGGTCTGCTCGCCGGGGTGCTGGTCACGCCGATCCTGGCGACCGCGCTGGACGGGTTGTTACCGGTGGAAACGGGTTTCGTGTTCGAGCCGGTCGCTCTGATCATTGCTGCGGCCTATGGATTGCTGGTCGCATTGGTATTCGCTGCGACGCCGATTCTGCGCGCGCGGCGTTTTCCTGCGATGGCATTGATGCGTGCGCGGATCGTGCCATTGTCGCGCGATGGAAGAGCGCTCGGCTTGGTGCTGGGCGGTTTGGCAGGGATTGTGGCGCTTGCCCTGCTTACGGCGCGGCAGCCGCTGCTATCTGGCGGGTTTTTGATCGGAGCGGCGATCGTGCTGGGCCTGCTCGCATTATTGGGCTGGGGCATTCAGACATTGGCGGCCAAACTACCCCGCCCTGCCAATCCGATAATACGCAACGCGCTTGCCAATTTGCATCGGCCCGGCGCATCCACCGGGGCGCTGGTAACGGCACTCGGTTTCGGACTGAGCGCCTTCGTCTTGCTCGCCGCGATACAATCGAGCATCAATGGCAATATCGAAAGCCGCGTGCCCAACGAAGCGCCCGACTATTTCGTTCTGGATATTCCGCGCGATCGCGCCGAGGCGTTCGATGGTTTGGTTCGGGATGCCTATGCCGACGCCGCCATCCGCAAAGTGCCTGCCATGCGCGGCGCGATTTTGGCCTATGGCCCCGCCGATGCGATGATTCGCGTGGCCGACCTTGAGGAATTGCCGGACGGCGCGTGGCCTTTGCGGGGGGAACGCGGGCTGACCTATTCCGGCGTGATACCGGAAGGCAATGTTGTGACGGAAGGCGAATGGTGGACGCCGGAGCATGACGGCGAACCGTTGGTGTCCGTCGACGAGGAATTTGCCGAAGCCATCGATCTGCAGATCGGCGACCGTTTGACCGTCGGCATTCTCGGCGTCGAGCGAACCGCCACCGTCGCTAATTTTCGCCGGATTGAATGGGAAAATATGGGGTTTAATTTCGTGTTGGTCTTTTCGGAAAACGCGATCGCCGATGCGCCGCATAATTTGACCGCGACGATCGATTTGCCGCAGGGTGCGGAAACCGGACCGTTGCTACGCGACATGGTCCGCGAGTTTCCGTCAAGTTCGGTCGTCGAGATCGGTCAGGTGCTGACGGAAGCGCGGACAATTTTGGGGCAAGTCGGCTTGGCCACCTTCGCCGCCGCATCCGTCGCGGTGCTGGCAGGACTGGCGGTGCTGATTGGAGCGATTGCAGCCGCCCGCGCGGTGCGGACGTACGACACTGTAGTCATGCGGGTGCTGGGTGCGAGCCGACGGCAGGTACTGATGATGCAGCTCGCCGAATATGGCGCGCTGGCGCTGATCCTGGCGGGTGTCGCGCTGGCGCTGGGGACCGGGCTTGCGTGGGTCGTGATTACGCAATTGTTCGAATTCGACTGGCTGCCGGACTGGTGGGAAATTCTGGGCGTTCTAGGCGGCGGGCTGGCTTTCGTCGTGATATTCGCGCTGGCCGGTTCGCTGCCGCTATTGCGGGCGAAACCGGCACAGGCGCTGCGGGCGCTTTAAGACACGCGTTAACTTAGGCGAAAACGTCTGCGCTGGTCGGATTTTTTGGATCTTCGCCGTATTTGTTCGGCCCGTCGGTGCCGGGCAATGCCATCAATACGATGTATACGAGAAAGACGAGGAAATTGACGATCGGAATAACTAAGCCGATCAAAAGCCCGAGATATATCCACCCCGTCAGATTGGCATCGTGCAGCCTCCGTATCGACACTGCGACGATGGCCACACTGGCGAGCAAGTACCAAAAATACAGCGGCACGAATACGATTAGCAATAGGCCGGCTCCCGCTCCGAACGCGGCGGCACCCACGCCATTGAGGTCCAGCATGCTGGCGCCGCCCACTGCTGCCGCGATCGCAATGACGGCCACGGTAATCAGTACGTTCAAAAGGATGAACATCCAGAACTCGCGCCGTTCCGAACGCCCCTCGATAATGCGATACAGTTTTTTGATCGGCATCAGCATGTAGTTCACGAAATTCCCCATCTTTCGGATGTCTTCTCGCAACAGACCACTGCCACGCGTTCAAGACTAATTCGTATTTATAAACAAAAAAGGGCCACCGATCGGCAGCCCCTTTTCGTACGTGTTAGTAATTGGCGCTTAGAATTTGAAGCGAACCGTACCGCCATAGGTGCGCGGCTGGTTGGGATAGCCCGATACCGTACCCGCCTGCGCCACGCCGTCGAACACCTGCGTGATGAAGCGATCGTCCAGCAGGTTACGTGCCCAAGCGCTCAACTCCAGCCCGTTTTCCATACGGAATGTCAGCGAACCGTTCACCAAATTGACCTCGCGGCGGAAGAGGTTCTCCGCCGTCGGGCCGAAGGCCGGTAGGCCGTTGGTGATGTTGGTGTTGCTTTCGTGATTGTAATCGATCCGGGCGATCAGATCGTTGCCGCTGGTGCCCAGTTCTTGCGTGTAAACGGCAGCGGTCGAAATCGTGATTTCGGGAATGCCGCCCGGCCGCTGACCCGAGAGATCGCCGGTCGCGGAGTTCGGGAAGGAATCGAATACCGAATCCAGATAAGTCATCGCGAATGTCAGAACCAGCGGATCGACCGGATTGATCGTCGTATCCAGTTCGAAGCCCTTGGTCGATTGTTGATCCGCATTGGCCAGCGCAAACCCGGTACCGGTGAAGAGGTTCGACTGGAAGCCTTTCAGCGTCTGGTCGAACAATGCGAGGTTGAAGCCGAACCGGTCGAATTGCCCCTTCAAACCAATTTCGTAAACTTCGGCGTCTTCAGGTCCGGCGAAACGGGTACCACGCGCCAAATTGGGCACGGCCAAACCGGCATCGCGAACCGGCGATGCCGGTGCGAGAATGGTGCTGCCTAGCGTGCCCGGCGTGAAATCGGCGGCCAGTGGCCGCGAGTCGCGCGACAGATTGACGGACGAAGCCTTGAAGCCGGTCGCATAGGTAAAATAGACATTCAGACTGTCCGAAACGTCATACGCCGCGCGCAAGGTGTAGGAGAAGTCGTCATCCCGCGTCTGCCCATCTTCCACGGCGTTCGGCACATTCAGGAATGGCGGCTGGAACTGGAACGGTGCCAGCGCGAGCAAAGGGTTGGTCGCCGGATTGGTCGCGCCAGCCACGATCTGTCCGAAGGCCGCAGGTTGCGCCGCCTGAAACGCAGCAATCTGCTCTGGCCCGATCTGGCTCGGGGGGGTCTGCGTGAATTGGGCGATCTGCCCAACAATGACCGCGTCGACCAGATTGATGTTCGCCAATTCGTCGAATGCAGTGAGGTTTGCCGTGAAATCCTTGGAATCATCGGTGTAGTTGAACCCGGCGGTCAAGGTCAGACGGTCGGTCACTTCGAAATCAACCGTACCGAATACGGAGAATGCCTCGTTATCCAGCGTGAAGAATTCGTCCGTGAGCAATCCAGGACTGAAAATGCTGTTCTGATCGAGGCCGAGCGCGGCCTCCACACCGTTGAAAACCATCGGATTGCCGGCCAACAGCGAGAAGAACGGGCGCGCATCGTCGCCAACCGTCAACTGGCTGGATTGCTCGACATCTTCCTTGAAGTAATATCCGCCGAGGAGGAAATTGAATGGTCCGTCGAAATCGGACGCGACGCGCAATTCCTGGCTAAATGTACTGATGCTTTGATCGCGAATTTCGTTGACGACATCGGCGCTCGAAAAATCGACGTCCTGCTGGTTGAACGCTTCCAATTCGCGGTAAGCCGAGATCGACGTCAGTGCGAGCGCACCGAGCTGATAATCGATCTGGACCGATCCGCCATAGCTGTCGATTTCGTTCGTCGGCGGAATACTCAGGAAGCTGGTGTCGTTGAACAGATTTTCCGGATCGATCTGGCCGCCCACCGCAAACAACGCAGGTACGGTCGGTCCGGCAACGATATTGCCGGCAAAGCAGCAATCTTCGTCGATCCGGCTGAAATCGCCGATTGCGCGGATTTTAAGATCGTCATTGGGTTCGATCAGCAATTGCCCGCGAACGCTCCAGCGGTCCCGGTCGTTGATGTCGATACCCAGATTAGGCACTTCGACATACCCGTCGCGCTTGTTGTACAGACCATCGAGCGAGAATGCGATGTTTTCCGTAATCGGGCCGGTAATGTCGGCCTTCACTTCCATCTGATCGAAATTGCCGTAGGTCGCGGCAACCGAACCGCCGAAGTCGAATTGCGGTTCGCGTGTAACGACGGAAATGACGCCCGCCGATGCGTTCTTGCCGAACAAGGTGGATTGCGGGCCACGCAGAACTTCGATGCGCTGCACATTGGCCAGATCGCCGATCTGCGCGGCGGAGCGCGAACGGTACACGCCATCGATAAACACACCGACCGACGGTTCAATACCGGCATTGTTCGCGCCGTTGCCGAACCCGCGAATGATGAAAGTGGTGTTGGCGGAACTTTGCAACTGGCTGGAACGCAGCGACGGGGTGACCGTGGTCAGATCGCTCAAATCGCGAATCTGTGCTTGCTCCAGCGTCTCGCCCGAAGTGACCGAAACGGAAATCGGCGTTTCCTGCAGTGTCGTCTCGCGCTTGGACGCAGTGACGACGATGATATTGTCGAGGTTCGGTCCGTCGAATTCCGATGGCCCCTCTTCCGATTCAAGCGGCGTCGTATCGGCATCCTGCGCCATAATGGCGGAAGGAAAAGCCAAGCCAGCGGCGGCCACACCGGCATACAATAGGGCGCGGTTCTTCGATGCGGAAAATTTCATGCAGACAATATCCTCAATCCCGTAAACCGTTCTTGTGCAGCTTACTTCTGCCTGACGGTTTAGATAGGCGCGCTATTCCGCTCAAGGGAAAACGATTTCTGGCGATCTGCGAGTTCTGTAGTTGTTGCAACCGGGTTACACCTATTGCGGCGATCCTGCCACGGTCGCAGCGCTTGCCCCCCAACCGCTCCTGCGTTAGAGCGCGCGCGATATTGCGCTGCACCATTCGCGAGCGCCACCTTTACTCATTCGATTTTTACGAAAGCACACATCATGTCCGCCAATCAGCGCAACGTGGCGATCATCGCCCACGTCGACCACGGCAAAACGACGCTCGTCGACCAGCTTTTCCGCCAATCCGGCACATTTCGCGACAATCAGCGCGTGGAAGAACGCGCGATGGATTCCAACGATCTGGAAAAAGAGCGCGGCATTACCATTCTGGCAAAATGCACCAGCGTGGAATATGGCGAAGGCGACGATACACGGCGGATCAACATCGTCGACACACCCGGCCACGCCGATTTCGGTGCCGAGGTGGAACGTATCCTGAGCATGGTCGATGGCGTCATCCTGCTGGTCGACAGCGCGGAAGGCGCGATGCCGCAAACGAAATTCGTCACCGGCAAGGCGCTGGCGCTGGGCCTCAAACCCATCGTCGTGGTTAATAAGATCGACCGGCCCGACCAACGCGCGGTCGACGTGCTGGACGAGGTCTTCGATCTGTTCGTGTCGCTCGATGCAAATGACGAACAGCTGGACTTCCCCGTGCTCTACGCATCGGGTCGCGATGGGTATGCCAGCGAAGATGTTGATGCACGCGAGGGCACGCTCGATCCGTTGTTCAAGAAAATCGTGGAGCATGTCCCCGCCCCCGGCCTGGATGCCAGCGGCAAGTTCAGCTTCCTTGCCACATTGCTGGACCGGGACAATTTCATGGGCCGCGTTCTGACCGGACGCATTCAATCGGGCACAGTCAACGTCAACGATCCGATTCACGCGATCGACGCGGACGGAAAGGTCGTCGAAAGCGGCCGCGCGACCAAAATTCTTGCTTTCAACGGTTTGGAGCGCGTTCCCGTAGACAGCGCCAAGGCAGGCGACATCATCGCGATTGCCGGTCTTGAAAAGGCGACCGTGTCGAACACCATCTGCGACCCCTCCGTCAGCGAACCGATCGCCGCGCAACCGATCGACCCGCCCACCCTGGCGATGCGTTTCAGCGTCAACGACAGCCCTCTTGCCGGCCGCGAAGGCAGCAAGGTGACCAGCCGCATGATCCGCGACCGCCTGGCGCGCGAGGCGGAAAGCAACGTCGCCATCCGTATCACCGAGGCCGATGACAAGGACAGTTTCGAAGTCGCGGGGCGCGGCGAATTGCAGCTGGGCGTCCTCATCGAAACCATGCGCCGCGAAGGCTTCGAGCTTGGCATCAGCCGCCCCAAAGTGCTGTTCAAGGAAGAAGACGGCAAGCGGATGGAGCCATACGAGCAAGTCGTCATCGACGTGGATGACGAACATTCCGGCACCGTCGTCGAGAAAATGCAGCGCCGCAAAGCCGACCTTACCGAAATGCGCCCGTCCGGCATTGGCAAGACACGTATCACCTTCTCGGCCCCGTCGCGCGGTTTGATCGGTTATCACGGTGAATTCCTGTCCGACACGCGCGGCACCGGGATCATGAACCGCCTGTTCGAGAAATACGGCGAGTATAAAGGCCCAATCGCCGGGCGGCAGAACG
>JBAUIN010000332.1:0-7011 GCA_049682975.1 Pontixanthobacter sp. | reverse complement strand
CTACCTTCTACGGTACCGCCGTCTTGAATAAACGTCGTAACATTACCGCTCGATCCACCATTCACACCATTACTCATTGCTCTGAACACGACATTGCCAGTCATCGCGCCACGATTTACGACGCGGTTGCCTAACTGCGACAAGACGGATTCACGAACACCGCTGATCAAGCCACCTTCGAGATTGGTAAAATCGGCGACACCTTGCAACATAACCGCCCGTCGACCGAAAATCTGCCCGCCGTTTATACCAGTGGCACCGCGTGACATTATCAACCCGACATCGTTGCCACGGATTAGCCCGTAATTCTCTACCCGGATATCGCCGAATGCAGTCACGCCGCGGGATTGTCCGGTTATTGAAGCGTTCTCGTGATTGATCACGTATCCGCTTTCCGTAATCGCAACCCCTTCCGAACCATTCGGCTCACCATCGGCATTGAGGCGTGATGCCCCAGTCCCTTCGATAATCCCGAAATTCTCGACCTCGCCGTGAAAATCGATGTCGACGCCGTCGCCATCGCCGGGCCCTTCGCCCGCATAAGAACCTGTAATTCGGCCGTAATTAACGACCCGCCCGTCACCGTCCGAGCCGACGCCCGACCCGTTGCGTCCGATAATTACTCCGCCAGCCGCATTGAAAACGTCGACGAAGATGTCGGTTTCGATACCGTGACGAAAACCAGTGATAACGCCCCCATCGAGATTGACGACCGTGCCTGAACGCTCCTGCCAATCGATACCGTCATGCTTGTCTCCAACGACACCGCCTGCAAAGATCAACCCCGCATTGTTGATTATCGCGCCTTGGCCCGGCCTGATCCCATCGGCACCCTCCGCGCGGATGACACCACCTGCCAAATTGTTGATCGTTACTTGTGCAGCGTCGGTGCCGGCGCTTTCGATCGAATTGAAATCCAGTGCCTGGCCATCTACGGTCGAGCGGATCAAGCCTGCATTGTTGATGGTGACGATGCCGGATGTAATATCGTTGTTGATACGAAAAGCATCGCTTTCCGCCTGAATTATTCCGGTTGCGGAATTATTCAGCGTGAGAGTGCGCGGGCCTGTCGGTCCGCGCCGGGCGGCAATTGCGCGCCCATCCGGTTCTACCGATTCAATAGTTCCGCGATTATCGATTACGATTCCTGTCGACGCTGATTCCAGCTTTATCGCAGAGCCATCGACCGACAATACGCCGCCTTCCGCGATCGTAAGGCTGTCGTCGCCTTCAAGATCAAGCGAATCCTCCACAATTTCGCCGTCCGCGATGACAATGTCGCGGCTCCATCCGGGCTGCGACAACATCAGCGATGGAACGGTGACGAGCAAGGCCAACCGAAACTTATTCACCTGCGTGGATTTGGTCATGTTTATTCCGTTGTTAAGCATGACAAATATTTGCAATACGGTGCTTCAATAGTCAATTCCTACTCCGACACAGTGTCGAGCCAACATTCGCGAAACCGGTTGTCGGTGTTTTCAAGTTAAAGAAAACGGTCGGTAACGATATTGCTCAGACTTGCTGAAATGATAGGGGCGGATGATGATCCAGCTCCAAACTTATCGCAGTGAAATGCGTGAAACATGGAACGATGCGGTGCGTGCAAGCCGCAACGGTACTTTTCTTTTCGACCGTGGTTTCATGGATTATCATTCGGACAGATTTACCGACGCGTCCCTAATGTTTATCCGTAATGGTTCGGTTGTCGCGTTACTGCCGCAAACGCGACATGGTTCCGAATGGAGGTCGCATGGCGGCCTTACATATGGCGGGCTTGTATTATCATCCGAAATGACGGTCACCGACGTGTTGGAGATCTCCGATCAGATTGTCGAACATGCTGGTGTCGTGGGTGTCTCGCGCCAAATCGTCACCCCCGTTCCCTATATCTACCATCGCCAGCCTAGCGACGAAGTGCGCTATGCACTTTTTCAGGCCGGGGCAAAACTCACGGCTTCCAAAATCGATAGCGTCGTCAATCTGCGCAACCCACTAAAGGTGAAAGCTCAGCGCAAAACGGGGGCGCGCAGGGGATTGAGGGCCGGATTACGCTTGGATGATCAGGGCAAGCCGGAAGATTTGCATGAACTGGTACGTGCCGGTTTGCTGGCGAAGCATGGCGTATCACCGGTACATTCCGCTGCAGAAATGCAGCTTCTGCAGTCACGATTTCCGTCAAACATACGATGTTGGCAAATAACTTCTTCCGACGAAGAATTAGTAGCTGGCGCATGGGTGTTCGAAAGCGAGACATGCGCGCATCTTCAATATAGCGCTGCAAGTGATAAAGGCCGTGAATTGCGTGCACTAGACCTACTCTTTAGCGAGCTGATTGAATACTATCCGACGCGGAAGGATAATTTTTGTTTCGGAACTTCAAACGAAGGCGTTCGATTGAACGAAGGTCTCCTTCGGCAGAAAACATCTTTCGGAGCCCGCGGGGTTGTTCACGAAACATTCGAATGGATCTTTGCGTAGATAATCCTTTAGCCTTAGCTTTAGAACAGTTTAGTATCTTACTATTTGTTCTTAATATTAGACAATAGAGTACAGTGCCAGCATTCCTCACCGAATTTAATTCTGCTCGAGAACATTCTGGGAGAGTTGTACGACATTTTCTACTTTGACATCGCGATAGTGAGGAAACCTGACTTATCCGACCAAATTGTCTCTGTCTCGGCTGTCTATGTGCGGTGCTATTAGCGACTAGAATAGTGATTATGACCCGACCATTCGCACCGCCAAGCGTACTCAGATGCAATATAACATCGCCATATTGGATGCCCCGTGAGGATTCGAACCTCAATTGACGGAGTCAGAGTCCGCAGTCTTACCATTAGACGACGGGGCATCATCGGCGGCGAATCGTTGTGCGGTTCGCCCTTGGCCGGGGTAGCGCGCCCTTAAGTCCAGGCTCGGGTAAGGTCAAGATGAACGCGGCGGTCATGTCGCAGTTGACTGCCATCGACCTTGCCCCATGGCGTATGACCCGTTAGCATCATGTCCAAGTCCTTGCGGCATAATCCGCAAGAGGAAAAAGAAAGTACGATTATGGCGGATTTTTCTCCGCCGGACAACGACAACAGGACTGGCCGAAGAGGGGCCGATAAGTCCGGCACTGTAGCACAGAAGCGCTACCGCGCCCCCTCTCAGTCCGATAATGCACGGTCCAACGCCATTGCGCCCGACCGGCATTCGCAGCGCATCGGCAATCGCGCCGTCAAAACCGGGCGCGCCCATTCGGCCCCTCCCACGCCGAACCAACCCCGCCCCACTCGCAAGCAGGCTTACGCCGCGCTCGATCTGGGGACCAACAATTGCCGCCTGTTGATCGCGCGTCCTTCGGGGGAGGATTTCACCGTTATCGATGCGTTCAGTCGGGTCGTAAAACTCGGCGAAGGGCTCGCCAAGTCCGGGCGCTTGAGCGACGGCGCGATGGATCGCACGCTGGGTGCGCTGAAAGTCTGCGCCGAGAAACTGCGCAAGCGCAACGTCCACCTTGCACGATCCGTCGCAACCGAAGCGTGCAGGCGCGCCGCCAACGGTACCGCGTTCATCGAACGGGTACGCGCAGAAACGGGTATTGCCCTGGACATCATCTCTGCGGAAGAAGAAGCGCGGCTCGCGGTGCTGGGGTGTCACATCCTGCTGGAAGACAGTGACAGTCCGGCGGTCATCTTCGATATCGGCGGCGGATCGACCGAATTGGTGTTGATCGAACCCGGCGATAAAGTGCCCCGCATCTTGGACTGGCAAAGCGTGCCATGGGGCGTCGTTTCACTGACCGATACCGTCGATGGGTCCGAAGCGACGCAGGAAACGCGGATCGCGCGTTACGATCGGATGCGCAAAATCGTGTTCGACAGTTTCGCCGCCTTTGCCGAACGGATTGCCGTACGATCGCGTGGGGCGCGGGACATACGGTTGCTGGGCACCAGCGGCACGGTCACGACGCTGGCCAGCCTGCATCTGAAGCTACCGCAATATGATCGCCAAAAGGTCGACGGGTTGATCGTACCCGCCCAGGCGATGCGCGAGATCAGCACTCGCCTGTCGCATATGTCACCGGAGGAGCGCGGACATCTGCCCTGTATCGGCGCGGATCGTGCCGACCTGGTGGTGGCGGGGTGCGCCATTTTGGAAGCGATTATGGATATCTGGCCGGCACAGCGGCTGGGCGTGGCCGATCGCGGTATTCGCGAAGGTATCCTGCGCAGCCTCATGGCCGCCGATGCCGAAGGCGATCGCTGCCGGTCCGAGTTGCATAACGACCTATGACCTCGTCCGCACCATGAGCCGGTCCGGTCGCAATCCGGACAAGCGTGTCCGCACCGCGAAAAAGCGCACGCAATCCTCCACCAAATGGCTGGAGCGGCAGTTGAACGATCCGTATGTAAAACGCGCGAAAGCCGATGGATATCGCAGCCGCGCGGCCTATAAACTGATCGAACTGGACGAGAAATTTCATCTGCTGCGCGGCGTGCGGCGGGTGGTCGATCTGGGGATCGCACCGGGCGGTTGGGCGCAGGTCGTGCGCAAGGTCGCGCCGAAAGCGGCCATCGTCGGCATCGATCTGCTGGAAACGGACCCCATCGAAGGGGTCACGATCCTGCAAATGGATTTCATGGACGATGCGGCCCCCGCCGCATTGGAGCAGGCGCTGGACGGCTCACCCGATCTGGTCATGTCCGATATGGCGGCGAATACGGTTGGCCATAAGCAGACCGATCATTTGCGCACGATGGGACTGGTGGAGGCGGGTGCGTGGTTCGCCGTCGAAACGCTGGATAAAGGCGGCACCTTTATTGCAAAGGTTCTGGCGGGCGGTACGGACAAAGATTTGCTCGATCTGCTCAAAAAGCATTTCAAGACAGTCAAACACGCCAAACCCCCGGCCAGCCGTAAGGGATCGTCCGAATGGTACGTCGTCGCGCAGAATTTTAAAGGTCGGGAATGATCCCGAACATGTAACGGTTGCGGCTATTCGACCGGATTGGTCGTTCCGCTGCCCGCCACTGGCTGTTCCGCGCCCATCGCGCCCGCCGCTTCGACGGCACTCGCATCACCGCCTTCGACTGCACCCGGACCTTCACCGGCGCCGTCGACGCCCTCTTCACCCTCGACCTCTTCAGGGGCGGGAGCAGGGATCGGCAGGTTGGAGCCCAATGAATTGAGATAGACGAGAATGTCGGCGCGCTGTTCGTCGTTCTTCAAACCGGCAAAGCCCATCGAAGTGCCCGGAATATACGCGCGCGGATTGATCAACCATTTATTCATCGCCTCCCAATCCCACACGCCACCTTTGGACGTCAGCGAATCGCTGTAACCGAAGGCCGGGGAATGACCGAGCTTCGCACCCATGATCCCGTACAAATTCGGACCTTGACCGGTCGGGCCGCCGGAATTGAAACTGTGGCACGTGCCGCAGCGGGCCGTCGCCTGCTGTTCACCCGCAGCGACGTCCGCCGCGGCCAGCAGCGTTCCGATGTCCGGACCGCTATCGCCTTCGCCGCCGGCATCGGCGACTTCGACCGGATAGCCGAGCTGTTCCGGCCGCTCCAAATCGAACACTCGGGAAAAGACGCTCGACAGCCCGAGCGCGATTACGCCCGAGAACAAAACCCATCCGGCAGCAGTGTTGAAACGATCATCCATGCGTCAATAAAACCCGCGAAACATAAGTGTAAGACTGTGCCTGCCGCCTTAAAGAGCCCCGTCCTAGACTGCAATAGCCGCAATCGCACAGCCTGTTGCCGCTATTGCACCATTGCACGGGGGCTGGGGGCCGGTTAGCAGCGGGGCCATCATGCAAAGCTTTCCGCAACCCGCCATGGCCATGGTCGAAACGATGCAGCGGGCGGCGGGCGAGCGGCCCGAACGCGCGGTCGCTTTTCAGGGATGCCCTGGCGCCAATTCGCACCGTGCCGCGGGCGAGGCATGCAGCGATTATCAGCCGCTGCCTTGTTTCAGTTTCGACGATGCGTTGGAGGCGGTGAAGGACGGGCGCGCGGGCTGCGCCATCATTCCGATAGAAAACAGTCAGCACGGGCGGGTCGCCGACATTCACTTTCTGCTGCCCGAAAGCGGCTTGGCGATCGTGGGCGAATATTTCATGCCGATCACTCATGCGTTGATGGCGGTTCCGGGCAAGGACGGCGCGCTCGGCCCGTTCGACGTCGCCTACAGCCACCCGCAGGCCTTGGGTCAGTCGCGCCATTTCCTGCGGGAACGCGGCATCGTGCCGATGAGCCATGCCGATACGGCGGGCGCGGCGGCATTCGTCGCGGAACGACGCGATCCTGCCATCGCTGCCATTGCACCGAAACTCGCCGCCGATCTCTATGGTCTGACGATCGTGGAAGATCGCGTGGAAGATGCCGCCGACAATATGACCCGCTTCGTCATCTTGGCGCGAGAGCCCCGCGATCCGGCGGCATTCGAAGGTGTTGCAGTGATGACCACTTTCATATTCGAGGTGAAGAACATTCCTGCGGCGTTATACAAAGCGATGGGCGGGTTCGCGACCAATGGCGTCAACATGACCAAGCTGGAAAGTTACCAGAAAGGCGCCAGCTTTTCCGCATCGATGTTCTATGCCGACATCATCGGCGCGCCGGGCGATCCGGCTGTGGACCGCGCAATGGAAGAATTGGCGTTTCACTGCAAGGAACTGCGCATTCTGGGCACTTACCGGCAGGCGCGCGCTCGTGGCTGAGGTGGGATACGCTTTTGGAATCGGTAACCCCCTGCCCCGTATAAACCCCCATTCCGCGGGTTCCGCGAGACGATGAAACCGGCTGCGAACGACACCGAAACGACGGAAATTTCGCAGGATTCCTATGCATCCGTTCGCGGCGACGAGAGCATTCAATTCGCGCCCGTCGCGATCGAAGAACCCGAAGAACCCGAACCGAGCTGGTTCGCGGACATGCTGGACGATCTGTTCGCTTTCCTGGGCGATCTGTTCGATCCCGTGGGTGGTGCCCTCGGTTCGAGCTGGCCGATCCT
>JBAUIN010000331.1:0-4114 GCA_049682975.1 Pontixanthobacter sp. | reverse complement strand
GCGGCCAAGCTGGCGGCGGAGAAGGATATGCCCGGCAAATTCGCCGTCGCGTTGCAAAATACCACGCAGCAGCCCATCCTTCCATCGCTCGAAAACCGCGCAACGCGGGAAAAGCTGTTCAAACTGTCGGTCAATCGCAACGACCAACCGGGCGAGTACGACACACGGATGCTGATCGCGGAAATCGCGAAACTCCGCGCGCAGAAAGCGGCCCTGTTCGGCAAGCCCGATTGGGCGAGCTACGTCATGTATGATCGCATGGCGAAGAACCCCAAGACCGCTCTCGATTTCATGGAACAGATGGTTCCCGCGCTCGCGCAGACGCAGCGGCGCGAGGCGGCTCTGCTGAACACCAAGATCGCCGAAGAAGGCGGCGATTTCGAAGTGCAGCCGTGGGACTGGTATCGCTATGCCGAGAAGGTGAAGGCAGAACGCTATGCTTTCGACGAAAGCGCTGTCGAACCGTATTTCCAACTGGATCGTGTGTTGGAAGACGGCATCTTCTTCGCCGCGAACAAGCTTTACGGCCTAAATTTCGAAAAGCGGACCGACCTGCCAGTCTATCACCCGGATGTTACGACCTACACCGTGTTCGATCGCGACGGCAGCCAACTTGGCATTTTCTACTTCGATCCATTCCAGCGCCCATCCAAGCGCGGCGGTGCATGGATGAGCAATTTCGTCGATCAAAGCTACCTCGATGGGACGAAGCCGGTCATCTACAACGTGTTGAACATTCCCAAGGCCGGGGATGGCGAAGTGCAACTGGTCAGTTTCGACAATGTGAACACGCTGTTCCACGAATTCGGCCATGCGCTGCATGGTTTCTTTGCAGATCAGAAATTCGCGAGCATTTCGGGTACGGCCACTGCGCGCGACTTCGTAGAATACCCCAGCCAGGTGAACGAGATGTGGGCGACCGATCCCATGATCTTGCAAAACTACGCTAAACATTACGAAACCGGCGAAACGATCCCGATGGAACTTATCGAGAAGATCGAACGTGCCGCGACATTCAATCAGGGGTATGATTTCGGGGAGGTCGTGGAAGCGGCGTTACTGGACATGAAATGGCATGCGCTCAGTCCGCAGGAAGCCGCCGCGATCGATACGCCGGAGAAGGTGGATGCGTTCGAACGTAATGCGCTCGAGGAACTGGGCCTGGAAATCGATCTGGTGCCGCCGCGTTATCGCAGCACCTATTTCAACCACATCTTCTCCAGCCCGGCAGGTTATTCGTCCGGCTATTACAGCTATTTGTGGACCGAAATGCTCGACCGCGACAGCCGCAAATGGTTCCGTGACAATGGCGGGCTAACGCGCGCGAATGGCGACCATTATCGCGCGACGGTGCTTAGTCGTGGCGGCACGATGGATTATTTCGACATGTTCGAGAAATTCGCCGGTCGTCAGCCCGATGTGACACCGATGCTGGAAGCGCGCGGATTGATTGCCGGCGATGCGGATGCGGAAGACATCTCCGACGGCGCGCTACCGCCGCAAAGCGTGGGCACGACGACCAGCCGGTAGAATGGACTGCGGCGGGGTAGGCCTACAGCTTACCCCGCCATTCCAGCGAATTCCGGTTGAGGTCATGTAGATCGGCCCGGCCAGCGATCACTTCGCGACCATAAGCAATCGCGCGACTGAGCTGCGTATCGCTTGCATTTTTATACGCCGGACTGGCGATCACGTCCCGCCATTTTGCGCCGACCGCACTGTCCAACAGAATACGCTGAAAACAGTGATCGAGATGGACTGGCCATTCGCGTTCCGTCGCCAGTGCGGGCATGTCTACTTTGGTCAGACGGTTCCATTCCTTCACGAGATCGGCGCTGGCCATGTCGATATAACCGGTCACAACGTAATCAGTGCCCGATAATTCGGTTCACCGATCCAGCAGGTCTTTACTTGCCAGATGGCCTCTATGCGATCGTCGCGCAGCACATCCTCCGGCGCGCCGAACCCGGCCAATGCGCCATCGTCGAGAACGAGAACCTGATCCGCATGGTTCATCGCCAGTGCGAGATCGTGAACCACCAGCATCACACCGACACCGCTGGCCGCCACGTTCTTCAGATGCTGCACCAGATGCATCTGATGCGCGATATCGAGCGCAGCCAGGGGTTCGTCCGCCAATATCCATCGCGGCTCGCCTGCCAGCACGCGGGCCAGCAATACCCGCGCGCGTTCTCCACCAGAGAGGGTCGAAACGGGACGATCCGCGAAATCTTCGAGGCCGAGCTTGGCAATCGCCTGCTCGCCCGGTTCCTTCGCCTCGTCGTGAAACGGCAACCGCCCCAGCGCGACCAGATTGCGCACGGACATATCCCATGCCAACTCACCATCCTGCGGAAGATAGCCGGTCCGCTGCGCGCGAACACGCGGGGCGTATGCAGCGAGATCGTTCCCATCGAGCAGGACCCGACCGCTATCCGGCGTTAGCAGACCGGCAAGTGTCGAAAGTAAGGTGGATTTTCCCGCCCCGTTCGGACCGCAGATCGCCGTAATCTTACCCGGCGCGAACTGCGCGGATATGTCAGTCAGCCGCCGCGCGATCGTAACTCGATCCGCCGCCAACATCATACCCACACCCCCCGCGAACCGCTACCGCGCCGCATTTTCAACAGAAGCCACAGGAAAAACGGCGCACCGATCAGGCTCAATGCGATGCCCAGCCGCAATTCTGTCACGGTCGGCAGCACGCGCACGACGCTGTCTGCGATCAGAACCAGCAACGCGCCTGCCAGTGCGCTCGGGACGATGAGCGACGACGGCCGCTGATCGGTCAACGGACGTACCAGATGCGGCACGATCAGTCCGACGAAACCGATGATCCCCGCCACCGCGACCCCGCTCCCCACGGTCAGGCCCACTCCCGCGATCAGCCAAGCCTGCAGGATGCCCGGCCGCATGCCCAATGACCGTGCCGCGCCTTCGCCCAAGCTCATCGCATCCAGATCGCGGCGCGCCATCCAGAAACAGGCGATGCCCATCATCGTCAGCGGCGCGGCAATCCAGACCTCGCGCCAGCTGCGGTCGGTCAATGCGCCCATCAGCCAGGTGACGATCTCGCTCATGGCAAAGGCGTTGGGCGCGAAACTGATGGCCAGGCTCATACATGCGCCCGCCAGACTGGCGATCATCATGCCGGCTAGTGTGAACAGGGCGATGCCGCCCGTCCGTCCGGCTATCAGCGCCAGAAGCGCCATAGCCCCGCCCGCCCCGATCAAGGCCATCGCGGGTAGCAACCACACGCTCGCGCTCACTATGCCGAGAATAGGCCCGATCCAGAAACTGCCGACCGCGCCCAATGCCGCGCCCGGCGCGATGCCGAACAATCCCGGATCGGCCAGTGGATTGCGCAGATAGCCCTGCATCGCGGCCCCCGCCGCCCCCAGGCCGCCGCCCACCGCCAGCGCGAGTGCAGCGCGCGGCATTCGCAATTCGGCAAGGATCACCATCGCATTGGGGGTCGCGCCGAAATCCAGCCAGACACGTCCGGCAAACAAAGACATGCCGCATGCCAATACGACTGCCACACTAAGGGCGATGCTGACCCGTTGCATCAAACTGTATCCCGAATGCCGCTTAACCGATCGAGCGCCCGGATAATCGTCGGCCCGCCGCAATATAGATGCGATGGATCGAACGATGCGATGGCAAGATCGCCGCGCTGTGCCATTTGCTGGAGCGCGGGATGCCGCTGACCCGGTTCGCGGCCCGCCAGTAACAACATTTGCGGCGGTTCGCTGAGCATGTGTTCCAGCGACAGATAATCCGCCTGCTCCAACCCGATTGCCGCGCTGTGGCTGGCAAATCCGGCCACCCGCATCAGTTCGCTGACAAGAGCATTGTCTCCCGCGACGATCCCCGCAGGTTGCCACAGGACCGTGGGAACCTTTACATCATCGCTTGGGCGCGCATTCGATACCGCTTTGTCGATTGTCTCGATCAGCGTCGCACCTTTTGCCGGTGCGCTCGCCAGTTCCGCCAGATCGGCAATCTGCGCCTTGCTGTCCGCAATCGATGACGCGATGCCGATCGTTTCCACCCGAATGCCAAGATCGGTCAGCGCCGCGCGAGCCGTGGGTGCCATGAAGCTGCTTGCCAC
>JBAUIN010000330.1:0-4564 GCA_049682975.1 Pontixanthobacter sp. | reverse complement strand
TGCGCCACCGCGCGAATTTCCGCGATATCGCGCATAACCCGCCGCGCGCGCGAGGCGATGTCGCGGCCGGTGGGGGTGAGCCGAACGGGCCGTCCGCGCTCCACCAGACGCGCGCCCAGGCGCAGCTCCATTTCCTTGATCTGCTGGCTGAGCGTCGGCTGCGTCACGTTCACGCTGGCGGCGGCGCGTCCGAAATGCTCGGCGTCTTCGATCGCGATAAGATATTGCAATTGACGGACGGTCGGCATGATAGGACCTGCCTATCGAACCGAGCTATAGTATACAATTGGAATTATCGACATTCGGCTGGCAAAACGGCTTAGTAAAAGCAGGCCATAGGAGATGACCATGCATAATTATTTGAAACAATTGCGCTATCGCCATCGTCGGCTCGATCGTCTGATCGACACAAGCAAAGCTGCGGGGAAGCAGGACGACATCAAGCTGCTCAAACGGCTACGCCTCAAACTGAAGGACAAAATTGCTGAAACGGAAACGCGCCCGACGGCGCTTTCGTGATTTCGGCGGGGTGATGCCGGTTTTTCTCTGGTCCCCATCCTCCACTGGGATGGCCGGTATCACCCAATCATTTGTTACCGGTGTCTTTGACCTTATCGGCAATCGCGCTAGGGCCGATTGCAAGCGGCGTATTGAAGCCGCGATCTTCAGCTTAGAATAAGAGTTTTGCATTATGGTCGTAAGAAGCGCCGCGTCGGCGACGGGTCAGTTTCTAAAAGATTTTCTGCAAAAGGAAAGCGCCGGGGGCATCGTATTGATGGTCGCGGCGTTCGCTGCGCTGATTGTTGCCAATAGTGGGCTGGCCGATTGGTATGTTGCGACTTTGGCAACGCCGATCGTATTCACCGTCGGCGGCGGTGGTATCGAAAAGGCAGCACTTTTATGGATCAATGACGGTTTGATGGCGCTGTTCTTCCTTCTGGTGGGCCTGGAAGTGAAGCGCGAAGTGCTGATGGGGCAATTGTCGAGCTGGAAACAAAGCTCGCTACCTTTATTTGCGGCTATCGGCGGGATGGTCATGCCGGCATTGGTTTTCTTAGGCATCAACTGGAACGAAGCCGAGAATTTAGGCGGTTGGGCGATCCCGGCCGCTACGGATATCGCGTTCGCGCTCGGCATTCTGGCTTTGCTCGGCGACCGTGTGCCCGTCGCATTGAAGGCTTTGCTGCTGGCGGTGGCGGTCATTGACGATATCGGTGCAATCGCGATTATCGCGCTGTTTTACACACCCGGCGTGGAAACCAACATGTTGCTCGCGGCGGCAGCGGTGTTCGCCGTGCTGCTGGTAATCGGGCGTGCGGGTGTCGGATCGAAGCTTCCTTATGTCATTCTAGGCATCGCATTGTGGTATTTCGTCCTGAAATCCGGTGTCCATGCGACACTGGCCGGGGTGGCGTTGGCCATGACCATCCCGGTCACGACGCGCGGTGGGGAAAAACTGCTCGAAGAAATGGAACATGAACTGCATCCCTGGGTGGCATTTCTGGTCGTGCCGATTTTCGCATTCGCCAATGCCGGCGTCGGTTTGCTCGATATCGAAGCGTCTGCGATCCTTGCGCCATTGCCGCTGGGTATCGCGCTGGGCTTGATAGCGGGAAAACAGCTTGGCATCGTGGGTTTCGCATGGGCTGCGACGAAGACCGGTATCGCCAGCCTGCCAGCAGGGATCAGTTGGATGCAGATTTGGGGCATGTCGCTGATCGCGGGCATCGGCTTTACGATGAGCCTGTTTATCGGCAACCTCGCCTTCGCGGCGCCGGAACAGATCGCCGCAGTTAAGATTGGCGTGTTGACCGGATCGTTGATAGCCGCGCTCGCCGGTGTATTCATCCTTCGCGGTGCGGCGCGTAAGGTCTGATGGGAAAGTCCACATGATTACGGCAGTTCTGCTGATCCTGGCCGGGCTGGTCGGATTGGGTATCGGTGGCGAATGGTTGGTGCGCGGCTCCGTCGGCATCGCGCAGCGGGCAGGCATATCGAACCTCGTCACCGGCCTCGTCATTGTCGGCGCGGCAACATCCATGCCCGAAATGGTCGCGAGCATTCAGGCGGCCCTGATCGGATCGCCGGAGATCGCCTGGGGCAACATTGCCGGGTCGAATATCGCGAACACTTTGCTGATCCTGGGATCGGCTGCGCTGATTGCGCCCATCGTTCTAAAAGGCAGCGGTCGCCGCGATGCGCTGGTGGCGTTCGTCCTGTCGATCCTCATCTGGATCATGGCATGGCGCGGCATGGCTTCGGCAGCGTTCGGCATCGGTCTTCTGGTGCTGCTCGTAGTTTATATCATATGGCGTTACCGGCACCCACGCCCGGCGGATGAAGAGGAAGATAGCGACGGTCCGCCCATGGTGTTGTGGAAAGCGTTGCTGTTCTTCGCGCTCGGCGTCGGAGCCTTAATTCTGGGCGGCAAGGTTCTGGTGGACGGCGCAGTCGAAATTGCGCAATTCGCCGGGTTGAGCGAGACGGTGATCGGATTGACGGTAGTCGCCATCGGAACGTCGCTGCCGGAACTGGCCGCATCCGTCGCAGCGGCATTGCGTGGAAATTCCGGTCTGGCTCTCGGCAATGTGGTGGGGTCGAACATCTACAATTTGCTGCTGATCGGCGGCGTTACGATGACCATCGCCCCATTCCCCATACCACGCGAATTGATCGATACAGAATTCCCGCTGGTCATAGGGAGCGCCGCGCTGGTTTTGCTGCTGTGCTGGTTCGCCAATCGTATCAGCCGGGCCGTTGGCGCATTGCTGGTGGCCGTGTTCGTTGCGAATACCGTGTGGCTATTCTTCTAAGAATGAGATCGGCATTCGGCGCCAGCCCGAGTCTTTGACGCAACACCGCATGATCTTGCGACGGCGTTTTGATGTTGACTCAACATCTTGTGGCGGACTCTTTTCGTTCCGTCTTATTCAAGTGCGTCTCCAGGTGCTGCCCAACCGACTCGCCACTTGACCCCGTAGTGGTTGGGTTTCACCTTGTGGATAAGTCAGGAGAGGGGAATAAGAAGTGGGGGTTATCGAAACTACGCGACTGCGCGCGCGGGCCGAACAGGCGGAGGGCAGGGAGCCGAAGCCAAGTCTGCCTTTGGGTCAGGTATTGGGCGGTGATTGTGTGGCGGCGATGCGCACTATTCCCGATGCGAGCATCGACCTGATATTCGCCGATCCCCCGTACAACCTTCAGTTGGGCGGCGATCTGAACCGGCCTGACGGTTCGCACGTAAATGCCGTGACCGATGATTGGGACCGCTTCGACAGCTTCCGCACTTACGATGCGTTTACAAAAGCTTGGCTGGGCGAAGCGAAGCGTATTCTCAAACCGGACGGCGCGCTGTGGGTAATCGGCAGCTACCATAACATTTTCCGCGTTGGAGCTACGCTGCAGGATCTGGGCTTCTGGATCCTCAACGATATCGTCTGGCGCAAATCAAACCCGATGCCGAATTTCCGTGGTACGCGTTTCACCAACGCGCATGAAACGCTGATTTGGGCATCACAAGGCGAGAAGGCGAAATATCATTTCAACTATCGCGCAATGAAAACGCTGAACGATGAATTGCAGATGCGTAGCGACTGGACGCTGCCGATCTGCGGTGGGCCGGAGCGGCTCAAACAGGACGGGGCGAAAGTCCATCCGACGCAGAAGCCGGAGGCCCTGTTATATCGATTGCTGCTGGCGACCACGCAGAAGGGCGATGTCGTGCTCGATCCATTCTTCGGCACCGGCACGACCGGGGCGGTGGCGAAGCGTCTGGGGCGCGAGTGGATCGGCTGCGAACGCGAGCCGGCTTACACCTCCGCGGCGCTTAAACGTATCGCCAAGGAATTGCCGTTGGATGAAAGCGCGCTGCAAACGATGCAGAGCCGCCGCGATGCGCCCAAGGTCGCCTTCGGAACGCTGGTGGAAAACGGCTATATTGCACCCGGTACTTCCCTGTTCGACAAGAAGCGCCGTTGGACTGCGACCGTCCGTGCCGATGGCTCGCTACTTTGCGGCAAAGTCACCGGTTCGATCCACGGTGTCGGCAAGACGCTGCAGGAAGCGCCGAGTTGCAATGGCTGGACGTTCTGGCACCGGGATGAAGGCGGCAAGTTGGAACCGATCGACGCGGTCCGGCACCTTTTCAGACTTGCGACAGAGGATTGATGGCAAGGTCCGTAACGGGGGCGCGCGTCAACCTCTTATGGTTCGGCGCGTTCTTGCAGGACGGGCATGACATCGACCAGTTCGACATCGCGCATCTGTTCCAGATAGGCTTCGTAATACCCCTTATGCGATGCGCCGACGATGGCGAGCATGCGCGTGCCCGGATCGCGCCCCAAAACCTCGCGAATATTGGCGACCATCCGTAGATTGCGCGTTTCCCAATAGGACACGTAGCGCCTGCCATATCCTTCCGGCGAAGGTTCCACCAAAGCGGCGCCGAAATCGGATCGATATTTCAACGCCATGTGCGATGGCGCGTTGTAGGCGCGATACATCGCCAATAGCCCGCCCGGCTCGTTTAGCCCCTTCGCCAGCGCCTCCCCTTCCTCTCTTTGCG
>JBAUIN010000329.1:0-2504 GCA_049682975.1 Pontixanthobacter sp. | reverse complement strand
CTGTATGTCGGCATGCTCGACAATGTGCGCGGTAAAGTCCTGAAGTTCGATCATGTCGATGGCGCTTGGCAATCGGAGCCGGTCGATCTGCCGGACAACGCCACGGTCGGCGTTGCGGCAACGTCGGACGATACGGATGAAATCATGTTCTCCGTCACCGACTTTCTCACCCCCTCGACGCTGTATTATGCGGATGGCACCGCGCCGGAGGTTCTGAAAACCAGCCCCAGCTATTTCGATCCGGCCGGTATGGATGTGGAACAGCATGAGGCGGTGTCGGCGGATGGCACCCGCATTCCGTATTTTATCGTCAAACCGGAAGGCATGCAGATGGATGCCAATACACCTACGCTGCTGACCGGGTATGGCGGGTTCCAGGTGCCGCGTCTGCCAGGCTATCTCGGCGCGACGGGCAAGCTGTGGCTGGAGAATGGCGGAGCATACGTGCTCGCCAATCTGCGTGGCGGCGGCGAATTCGGCCCCGGCTGGCATCAGAGCGCCATTCGCGAAAACAAGCAGCGGACGTGGGACGATTTCATCGCCGTCGCTGTCGATCTGGTTGAGCGTGACTACACATCGCCGCAAAACCTGGGCATTCAAGGCGGATCGCAGGGCGGCCTGTTGGTGGGCACTGCGTTCACACAGCGTCCCGATCTGTTCGGTGCGGCCATCGTGCAAATTCCGCTGTTCGACATGCTGCGCTATCATGAGATCGGCCGCGGCGCGTCGTGGATCGGCGAATATGGCGACCCGCGTATCCCCGAACAGCGCGCCTGGATAGAGGCATACTCGCCCTATCAGAAGCTGGTCGAGGGCGTGGACTTCCCTGCGCCCTTCCTATGGGCCTCCACCGCCGACGATCGCACTCATCCCGCCCATGCCCGCAAAGGCGCAGCGCGATTGAAGGAATTGGGACAAGACTATTATTATTTCGAAGACATGACAGGCGGCCATTCCGGCGGTGTGGACAATGAACAGCGCGCCAAACTACAGGCCCTGCAATATGTCTATTTGCTGCAACGGTTGAAGGACGATCGGTAGGACTACTACCGCGCGCTCGGGTTACTTGCCGGCGTCGGCTTCGGCGTGACGCAAATATACCCATGGCACTTCGCCGCCATCGAATTTCATCCGGGTCACTCGGTCGAAAAACGGCGGAACATGGTCGCCGACGATGAGAATATCGGTGGGTGGTAGATCGGGGTCCATCGCCATTGTGTCGATCGCATCGGCCAACTGTCGATGCACCGTGAACAGTCGGCAAAGATGCGGGTTGTCGGCGCGCCAGCCCGGTTCGCCGATATCGCAGCGGTCGGTACCCATCCGGGGCTCACGAACGACCGGGACGTGGCCATTCAGCGTCAGCCAATATGCCAGCTGCGGCTTTTCGGATGATTTCAGCCGTGTGGCAATTCGAGCGGGAATTTCGGGATCGCACGCGCCAGCGAACATGCCCCCGCACCGTGAAACACCCACTTCATCCAGTTCCCTTCGAAACTGCATCTGCGAAAAGCCAAGCTCGGGGTACCATTTGCGCCGTTCAAAGAAATCGCCGTCGAAACCGTGAATGGCGAACGTATCGTACCCAGCCTCCTGGTAAATTTCGGGCAGGCATCGCGCGTTTTCGAAAGCAAACGTATAATACATACCCCAACTGTCACACAATTCGCGCAATTCGGCATTCGTGGTCGATCCGTAATAGGGGACGGAGCCGGTCTGCACGTCATAGCGTTCCGCCCATTCGCTTCGGTTCCAGTCGCGCGCGAACATCTTCGTTTCTTCCGCGCTACGGGGAAGTCCCAGCGCTTCTACGATAATAATTACCAAATGACGCTGCTTACCTGCGTCCGTTATTGGATCGAACAAGCCGACCGCATCGGTTGCCGACATTACTTCATCGCCGGGACCGGGGGAGCCCTTGTAACTACCCCGAGTCTGCGCATTGGCGTAGAATTCTAGGGACAGGAAAGAGATTGCGAAGAATACGGCCATCATCCAGGACATAAGGCTGGGAAACCGCTCGACACGCGGTGCCAGGCGCATTGCGGCATAAATTGCGCATAATGCCACAAGACTGCCGATGATATATTCGGGCGAACGCAGCGGGCGTATGTCGTCGAAAATGGATGGAAGCATGGTCAGGTGCGACACACCCAGATTGAACATGGTCGAAACATAGATCGTGCCGAACGCGATGGTAATCGATAACAGCAACAACGCCTTGACCGGACGCCATGGCAATTGCGCCGCCAACAATACGGTTGGAATGGTGAAGATCAGCGCCCAGCTCATCGGCGGACCGCCGAATGGCAACATAATGACTACCGGGAAATGCGGCAGGAGAAGCCATAACAACAACCAGCGCAAGGGCAGCTCGCGCGTGATGGTGCTCTGTTTCAGCGTTTCGAATGACAATTTATGCTCTCTCATGGCACCCCCCATGAGAAACCATAGTTAAGAAGCCCTTAAATCGATTATTCTTGCACCGGCCCGTTCTCACAAAT
>JBAUIN010000328.1:0-5426 GCA_049682975.1 Pontixanthobacter sp. | reverse complement strand
ACCATATTGCGGGTATATTGTTCGTGGCCCGGCGTATCGGCGACGATGAATTTGCGTTTTTCAGTCGCGAAAAAACGATAGGCGACATCGATGGTAATGCCTTGCTCGCGTTCGGCCGCCAGACCATCCACCAGCAGGGCAAAATCGATGGCCTGCCCCTGCGTCCCCATCTTGCGGCTGTCGCTTTCCAGCGCAGCCAGCTGATCTTCGAAGATCATTTTGGAATCGTACAGCAGACGCCCGATCAGCGTGCTTTTGCCATCATCCACACTGCCGCAAGTGATGAAGCGCAGCAGCGACTTATTCTGATGCTGCTTCAGATAGGCATCGATATCATCGGCGATCAGAGCATCGGTTTCGTAAGCGGGGCGGGCCATCGTTAGAAGTACCCTTCCTGCTTTTTCTTTTCCATTCCCGCGCCGCTTTCATCCTGATCGATCACGCGGCCCTGCCGTTCACTGGTGGTGGTCAGCAGCATTTCCTGTACGACTTCCGCCAATGTCGACGCATTGCTTTCGACGGCACCCGTCAGAGGGAAGCACCCCAGGGTACGAAAGCGTACCGATCGCATCGTGATGTTAGGATACTTGCCGGTAATCTGTGCGATCCGGTTGGGATCATCGGCCATGAACAATCCACCTTCATATTCGTAAGTCGGTCGTTCGGCCGCGAGATAGAGTGGAACGATCTCAATCCCTTCCGCCATGATGTATTGCCACACGTCCAATTCGGTCCAGTTCGACAGCGGAAACACGCGAATGCTTTCCCCTTTCGCCTTTCGCGTATTATAAAGATTCCACAGTTCGGGGCGTTGCTGTTTGGGGTCCCATACGTGGTTCGCACTGCGGAAGCTGAAAATCCGTTCTTTCGCGCGGCTTTTCTCTTCATCCCGCCTGGCGCCACCGAACGCCGCGTCGAATCCATGATGGTCGAGAGCCTGTTTCAGCCCCTGCGTCTTCCACATATCGGTGTGCAGCGCGCCGTGATCGAACGGGTTGATGCCGCGTTCCTGTGCGTCGGGATTCTGCCAGACAAGCAGTTCCATACCCGCGTCCTTCGCCGAGCGTTCGCGCAGGGCATACATATCGGTGAACTTCCACGTCGTATCGACATGCAGAAGGGGGAAGGGCGGCGGGGCGGGGTAAAAGGCTTTTTTGGCCAGATGCAAAATGACCGCGCTATCTTTACCGACGGAATACAGCATCACTGGATTCGCCGCCTCCGACAAAACCTCCCGCATGATATGAATGCTTTCGGCTTCCAGCCGCTGCAGATGGGTGAGGCGATGCATGGGCGAATCTCGACAGGCTTCGATAGATATACGACTACGACCGCGCGCTACCGCAAATCGGCGCTGCTACAATGCAGATTTGCTTGCCGTATGCGAAGTGGGGGGCATACGCCGTATTGACGAACGCAGCGAACTGGTCGAAAGCGCATGCCAGCGGGCGGGTATAGCATAGTGGTAATGCTCTAGCCTTCCAAGCTAGCTAGAGGGGTTCGATTCCCCTTACCCGCTCCAAAATCCTGAATCCGTCGCAGAAAACCGTCATTTGGAGACGGTAATGCGGAGAACCTACCCCTTAGCTGGACACATAGCTTCCCACCGGGATGCATTCTACCACGGCGCACGCCTATCGAACGCGTTCACCGCAGGGTTGTGGTGACGCGATGCGGAAACAGACGTATTTGATCCGCAAGGGAGCGCGGTATCACTTTCGACGTCGGATGCCCTCTGCGTGTGCAAATCATCCTATAACCATTCCATTGAACACAGCCGATCCCGTCAAGGCTCGCCGTTTGGCGAACCGACTGGCGGTCGAATGGGACGACATGGTTATGCAAAATATGACGATATCAAACCGAGGCACGCTTACGCTTGGTGAACAGGAACTGCTGTTTCGAAAGGGGCTGGAGAATGAGCTTGCGAAAGCGACTGCGCATTTGACTGCGCCTATTGCTGGCACTGTCGCTCACCCTGCGCACCATAAAGTCCTTTCGACCGCGTATCGGATTGTGAGCAGGGTATCACCAGATGCCAAGGAAATTGGCGTCGAATGCATTGATGCCGAAGTCGATGAGGGGTGGACCCCAAACGAAATAGCGCTCCTTACTAAGTGTTTGCGGATCTTCGTTACACCTCAAAGCGTCAATCAGTCCGATGCTTCCCATGCTCTTGCGCTTACGCAAGCACCCGTAAATGAAGGCACGCTTGGCGAAGCGCGTTCACAACTGTTGCGCGGTATGGGTGAAGCACAATCGCGTGCGGAACTTCTAACGAATCCAAGATCCGGGCGGACCGTCGACATGCTGTTTCGTCTGCTGGACGATGATAAGGTCGCCGAAGCGCGCGTTGCCATTAGCACTGCAAATGACAGCTCTCCGGTCGATCCCATAGAACACGGTGATGCCGTCAATAGCCAGTCCGTTTTGAAGGGTATTGATACGGACGTTGGCAATTTGTTCTTCGCGCGCACAACGGAAGTTCGGTTTAGCGATCAGATCGACATCCTTCACAAAGCCATGTTCGAAAAGAACAATTGGCAGCTGGATGGCGGAAAGACTCTTCACATGCTGCAGGTTTTCGCCTGGCTTACAGGCGACAAAAAAATGTCAGACTACGAACCCGCCGATATTGACGAATATGCCAATCGGCTAGCGCGTATTCCGAAGGGTTTTAATTGGGGAACCAGAGACAATCCAGGCGAGATGGCAACGCCATACGAACCCAACATGTTCAGCGAAATGCCGCCGCCGAAAGAAAGGCGATCCATTCGCACCAACAACAGCCATTTCAGCAAAATGGCCAAGGCTGCCGAAATTCTAAAGAAAACGCACTGGCTTCCGCGTCACGGTTACAGTCAGGTCATTGCATTCGATGATGTCCGAAAAAGGGTGAACATCGATGAATCCGAACCTCGCAGGGTTCCACTGACTGAAGCAAATCTCGTTGCGTTATATAATCTACCTATTTGGCAGGGCGGTGGCGGAAAAGCTAGCCGGTTAAAGCCCGATCGGTCGCCGACCATTTACCAGGACGCGGCATATTGGGTGCCGCTTCTTGCTACCTATTCTGGAATGGGAAGAGAGGAAATTTGCGGGTTGGAAATTATCGACTTCGACTTCGGCGCGAAAACGCCGTTCATGCTGGTGCGGGAAAACATGACGAAAAGTAAGGACGGGCTTATACCGGCAGGTCTGAAACGCCTTTCACGCAAGCGTGCAGTTCCAATACACCCTAAATTGATCGAACTTGGCTTAATACGTTATGTAGAAGCCATTGCCAGCGAAGGTCACATAATGGCGTTCCCTGAACTGTATGGAAGATTAAACAGTCAAGGCGTATTCAAAGCTTTCAAAAAGCGCGGGGGATCGCGGTTCTACGCGATTGCTTGGCGATACATGATCGATGCCGCCCATGCGATTGAGCCTTTGCCTATGACAAAGGATGGCAAGCACGCGGATTTCTATTCACAGCGCACCTTTGTTTTTAGTGCGATGGCGAGTGAAGAGGTCAGTGAAGCGTTGCTGGCCCGGCAGGTTGGCCATAGCCAGAAGGGCACCGGGAACAAAAATTACAACCGCCGCGCTCTCGCGTTGGGCGAAGACAAAGAACTGGCAGAACGCCTGACGGTGGTGGTCCGCGAAGTTCCAAATGTGACAGCGCACGTTGTTGCGGCAAAGGACGTTAATCTGCTGCATCTAAACCATAGGTCAAAAGTCGGGTCGGCGCCTGACCGCAATGCCGCTGACAGGTTTTTGGCCTAATCAACTCGGCTTGTCGCAGGTACCAGCACGGCTTATCGCAAGGCGGTAAAGGGGCACACATGTTCGAAAACGCATTCAACACCATCGATAGGGCTATGCGGAATGACGAGGGGCTGTCGTCGGAACTGGATTACGCGGAGCAGACCAGCTGGCTGCTGTTCCTGAAGTATCTCGACGATCTGGAGCGAGAGCGGCAAGACGAGGCGGAGCTGGAAGGGCGCGAATACGACGCCATTCTGGACGAAGAATACCGCTGGGCGACATGGGCCGCGCCGACCGATGACGATGGCGAACCCGACCATGATCGCGCGAAGACCGGGCAGGACCTGATCGATTTCGTCAACAGCACGCTGTTCCCATATCTGAAAACCTTCAATGCCGATGGGCAGGCCGCCGATACGCTGGAATACAAGATTGGCGAAATATTCTCCGAGATCGCCAACCGGTTCCGTTCGGGCTATTCGCTGCGTGAGGTAATCGACGTGGTCGATACCCTCGATTTCGGAAGCACGCAGGCGAAGCACGAACTCAGCGATCTGTATGAGACCCGCATCAAGCGGATGGGCAATGCCGGGCGCAATGGTGGGGAGTATTACACCCCGCGTCCATTGATCCGCGCGATGATCAAGGTCGTGGACCCGCAAATCGGTGAGACGATCTACGACGGCGCGTGTGGGTCGGCGGGCTTTCTGTGCGAGGCATGGGACATGATGCGGCGGGATGATCTGTCCTCCGTAGACTGGCAGACGCTGCAGCAGCGCACGTTCTACGGACAGGAAAAGAAGTCGCTCGCCTATGTGCTGGGGGTGATGAACATGATCCTGCACGGGATCGATACGCCCAGCATCCGCCATACGAATACGCTGACCGAAAACGTCATGGATATCGGGCAGGCGGACCGGCACGATATCGTGCTGGCCAATCCCCCCTTCGGCGGGGGCGAGCGACCGGAAGTCCAACACAATTTCCCGATCCGGTCGGGCGAGACGGCCTATCTGTTCCTGCAGCATTTTATGCGGAAGTTGAAGGCTGGTGGACGCGGGGCGGTGGTGATCAAGAACACCTTCCTGAGCAATACCGACAATGCCAGCGTGGAACTGCGCAAGGAATTGCTGGCGACCTGCAATCTGCACACGGTGATGGATTGCCCCGGCGGCACGTTTCAGGGCGCGGGCGTGAAGACAGTTGTGCTGTTCTTCGAGAAAGGCGCGCCGACGCGGAACGTCTGGTTTTACCAGCTCGATCCGGGCCGATCGATGGGCAAGACCAATCCGCTGAATGATAATGATCTGGCCGAATTTGTCGCGCTTCAGCCGGAAAAAGCGGACAGCGAAAAAAGCTGGTCGGTTCCGGTCAATGATATGGATCAGACGACATACGATCTGTCGGTCCGCAATCCCAATGCGCCGGAGGAAGAGCCGCTGCGCGAACCGGTGGAGATTATCGATGCGATGCTGGTGCGCGATGCTGAGACCGCGCTAATACTCGAAGAAATTCGGGGGATGTTGTGAGCGGCTGGCGGACTGAAACCCTAGGCCGTGTTGACAAAAGACTTCAGCCATAGGCGCGCAGCGGCAAGGTTGAGGAAGCTTTCGAAGGACAGGACGGTTTTGTCGTAGCGTGTGGCGATGCGGCGCTGCTGCTTGAGTTTGCCGAAC
>JBAUIN010000327.1:0-2402 GCA_049682975.1 Pontixanthobacter sp. | reverse complement strand
GCGAGAAAAATGGGTTTCGGCGTTCGCTGGATGCCGGGGCGGGTGCGCCGCGAGCTGCGCGAATCTTTCAGACCGATGGGACGATAGACATAGAAAAGGCGGATGAATCATCGATCCACCCGCCAATTCTATTGAGTAGCGTCAGAGTTTAGACAGTCCGGGCATGCGTGGAATTATGTCCGCCATGCTTGGCAAATACACCTTTCCCATCCGCCACATCCATTTTGGAATTGCTGGTATCGACGGTAACGAGAATTCCGCCCTTTTCGAGTTCGCTTTCATAATATTTCGCGTCTTCCGTGCCGACACCGTGATCTTCCAATGCGCCGGCGATCGCCCCTGCGACCGCGCCGACGACGGTGCCGGTCACAGCTGCGCCTCCGGTTGCCGCGGCTGCAATCGCGCCTGCGCCGACCAACGGTCCGACACCGGGAATAGCGAGCGCCGCGACGCCGAGAATGGCACCGATACCGCCGCCAAGCGCACCCTTGCCGACCACGTCTTTGGCAGCTTCTCCGCCGGAACCATCGGTAGTTTTGGTCTTCCCATCTTCTTTCGCGACAATCGAGATGTTGTCATTGTCGGCACCCGCCGATTTCAAATCGCGAACGGCGCGGTCCGCCTCGTCATGCGTATTGAAGATTGCATGTGCCAGATCGGGGTTGTGTTTCGCCATGATTATATCCTTCGGTTCGATTTCAGTATGTTGACCCAACCGACGACCCGCGCGGAACGTTCCAAGAATTACGTTACAAAACGCCCTCGATCGCCGTCGCCAGTTCCAAGTCCCGCTGCGACAGACCGCCATCTTCCCCCGGCACGTCATGCGTCGTCAGAGTTATTTCGACCTTATTGTACACATTGAACCATTCGGGGTGATGATCGTGCTTTTCAGCAAGGATCGCCACGCGCGCCATGAACCCGAATGCTTGCACGAAATCGTCGAATTCGAACCCACAATGGATCGCTTTTCCATCGTCGCGCACGGTCCAGTCGGTCAGCTTCGTCAAAGCGTCGTCGCGTTCGGCGGTCGTAAGTTCGGTGGCGGCCATAATCGTTGCTCCTATGCGGTGATATTGTCGTGGTCCGCCATTTCCCCTAACCCGAGTGCCGATGCAACCCTGCCGCCTTACCGCCCACGATCTGGCCTGCCGCAGGGGCGATCGCATCCTGTTCCACAAAGTCGCGATGGATTTGACGCAAGGCGATGCACTGCGGATCGCCGGGCCGAACGGCGTCGGCAAATCCAGCCTGATGCGTATTCTGGCCGGATTGCTGCGCCCCTTCGGCGGCACTGTCGATCGAAAGGGGGCGGTCGGTTTGATGGACGAGCGAACCGCACTCGATCCGCAACTGCCGCTGGGCCGCGCATTGGCGTTCTGGAATGCGATGGACGGTGACCCACCTGCGCAAGATACGGTGGAACTGCTTGAGATCGCGGATTTATGGGATGTGCCGGTGCGTTACCTTTCGACCGGTCAGCAAAAGCGCGCGGGGTTTGCGCGCCTTATCGGGCAGAACGCGCCGATCTGGCTGCTGGACGAGCCGCTGAACGGGCTGGATAGCGGCATTCAGGCGCGCATAGTCGAACGTATTGCGAACCACCGCGCGTCGGGCGGCATAGTCGTGGTCGCATCGCATCAGCCGATCGATATCGGCCAGCATGTTTGTATCGATCTGACGGACTTCGCGCCTTGATTGGACAATTACTCCGGCGCGATTGCAGAACGTTGCTGCCCGGCGGTGGCGGCGGCACGGTTCTGCCGTTGCTATTCTTCCTGGCGGTGGCGATGCTGTATCCTTTCGCCGTCGGACCCGATCCGGTTCCGCTCGCGCGGACGGGCGGCGGTATCGTGTGGGTAGCGGCATTGCTGGCTGCGATCCTGCCGCTGGACAGGCTCGTCGCGCCCGATCTGGAACATGGCGTGTTCGATCAACTGACCCTGCGTGGCATATCGGCGGAAGCGATTGTCGCGGTGCGCATGGTGGCCCATTGGCTCGGTTTCGCCCCATTGTTGCTCGTCGCTACGCTGCCTGCCGCCGCGCTGCTCGGGCTGGAAGGCGGCAGCGTGCGTATTTTGCTATTGGGCTTGCTCGCAGGAACGCCGGGCCTGGCCGCCATCGGCGTATTGATCGCGGCGCTGACTGCCGGGTTGCGTGGTGGGGCCGCGTTGTCTGGATTGCTACTGATACCGCTTGCCGTGCCGATCCTCATTTTCGGGGCCGGCAGTCTGTCGCGCGAAGATATGGCCGGTATCGCCCTATGCGGCGCCATCAGTTTGCTTCTGGTCGCGATTACCCCCTTCGCCGGCGGCGCAGCATTGCGAGCGGCGCGAGAATATTAGCATACCTCGTCGTTGCAAATTTCGTGAAGCAATTCAGGGTTTCACGCGCTTACGCTA
>JBAUIN010000326.1:0-6020 GCA_049682975.1 Pontixanthobacter sp. | reverse complement strand
ACCCCAACCGCTGCCATGCGCCAGACCGCGATCGATCATCATTTCGGCCAACTGTTCGTCACCACGCCGCACGGCCCGCAATTCGCGCCCGTATCGGTCAAAGGATGGTTCTGCGCCCCCGCCAATTGCGAACGGGGCGGTATTCAACCAGACGAGCAATGCATCGCGCGCTGCGATCGACGTTCGTCTTTCCGCCTCGCAAGCGCCATCAAGTTCGGGCGCATCGAAGCCGGTCAGGCGTATCTTGCGCTGTCCGAACATGATCGTATCGCCGTCGATCACACACGCATCGGTCGTGCGTTCAGCGCATAAAGAGAATGTGGCGTCGGTGCGTTGCCAAACCGTATCTTCATCCTGCGGTCGGCCGATGGTGATAATCCCGGCGATCAACAGGAGCGTTGCGATGGACGCGAATTTGCGGAAGCGCAGGGTGGAGGATCGGGTGAACGCCATCGCGGCATCCCTTCCCATAATATTGCCGCGTTTGCGAGCGCGCTTCCCCTGATCCCGCGCACAAGCTATGCGGCGCAACCATGGATAGCACCGAAGCCGCAATCACGCTGACCAAGGCGGAAACCCTGATCGAGGCGCTACCGTATTTCCAGCGTTATGCCGGGCGCACTTTTGTCGTCAAATATGGCGGGCATGCGATGGGCGATCCCAAGGCCGCGCGCGAATTCGCCGAAGACATCGTGCTGTTGCAGGCGGTCGGGATCAATCCGGTGGTGGTGCATGGCGGCGGCCCGCAAATCGGCGCCATGCTGGCCAAGTTGGGCGTGAAAAGCGAATTCGTCGATGGGCTGCGCGTCACCGACAAGGCTACGGCGGAAATTGCGGAAATGGTCCTGTCGGGCGCAATCAACAAGGAGCTGGTTGGCTGGATCGCGAGAGCGGGTGGCAAGGCGATCGGCATTTCGGGCAAGGATGGTGGGCTGGTAACGGCCGTCAAAGCGCAGCGTACCCGGCGCGATCCTGACAGCCAGATCGAAAGCGTGGTCGATCTGGGTTTCGTGGGCGAGCCGGACCTCGTCGATACGACCATCATCGGCACGGCGGTCGCGGCAGGAATGATCCCGATCATTGCCCCGATCGGCGCAGGGGCGGACGGCCACACCTATAATATCAACGCCGATACGATGGCGGGCGCGATCGCCGCGGCTTTACAGGCTGCGCGATTGTTCCTGCTGACGGATGTCGCCGGAGTGCTGGATGGCCAGGGCACGCTGCTGACCGATTTGACCCCGCGCGACATTGACGCGTTGCGCGCCGATGGCACGATCACCGGCGGTATGATTCCCAAGCTGGAAACCTGCGTAAGCGCGGTGAAGGCAGGGTGCGACGCGGCTGTGGTTCTGGACGGGCGCGTGCCGCATGCGATGCTGCTGGAATTCTTCACATCGCGCGGGGCGGGCACGCTCATCAAGAAGCAGGCATAGACCGTGCACTGACAGCCGCACGTTGATACGTGCCGGACGACCCCCTAAATACCGAACCGAACGTATTTTACGCGAAAGTTGCAAAAACCATGACCGCCTTCATGCAAATCCTAGGGATGCTGATCGATGTTTTGATCATGCTGGTGATCGTTCAGTTCATCATCGGCCTGTTGTTCGCCTTCAATGTCGTCAATCAGTCGAACCAGTTCATGATGCAGATCTACAATTCGATTAACGCATTGCTAGAACCGGTGTTGTCGCCGATCCGGCGAATTTTGCCCAAGACCGGAACGATCGACTTTTCCCCCCTGGTCCTCATCCTGGGGCTGAATGCAATCATGATCATCCTGAGCAATATTGCGGTATGACGGCCACCCGGATCGACGGTAAGGCGTTCGCCGCGAAGCTACGCGACAAGGTCGGTGCGATCGCAGCGGATTTTGCGCAAGCCGCCGGACGCAAGCCGGGGCTGGCCGTGGTGCTGGTCGGCGACGATCCGGCCAGCAACGTCTATGTGCGGAGCAAGGGCAAGGCGACGCTGGCCGCAAATATGGAAAGTTTCGAACACCGCCTGCCTGCCGATACGAACGATGCAACCTTGCTGGCGCTGGTCGAAAAACTGAACGGCGATGCCGCCGTGGACGGCATTCTGGTGCAACTGCCTTTGCCGCCGCATTTGGACGAACAGAGCATCATTTCGTCCGTCAGTCCGGATAAGGACGTCGACGGTTTCCATGTCATCAATGCCGGGCGGTTGTCTGTCGGCCAAACGGGTTTTGTGCCCTGCACACCGCTGGGCTGCATGATGCTGCTGATGGAGCAGTTCGGCGATACGGGCGGCGACCTGTCGGGCATGGAAGCGGTCGTGATTGGGCGATCCAACATCGTCGGCAAGCCGATGGCGCAACTGCTGCTGGATGCGAACGCCACGGTGACCATCGCACACAGCCGAACGCGCAATCTGCCCGAAGTCGTGCGGCGCGCCGATATCGTCGTCGCGGCAGTCGGACGACCGGAAATGGTCAAGCGCGATTGGCTGAAGGACGGCGCGACCGTGATCGATGTCGGTATCAACCGCCTGCCGCCGGCGGGTGAGGGCGAACAGGGGCGGTTGGTCGGCGATGTCGCATTCGACGAAGCAAGCGGCATCGCGGCGGCTATCACGCCCGTGCCTGGCGGCGTAGGACCGATGACGATCGCGGTGCTGCTGCGGAACACGCTGGTGGCCGCATATCGCAATGAAGGGCTGGACGTTCCGGCGGATTTGTAATGCCCGCCCGTTTCGGCGGCTGAGAAAGGTAAGGGTCCGATGCGTATTCCGGGATGGTTCGCCGCGGGTGTCGCGGTCTGCGCGCTGACGGCCTGCGCCGGTGGTGGGTCGCGTCCATCGTTCAGCGACCGCCAGATCGACCGCCTTCTTGTCAACGCCCCCGGCGAAGCGCAGCCAAGCCGGATCGTCGCAACCGAAGTGGCTTTCGGCCAGATGATCGCGACGGAGGGCATGAACGCCGCCCACCGAAATTTCGCCGCATCCGGTGCGATCGTTCATGCAGGAGGTGCACCGGTTCCGCTGAAAGAAGCCATTGAAACCGGTGCGATCATGAACGGTCTGCGCAGCTGGCGCCCACGAGCGGTGTGGACCAGCTGCGATGGGGCGCTTGCGGTCAGTCAGGTTCGTTACCGCGATGGGGCCGATCTGGCCGGCACCGCTTTTACGTTTTGGCAACGTCAGGGCGACGGCGATTACCGATGGCATTATCGCCTGCATGCGGTCGACATGCCCCAACCGCCGCGCGATGAAACGGACGATACTGAAGAATTCGAGATCGTCGTGCGGGCGCTCGACACTATCAAGGGCATCGTGGCCGATTGTCCCGATGCCGACAATCCGGTTCCGCCCGGACCGCGAACCGAGATCGTTCCGGGCATGCGACAAGGTAAGCTGAATTCAGGCGATGGCACACTGCGGTTGGTATGGTCCCATGCGCAAAATGGCCGAAGAGACCTTAGTGCCGATTACTTCACCTATCGCGGCTGGGCCGAAGCAATCGAAGAAAGTTTTCCGGTTGCCAGCGCCGACAGCCAAGAATAATCGCGCACGAATATGACAACGCAATTGTTCATATCGGCCTTCATCACGCTGTTCGTGGTGATCGACCCGCCCGGATGTGCACCGATCTATGCCGGTCTGACCAAGTCCGCATCGGCAATGCAACAGCGCGCCATGGCCATCCGCGCATGTTTCATCGCAATGGTCATTCTGGTCGGCTTTGCCCTATTTGGCGAACAATTGCTGGCGGCGCTGCATATCGAACTGGACAGTTTCCGGATCGCGGGCGGCTTCATGCTGTTTTGGATCGCCTTTGAAATGGTGTTCGAAAAACGCACTCAACGGCGGGAGGAACGGGCCGAGAAAGTGGCGGCGCAGAACGAATTGGCAGAAGAGGCGGAGGACGTATCGGTCTTTCCCATGGCGATGCCGATGCTGGCCGGGCCGGGCGCGATCGCGGCGATAATGCTTTTAATGAACGAAGCGGAAGGCACCGATCAAACATTGGTCGTGCTGGCGGCGTTGGGCAGCGTGTTGCTGCTGACATTAGCGGCGCTGGTCGCGGCAGGTCCGCTCATTCGGCTGCTGGGTGACCGGGTGGAAGCGGTCATTACCCGGCTGCTCGGTGTATTGTTGGCCGCCTTGGCCGCGCAATATGTGATCGACGGTCTTAAGGGCAGTTTCGGTATCTGACGCTATTGCAGCGTGATGATCTCGTCCTCCCCATCGCGCCGACCATAGAATTGCATCAGCTGAACCAGCAATTCGCAGCGTTCGTTGATGGAATTCGCCTCCAGCAACCCCTGCTTCGCCGCCGGATCGAACGGAGCGATTTGCGATACCCCGTCGATCAGCGAAATATCGTCCAGCCGTGTCACCGAATCCCAATCCACGCTGTAACCTTGCGCATCGGCGAATCGGCGCGCCTCGCGTTCGAAACCGGCACGTTCGACGCTGCTGAGATATTCCTCGTCCGGTTCGTCCAGCAATTCGGCCTCGATCTGGCGAAACGGAGTGGTGACATCCAGCTCGCGGATTTTGCGAAAACGGCGTTCGCCCTCCAGCACCACATTGTAACGTCCATCTTCCATCGCTTCGACATCGCCGATTTTCCCGACACAGCCGATATCGAACAGCGGCGCCCCTTCCACCGGGCTCTGCGGCTGAATCATCGCAATTCGCCGGTCACGGGCCAGCGCATCGCTGACAAGCGCGCGATAACGCGGTTCGAAAAAATGCAGCGGCATCTGCAATCCGGGAAACAGGATCGCGCCGGACAGCGGGAAGATGGACATGCGTGTGGGCATCGCGGTCAACCGAACAGAATGCGCGACAGGCGGCGGCGGGTGGTAACGGCCCACGGGTCTTCCAGACCGACCGCCTCGAACATCTGCAATAGTTTCGCTCGCGCCGCCCCTTCGTTCCATTCGCGATCCGCCTCCACCATCGACAACAGCGTATCGGCGGCGGCATCACGTTCGCCCGCCGCAAACGCCGCCTCCGAATAGACGAGGCGTTTGTCCATATCGTCGGGCGCGGCTTCCGCTTCCTGCTTCAGTCGCGCCAGTTCGCCATCATCGACCTGCTGCCCCGACAATTCGAGCGCGGATAGCGCCTGTTGTACCGCCGGATCGTCGCGCATTGCGGGGTCGAGGGCATCGGCAATGGCCTGCGCTTCATCCGTGCGCCCGGCTGCGACCAGCGCGCGGATCAGTCCGGCCTGAGCAGCGACATTATCGGGGGCCATTTGCACGACCTGCATGAACACACCTGCTGCGCGTTCCGCATCACCTTCGGCCAGGACCTGTTCCGCCATGGTCACGAATTGCGCGACATCCTGCTGCGGATCGCCTGCGGCCCCATCCGCACCTGAATTGGCACCATCCAGCGGCAGTTTTGCGAGCAGTTCGTCGAGTGCCTTCTTGAGTTCGCTCTCGCTGCGAAATTGCGTCAGATCGGCAACCGGCTGCCCCTGAAACATGGCATAGACGGTGGGGATCGACTGTACCTGAAACTGGCTGGCAATGAACTTGTTTTCATCGACATCGATCTTTTTCAGCAGAACGCCCTTCGCCGCATATTCCGCCGCAACTTTTTCCAGCATCGGTGCGAGCGCCTTGCACGGGCCGCACCATTCCGCCCAGAAATCGAGGATGATCAGGCTGGTCATGGAAGGTTCGACCACTTCGGTCCGGAACTTCGCGACCGCTTTTTCTTCTTCCAAATTCAGCCCCATGCTCGCCACGATATCTTCCTTTTCGATGTTCGATTGTGTGCCTGTTATGTGGGGGATGTACACGATATGTGAAGGGCGCAACAGGCGACTTGGCACACGGATACGAACACGCCATTTTCCGCTTGCCGCACCCATGCGCCGCTGCTAGTTGCGCCGCTCCTCATCGAAGCGCGATCGCTTCGGGGCCGGATAGTTCCGGATACGTCTAGTGAGCGGGCGTAGCTCAGGGGTAGAGCACAACCTTGCCAAGGTTGGGGTCGGGCGTTCGAATCGCCTCGCCCGCTCCATTATTCCAACC
>JBAUIN010000325.1:0-6826 GCA_049682975.1 Pontixanthobacter sp. | reverse complement strand
GCCGTACCGTCCTGCTCCATATGCGCGACGATCGACCAATATTCATCCGCCCGGAACGCCTCGATTTCCCGCTCGCGATCGACGATGATGCGCAGCGCGACCGACTGCACCCGCCCCGCCGATTTGGCACCCGGCAGCTTGCGCCATAATACAGGGCTGAGCGTGAAACCGAACAGACGGTCGAGCGCGCGACGGCCAAGATAGGCATCGACCAGATCCATATCGATACCGCGCGGTCTGCCCATCGCTTCTGTCACGGCCGATTTGGTAATCGCGTTGAACGTCACGCGGTCCACCGCATCGGGCAGAGCCTTGCGCTTCTTCAGCACTTCAAGAACATGCCATGAAATTGCCTCCCCTTCCCGGTCGGGGTCCGTTGCCAAGACAACGCGCGAGGACTTCTTCGCCGCGTCGACGATCGCCTTCACCTGATCCTTATTGCGTTTGTCCTGATAGATTTCCCAACTCATCGCGAAATCGTCTTCGGGGCGAACGGCATCGTCCTTCTTGGGAAAGTCGCGAACATGCCCGTAGGAGGCAAGCACCTTGAAGTCCTTGCCCAGATAATTCTCGATAGTCTTCGCCTTCGCCGGCGATTCAACGATAACCAATTGCATATGTGTGTAAGCCTGTATCCGTGTTCGGCGCGGAGGTTATTGTCGCCCGCGCCCTTTCATGTGCGTATACGCGCGAGGGTGACGAGGTGCTACTGCCAACGTCAAGCAGTGTCTGGCATCTTATCCTGCGCGAAGACTGACTTTCCCCGCAGCATGGCGTTGCAGGCGTCCGGCGATTTCCAGTTCCATCAGTGCCAGTTGCACAGCAGCAGCACCTGCGCCGGATTGCCGCACCAGTTCGTCCACCGCGACGGGAGCCGTGCTCAATAGCGAACCGATATCCGCCGGTTCCGCCGTGGCCAGTTCCTCGCCGTAATCGTAGTCAGGCGCGGCATGTTCCTTGAATGTGGAGCGCGGTTGGCCATCGAAACCGGAAAGCAACTCGACCACATCCTCCACCGATTGCACCAGCACCGCCCCTTCGCGGATAAGGTGATTGCATCCGGTCGAGCGTGCCTCCAGCGGGCTGCCGGGGATCGCCATGACCTCCCGCCCCGCCTCACCCGCCAACCGCGCCGTGATAAGCGACCCCGATTTCGGTGCGGCTTCCACCACCAGAGTTCCCGTCGCCAGTCCGGCAATAATCCGATTGCGACTGGGGAAATGGCTACCACGCGGCTCGGTGCCCGGTGGTTGTTCGGCTATGAGCAACCCTTCGGTTGCGATCCGTTCCTGCAACTCGGCGTGCTGTGGCGGATAGGCAATTTCGATGCCGCTGGCGATCACACCGATGGTGTGCGGAAACGCACCTTCATGCGCTGCGCCGTCTATCCCACGAGCCAATCCCGATACGACGGTGAAGCCCGCTTCGGCCAAGCCGGCGCCGAATTCCCGCGATAGCTTGACCGCTGCAGCGGAAGCATTACGCGCGCCCACCATCGCGACGCAGGGTTTGGCTGCCAGGTTCAGATCGCCGCGCCAAATTACGATCGGCGGCGCGCTGTCGAGGGCGCGTAGCAAGAGCGGATAATCCGGCGAATCATGGAACAGATAACGCGCACCCGCTCGCTTCGTGGCGGCAACTTCCGCCTCGATCCGATCGCGTTTCGCCGGTGCGTAAGTTCGTCCGCCTTTTTTTCCTAAATCGGGTAATGCTTCCAACGCGCTCGCAGCATCGCCGAGCCGCGCCAGAAGCTGCGCATAGGTAACCGGACCGATATTCGGCGACCGCAGCAGCCGAATGCGGGCAAACGCTTCCGCCTGGGAAAGACTCATTTCGCCGCGCCGACCTTCGGTTCCGTTCCGCCTAGCAACCTGCCGATGTTCGATCGATGCAGCACGATAATCAGCAAAGCGACCGCGATCAGATAAGGGACCACGCCCTCAAATCCGAATGTCCAGGCCGCAATAGGCGCGCAAATTGCTGCGGCCAGCCCCGCCAATGAACTGATGCGAAACGCAGCCAACAGCCCAAGCCAGATTATCGCATAGACCAAACCGACTTGCCATCCGACGCCAAAACATACGCCCGCTAATGTTGCGACCCCCTTGCCGCCTTTGAAGCCGAGCCATATCGGGAAACAATGACCTAAGATCGCGCCGAGCGCCGTCACTCCTACCCAATCGGGAAACCAAGCCCATGCCAGCCCGACCGGCACGAAACCTTTCGCCAAATCGAGCAGTAAAGTTGCCGCTGCGAGCCCCTTATTGCCGGTCCGCAAAACATTGGTTGCGCCGATATTGCCGCTGCCCCGCTGGCGCACATCGCCCAGTCCGGCAAATTTGGTGAGGATCAAACCAAAGGGGATCGAGCCGAATGCATAGCCAAGAAGTGCTGCGAAAAGAATTTCCATAGGCCCAACCTACCCGTCCGCCCCGAACTTGTCGAAAGGCTGCCATGCTTCTAAGCCGTTTGAAGGAAAAATAGACCATCGACAAGCTTTGGGTCGAACAGCTTTCTGGGAAATTAAGCGCGATTATGGACGGCCCCATTCTAATCTTCGACAGTGGTGTCGGCGGGCTAACCGTATTGGCTGCTTTGCGCGACGTCGTGCCTGATGCGCCGCTGATCTTCGCCGCCGATCAAGCTGGTTTGCCCTATGGCACGAAGACGGAAGCCGAAATTGCAGCGCGAGTCGCCGGGTTGCTCGGCCGGATGAGCGAACGGTATCGCCCCCGCCTCGTCTGCATCGCCTGCAACACGGCATCGACCATTGCACTCAATATGGTGCGCGATGTGCTGGAAATTCCGATTGTAGGAACGGTGCCCGCGATTAAGCCGGCAGCGGCACGTTCGCGAAGCGGAACGATCGGTCTGTTGGGTACGGAAGCGACCATTCGGCAGAATTATGTCGACCGGTTGGAATCGGATTTCGCTGGCGGCAAGCGGCTGCTGCGTCAGGCTGCGCCCGGTCTCGTTCGCGCAGCGGAGACGAAATTGCGCGGGCAGCCGATCGACCCTGCGGCGGTTGAGAATGCCGTTGCACAACTCCGTGCTCAAAGCGGTGGCGGCGAAATCGACACGGTCGTTCTGGCATGCACGCACTTTCCCTTGTTGCGCGAAGAACTGCAGGCGGCGTTCGGCCCGGGTGTAGAATTGATCGATGGATCGCGCGGCATTGCCCGACGGATCGCCAGTTTGACGCTAGGCCAGCCATTCGACGGTTCCATCAGCAACCTCGCTGTGACCACCGGATCGCTGGAAAGTTTCGCAACGCTTGGTGCGGTTCTCGAAAGCCACGGACTGCGACGGTTGGAACGGTTTTAATCGCGAACCATTCGCAAAGATCGTGGTGGCATTGTAAAGGTTCGCCGCTTAAATCATGGCGTATCTACAGCCGGGGATGCCCGGCGAAAAGCGCAAGGCCGTGTGATGAATTACGATCAGATTTTCGACCAGGCGATCGACCGTCTGCATTCGGAAGGGCGCTATCGGGTATTCATCGACATTCTGCGCAATAAGGGCTCGTTCCCGAATGCGCGGTGCTTTGCCGGACATAATGGTCCGAAGCCGATTACCGTATGGTGTTCCAACGATTACCTCGCCATGGGTCAGCATCCCAAGGTCATTGCTGCAATGGAAGAGGCGCTGCATGATGTCGGCGCCGGATCCGGGGGTACGCGCAACATCGGCGGCAACACGCATTATCACGTCGAGCTGGAGGCGGAGCTGTCCGATCTTCACGGCAAGGAAGCGGCGTTGCTGTTTACCAGCGGATACGTCTCGAACGACGCGACGCTGTCCACCATGGCCAAACTGCTTCCCGGCTGCGTTATCTTTTCGGACGAATTGAACCATGCCAGCATGATCGCCGGCATTCGCAATTCGGGCTGTCCGAAGCGCGTATTCCGCCACAACGATCTGGTGCATCTGGAAGAATTGCTGGCCGCCGAAGACCCCGAGGTGCCCAAGCTGATTGCCTTCGAGAGCGTCTATTCGATGGATGGCGATGTGGCTGCTGTCCATGCGATCTGCGATCTGGCCGAGAAGTACAATGCGCTTACCTATATCGACGAGGTGCATGCGGTGGGCATGTACGGCGAGCGCGGCGGGGGCATTTCGGAACGCGACGAGGCGGCCGACCGGATCGACATCATCGAAGGTACGCTGGGCAAAGCGTTCGGCGTTATGGGCGGCTACATTGCGGCCGACCGCAAGATCGTCGACTGCATCCGTTCCTACGCACCAGGCTTCATTTTTACCACCTCGCTCAGTCCAGCCCTGGTGGCGGGTGTTTTAGCAGCGGTGAAGCACCTTAAATCGTCGAGCGAAGAACGCGATGCGCAGCAATCCAACGCAGCTTTGCTCAAAGGCAAACTGGCCGAGGCGGGATTGCCTGTGCTGCCGAGCGAAACACATATCGTACCGTTGATGGTGGGCGATCCGGTCCGCGCAAAGAAGATCAGCGACATTCTGCTTGCCGAGTATGGTGCGTATGTTCAGCCCATTAACTTCCCCACAGTGCCTCGCGGTACGGAGCGGCTGCGCTTCACCCCCGGCCCCGCCCATACCGAGGCGATGATGGATGAATTGACTGGCGCTTTGGTCGAAATATGGGATCGCTTGGAATTGGAACTGCGTAAAGCCGCCTAACTCGCGCGAGTACCGACAAAGCGCTGAACGCACGTCTTTTTCAACCCGCAATCGCCCGCTCGTTTAAGCCGTTGGTAACCACCTTGGAGTAGAGCCACCGGTATGGTTCGCAACACTCCTATTCTGTCGTCCGACTGCCAAAACGCATGAGGTCGTTCTTCAACGCACGGGCCAATGCCGCCCCAGATCCGGATGCGCCGCAAACCGACAACGCCCTGCGGATGCAGGTGCTGGATGAATTCGATCGTGCCGGCATTGGGTGGATCTGGGCGACCGATACCAACGGCAAGCTGATCTATTTGGCCGATCAAGCGCTGAAAAAACTCGACCGGAAAGCTGGCGATCTCATCGGTAAACCGATCGAGGAGATTTTCGAGATCGACACCGACAACCAGTCGAGTTCGGGCAGCCGATCACTCAAGTTCCAGATCAAGGCGCGCAATAAAATTCGCGATCAGGTCGTACGGTTCTCGTATGAAAAGTCCGCCAACGATGTGCGGCAGATGTGGTGGTCGCTTTCCGGCTACCCCCTGCGCGACGACGATGGCGAATTCATCGGCTATCGCGGCAATGCCAGCGATGTAACGGTCGAATACGAACGCAAGCTGGTCGATTCCAAACTGGCCGAATTCGATTCGCTGACGGGCCTTGCAAACCGGCACCAGATGGACCGCCATATCGAAGGGCGGCTTGCCGGTAACAAAAGCAGCGGGCGGCCTTGCGCTTTGCTGATGATGGACCTCGATAAGTTCAAACGGGTCAACGACACGCTCGGCCACCAGGCGGGCGATGCGCTGCTGATCGAAGTGGCCGAGCGATTGAAGTCGATCGTCGGCAAGCGCGGTATGATCGGGCGGCTCGGCGGTGATGAATTCCAGGTGATGATCCCGGACGAAGACGATCGTGAAAAACTGGGCGAACTGTCCGACAAGATCATCCAGATCCTCTCCCAACCCTATGCCCTCGAAGACGAAAAGCGCGCCATTATCGGCGCGTCCGTCGGTATCGCGGTGGCCCCGTTCGACGGGCAGACCAAGGAAGAGATCGTCGCCAGCGCCGATCTGGCCCTGTATGCTGCCAAGAATGGCGGACGCGGTCAGTTCCGTTTCTACGCCTCCGACCTCAAGAACGAAGAAGAGGTTCGCCAGGCAATGCTGGAGGAACTACGCATCGCGTTGGAAGCCGACCAGCTGCATCTGCACTATCAACCGGTGGTCGAAGTCGACACGGGCGAAGTGACCTGTCTGGAAGCCCTGATGCGCTGGCAGCATCCCGAACGCGGTTCCGTGTCGCCGGGCATGTTCATTCCGGTTGCGGAGGAGAGCGACCTCATCAACGTGCTCGGCGAATGGGCAATGCGCACCGCGTGCGAGGCTGCGACCAAATGGCCCAATTCCGTCAGGGTTGCGGTCAACGTATCCGCCGTCCAATTCGCCAATCAGGATTTTCCCGCGGTCGTCACCCGCTGCCTCGCCCATTCCGGGCTGGAGCCGGAGCGCCTCGAACTCGAACTGACCGAGAGCATCTTCGTCGGCGACAACGACGAAACCGAACGCATGTTCAAGAGCCTCAAGGACATCGGCGTACGCATCGCATTGGACGATTTCGGCACCGGCTATTCCTCCCTCAGCTACCTCCGCGCCGCCCCGTTCGACAAGATCAAGGTGGATAAAAGCTTCGTCGACAGCTGTACGCAGGACGACAAGAACAGCGCCAAGATCATCGCCGCCATCATCGGCCTGTCCAACGCCCTCAATATGGAAACCACCGTCGAGGGCGTCGAGGCGTTCGACCAGCTCGAAGTCGTGAAGGACAAAGGCGCCAAGCTGATCCAGGGCTTCATCTATTCCCGCCCCTTGCCCGAAGACACAATCCTCGAGAAGATCGCCAGCGGCGACTTCACCATCAAACCCGACGGGCCCGACACCTACCGCCCCGATCGCCGGTCCGTGTATCGCCGCATCGGCGTGATCCACGAGGATTATTACTACAACGCGGTGATGCGCGACCTGTCGGAAAGCGGCGCGGGCATTCAGGGTATCGTCGGCATCGAAACCGATGTCGATGTGGTCCTCGATCTGGGCGAAGGGCAGCTCGCCGTATGCAAGGTCAGCCGCGCGTCGGACGACAGTTTCGCCGTCGAATTCGAAACCCCGTTGACCAGCGACGGATCGGG
>JBAUIN010000324.1:0-7850 GCA_049682975.1 Pontixanthobacter sp. | reverse complement strand
GCATTATTCGTAACCCCGCGTTTGGGCATCTGGGCGGACAAGGTTGGTGCGGAAACCGTGCGGTTCCGACTTTCTGTCATTCAAATGATTGGCGTATTCCTGCTGCTTCCGCTCGGCCATTCGCTTTGGCTGTTGCTTATCCCTATCCTGATAATGAACGCAGTCGGCCCTGCGATCGATGTTACCGGGCGGATGACGTCACTCGCGCTGGCGCCGGAAATACGCACGCGGTTGATGACCGGATATATCGTTTTGATGTTCACCGGAGCTGGCATCGCCAGTTGGAGCGGTACAGCCGCTTATGATCTGGCAGGTTGGCCGGGAACCGCATGTCTCGTTATTGCAATGTCGACGCTGTTGGTCTGGCTGTCCTGGCGCGAAACCCGGATGGATCGTTCCGCGATGTAGGTTCTCAACGTGTTACGATATCTTTCGACATAGGTGCGAGTTTGGCAAGGAAACGGTTTTGCGCCCCGAACGGTACTCCGGCTTCGCGCATGGCCTGTTGGAGGTTCTCGACAAGGGCATTCATGTCCGCGCGTTCGACGCCCATATCCGCGTGAGCAGTCCGCATATTGCGTCCGGTGTAATCGCACCCCGCGTTCAATAAGTAACAGAACTGTTCGTACAGAGTGCGGTTGAGGCGCACCATATCATGCGCGGCGAATATTTCGGCAATGCGTGCATCTTCCTGAGACAGGGTGACGGTCCGTTCCGCACTTGCACGTATCCCCGAGTTCCCGCCGAATTGGGCCGCCATCTTGCCGTCGGAAAACGGATCGGCATCGGCGTTAGCGTTGGTTTCGACATACGGATCGACCGGTAATTCGCCGGTTATCGGATCGCGTTCGACCTCTTCGACACCGAATTCCTTATCCCAATCAATCGGCTCTTCCGGTACGCCCTGTACCATCGCGAGAAAGAGAACGAACATGTGCATCGATATTACCTTTAGAATGCCAGTTGGGCGGATAGGAACGCGCCACGTTGATTGTTAAAAGTCGCGATGGCCCCCAAATCGACATAGGCGGCGGTAACGGTGATATTATCCGTAACGGCGTAAGCAGCGAACAGATCGAACCAGTCCTGTTCCCCCATCGCCAGATTGTCGGACTTGGTTCGTAGCTCCGCGCCGATTATCGCGCGGCGCGACAATTGATAACCGACCGACCCTTCGAACTGTATTTTGCGATCCGGTTTCGCTTCGCTGCCAAAACCCAACAACCCTGTCTGATTGGCGGATGTGTAGCGCGCTGTTGCCGATACTAGCAGGCTTCGAGACAAAACCAGCTTCGATGCACTGAGCGTGAAATCGGTTCCATCGGACTTGTTCGCGCCGACTGCCAAAGCAACCGCGTCGTCACGATTATCCTTATGCTGAATACCGACACTAATCTGCGGTACATACGGCTCACCATAAACCAGGTCCCCCGCAACGCGTATTTTTGCGCTGTAGATATCCTGATCCAGCGTAAAGTCTTTCCCTAAACCGAGCGCCGTTCCCACATCCCGTGTATTCAAGGATTGGCGGGTGTAGGATATTTCGACTCGGTCTTCGATCCCAATAGCGATACCGGCGCTTTTCCAGCCATAATCGGGAAGTTCCACAATGGTCGCATGGGCAGTCGCGCCTATGCCCCCTTTGGTTTGCAATCCGCCGATCGTTGCCCAAGTGGCGATGCCGCCTCCGCTCGCGCCCTCGATCGAGGATACACCATTGGTCAGCACCAGCTTACCGCCTTCTAACAGCTCGATGTCTTGAGCCGCCACGGAAGGAACTTGAAACAGCGCAACAATTGTCAGAACGACACGATACAAAAAACGGCACATGCGCATTCACCTGACAGGCGTTGGTTAACATCATCCTAAGCGTAACGGATTGCTGCGGAAGCGAAATTTTAACGCTTGAACCGCTAGTTAAGCATCCGTGAAAAAACTGTTCGTTGCCATTCTTTTCGCCTGCGTTCTCGTTCCAGCCGCTTCCCTTTGGGCGGCGGGTAGCAATAACGCGCGTATACAAATCGTGGACACAAACGGAATGCCGGTGCGCGATGCCGTGGTTGCAATCGAACCTGACGGCGGTTCATCGAACGACTTTCGCTTACCCGGCCGTCCCGCCATGGCGCAGAAGGACTTACAATTTACTCCGGGTACGCTGGTCGTTGCGAAGGGCACATCGGTAGCTTTCCCAAATCTCGATCGCGTACGGCATAGCATTTACAGCTTCTCGAAGGGCAATCGGTTCGAAATCGATCTCTATGGTCGCGATCAGACCCGACGGCAGACATTCACATCCAGCGGCGCAGTTTCCCTGGGCTGTAAGATCCATGACAATATGCGCGGCTATATACGCGTCGTCGATACTCCGTTTGCGGGGAAAACCGACCATAACGGCATTATGACCGTCTCAGGCATACCGTCGGGCGCGGCGAAGGTAACGGTTTGGCACCCTCGCCTCCGTTCCCCCGGCAATGATTCCACCGCGAGCGTGCGCGTATCCGGTTCGCTATCGAAGAAATACCGAGTAACATTGAAATGATTGAACGTCTCCGCGCGCTGGGTCAGCTGCGGTTCGGCTCCCTCAAACTGCGCATTGCAGCGCTTTATACATTGCTTTTCGCGGCCGTACTTTCGGTAATCATGGTTATCGTGAACCAAGGGGTTTCAAGTTTCGGCGAAAGCAGCGCGACGCGCGACTTGGCCGCTAACGCCCGTGTTTTCGACGAGATACTCGATCTACGTGCGCGGCAAATGCGCGGATCGGCTGACGTGTTGTCCAAAGATTTCGGTTTTCGCGAAGCTGTCGCGACCGATGATCGAGCCACGATTGCAAGCACTCTCGATAGCCTGCGCGATCGCTCCAATAGCGAGGCAGCCTTCGTGATAAGCTACGACGGTACGATTATCGGTTCTTCAGGTAATGCCATTCCCGATGCTGACCGAATGTGGGCGCCGTTGGACGAAGGCATCGAACACGGCGTAATCGATGTTGGAGGCAAAACCGAACTTGCCGCTGCTTCGCCGATCGAAGCACCCGACTTAATCGGCTGGCTAATCGTGACCCAATCCCTTGCCGAAGGCGAGATGGACCAATTGGTCAAATTGGCTGCGGTCGATCTGGAAGCCGACGTGGTACGCCATGATACCATCGCCCCTGCTCTAGCCGAGGCACCTCTTGGCAGCGTGTTCGAAAGACAGGAAAGCGACCGTTATCTATATCGTATTTCTCGATTACCGGCCCTGCAAACCGGCATCGAACCCCGGCTGGTCCTGCGCCATTCTTTGACCGCATCGCTCGCGGAGTATTCCGGCTTGAAATGGTTGCTGGCGTTGCTTTCCTTAGCCGGCTTAATGCTGGTCGTCGCGCTGAGCTGGCGCGTAGCGCGTTCGATCACCGCTCCCTTGCGAAAACTGGACGAAGCGACGCGGCTTGTGAGCGATGGACGCGAGGTCGAAGTCATCGCGGAAGCCGACGATGAAATTGGCCGTCTCGCCACCAGTTTTAACGCCATGATCAAGGCGATAGACGAACGCGAAAAGCGCATTGCGCATGTCGGTTTGCATGATGGGCTCACCAATTTGCCGAACCGCAAACTGTTTACGGAACAGCTTGCGCAGGCGTTGTCTCGGCGTAAGGACAGCGAGCGGTTGATGGTGATCTACGTCGATCTCGATGATTTCAAAATTATCAACGACACGATGGGTCATCCAGCAGGCGACGCATTATTGCGCAATATGGCCGCGCATCTGATCGAAGAACTGCAATATGCCACCATCGCACGATTGGGAGGCGATGAGTTTGCCATTCTGATCGATGGTATTCTTTCAGACGACGAACTGACCCCGATCGCGCGTCATGTTCAATCGTGTTTTGCGCGCACTATCACGCTGGAAGGGCAGCAAGCCGAATGCTCCGCCAGCTTGGGGATTGCCGTCAGTCCGGGGGACGGCACGGATGGCAGCACGTTGATGAAGCATGCCGATCTTGCATTGTATCGTGCCAAACGAAACGGAAAAGCGAACCATCATTTTTTCGAAAAATCATTGGACGAGCAGGCCCGACAGCGACGGCAAATGGAGCTGGACCTGCGACGTGCTATTCGGGAGGGCGAATTCGAATTATACTTTCAGCCGCTTTACAGCCTGGTCGAAGACAGATTGAATGGTTTTGAGGCGCTTATCCGTTGGCAGCACCCCACAAAGGGGCAAATCAGTCCCGTCGATTTTATTCCGCTTGCGGAAGAAACGGGTCTGATCCTGCCCATCGGCGATTGGGTTGTTCGTGAGGCCTGCCATCAGGCGGCGCGGTGGGACAACAATCTGTCGGTTGCGATCAACATTTCTCCAAAACAGTTCGGATCGCCGGACCTTGCCAATAAAATCTTGCAGGCGATTGCTGCGTCGGGCATTGCCGCCGACCGCCTGGAATTGGAAATTACCGAAAGTATCTTCATTACCAATGTCGATAAAACGATGGCCACGCTACACAGCTTGCGCGGCTTAGGTGTTCGCATCGCTCTCGACGATTTCGGTACTGGATACTCTTCGCTTAGCTACCTTCGCTCCTTCCCTTTCGACAAGGTAAAGATCGACAGATCGTTCGTAACCGATTTGGCAAATGGCGGCAACGGGCACGCGATCATTCGCGCTATCACCACGCTGGCGGATGCGTTGGGTATGGAGACGCTTGCCGAAGGTGTAGAGGAACTCGAACAGCTGTCCGTTCTGCGCGCCGAAGGATGCCGCAGTGTACAAGGTTATTTGCTGAGTAAGCCTATGTCGTCCAATGACGTCCGGTCCTGGATGAACGGCGGTGAAGAAGAACGCTTTCGCGCATCGGCAGCTTAGCCATTCATCACATTTGATTGGTGCGCCCGACAGGATTCGAACCTGTGGCCCCCAGATTAGGAATCTGATGCTCTATCCACCTGAGCTACGGGCGCAACCGTCTGTCTTTTAGGGTGCCGTAAGTAGGCTTGCAATCAGTTCACATCTTCAGGTGGTTTGACGGGAAAGGGCAGCGGCGCGACGGCAATGCCTTCATCGACCAATTCCTGGGCCTCTTTTTTGGTGGCCTCCCCATGAATGATATGATGGTCGGTTTCGCCATAATGTATCTGGCGCGATTTTTCAGCGAATGCTTTGCCGACCCAAGTACTGTCTTTCAGTGCTTTCGCTTGCGCTTTGGCAAGCGTAGCGATCGCCTTACGTAATGCAGGCGGCATAGTCTGGTTGGCGACTGGCTTAGGCTTTGGTTCTTCGTGTGCCTGTTGCTTTGCTAATCCTCGCAATTCTCGATTGCTTTTTGCCCCCACAGCCGGTGCCATCGGTGCTTTCATCACTGCGGTAGATCCGCATTGAGGGCATTCTACCAGGTCATGTTCGCATTGATCGACAAATTCCGATGAACTGGAAAACCACCCCTCGAACCGGTGACCCCGATCGCAGGTCAAATCGAAGACGATCATAGCTCAGACATACCGGTAAAGTCGCGGCGATTGGCTAGGCTCGGCACCTGCTGGCGAACCTGTTGGATGCGTTCGGGATCGATCTCTGCAAAAGCAACTCCCACTTGATCTTGCATATCCAAAATTATTTTCCCCCACGGATCGACTACCAGGCTGTGGCCGTAAGTGGCGCGGCCATCCTGATGGTGACCGGTTTGCGCGGCGGCAATGCAATAGGCACTTCCTTCGATAGCACGCGCACGCTGCAGAACATGCCAATGGTCCCGTCCGGTGGGTTGTGTGAACGCCGCTGGGGTTGCAATTACATCGCACTCAAGTTTGCCCAATGCCGCGAACAGTGCGGGGAAGCGGATGTCGTAACAAATCGTTAATGCCAGCCGCCCGATCGGCGTATCGACCACAATCAGTTCGTCGCCTGCGTCATAGGCAGATGATTCACGATAGCTTTCGCCATTTTCCAGTTCCGCGTCGAACATGTGCATTTTGTCATATCGTGCAACGATCGCGCCGCCATCGTCGATCACGAAGGCACGATTTGCGAATTTTCCATTCTCCAATGCGACGGGGACAGAACCTAGTGACACCCATATTCCATGCTCGGCGCATGCTTGCTGAATAGCGCGCAACGATGGATCGTCGTTTTCCGGCATTACATGCTTGGCAGAACGGCGACGATCCTGATCCAAATAGGTACTCATTTCGGGCGTAAATAGCATTGTCGCCCCGCCTGATGCGGCATCGGCAATAGCAGATAGGATCGCTGTACAGTTCGCGTGTCGATCGACCCCGGAATTCATCTGCAAAACTGCAATTTTGTGCATCGGCCTCTAACCTGCCAGCATCCGGTCCAGTTCGCCGGAGCTTTCCAATGCCGCAAGATCGTCGGACCCGCCGACGTGACGATCGCCGATAAAAATTTGAGGGACCGTGCGGACATCGGGCGCGCGGCGAAGCATTTCCGCCTTGTCGGCCCCACCCATGCTGATGTCGAATTCATTGTATGAGACATTCTTGGAATCTAGGAGGTGCTTGGCACGATGGCAGAAGCCGCAAGTGAATTTCGTATAAATATCGACGTTTGGCGAACTCATCAGCATTCCTCATTCTTAGGTTACGCGATCTGATCGCGAAGATCGGTTTACTTGCGATCCTCGCATACGGGACCCTCTTGATAGCGAAGGTCGGGTCATTAAATACAGTATGTGCCCCGTGCCGCAATGGGCTGGGACTTAAGTGACGGAATGCCGGACTACCGGATTTCGTGGTTCGAATTGCTCAAATAAGAGGATTTGTTATATGTCACGTTTCGATTTTACCCCCTACCGGCGCAGCACGGTTGGCTTCGATCATTTGTTCGATTTGCTCGAGAAGCAAGCGCGGAACAGCGGTAGCGAGAATTACCCCCCCTTCAATATCGAGCGTCGCGGTGATGATGATTACCGTATTACGCTTGCAGTGGCCGGCTTCAAACCCGACGACTTGGACATTACGGCTCATCAGAATTTGCTCGTTATTCAGGGCAAAAAGCGAGAAGATGGCGAAAACGAACGGGAAAGCGACATGTTGCATGTCGGCATCGCCAATCGGGGGTTCGAGCGCCGTTTCGAGCTTGCCGATTATGTCCGGGTTGAAAATGCCGACCTCGCTGACGGACTGCTTGTAATCGATTTGATCCGCGAGGTTCCGGACGCGATGAAGCCGAAAAAGATTTCGGTGAACGGTCAGGCGAAATTGAAAGTGGTCGATAACGCCGCTGCAGAACGGGCTAATTCCGCCTGATGCGAGCTACGCAGTTTGTTTGAATAAAGTGGGGGCAGGTCCGAGGACCTGCCCCTGCGACGTAAACGCCGCCCTCCGCGGTTCTCATCGCCTGGGTCGCAAAAGACGATCAAAACCGCACGAAGCCCTAAGCCTTTAAAGCAATCTCTTTCCAAGGGGATAGGTATTGGCGAAGGCACAGACTAACATTGTATAATTGCGTTCTATACTGACAATACGGTAATTTTCCAGACAAACCTAGAAACTTGCGGTCGTCGCGCAATCACACCAGTCGCGATTGCCGCACTGCGGCTGCGATAAACCCGGCAAACAACGGATGAGGATCGAACGGCCGCGACTTCAGTTCCGGGTGGAACTGCACACCTACGAACCAGGAGAGATCGGGGCGTTCGACGATTTCGGGAAGCAACCCGTCGGGCGACATGCCGGAAAAGACCAAACCTGTTTCTTCCAACGCATCGCGATATTTGGCGTTCACTTCGTAACGGTGCCGGTGCCGTTCCGATATGCGCGCGGTATCGTCGTAGAGACTGCGGACCTTGCTACCGGCAGTGAGTTCCGCATCGTAAGCGCCTAGGCGCATCGTACCACCGAGATCGCCAC
>JBAUIN010000323.1:0-15138 GCA_049682975.1 Pontixanthobacter sp. | reverse complement strand
TGGGCATCGGCCCCATTTTCGCCATTCCCAAGCTGCTCGAACGCTTCGACATGAAAGTGGACGACATCGATCTGTGGGAGCTGAACGAGGCATTCGCCGTGCAGGTGCTCTATTGCCGCGACAAGCTGGGCATCGATAACGACAAGCTCAACGTCAACGGCGGCTCGATTTCCATCGGCCACCCCTACGGCATGACCGGCGCGCGCTGCGTCGGCCACATCCTGCGCGAAGGACAGCGCCGGAAAGCCCAAGGTCAACAAGCCAAATACGGCGTCGTCACCATGTGCGTCGGCGGCGGAATGGGCGCAGCGGGACTGTTCGAGATCTTCTGATGAAACTGTGGCCGCGTCTCGATTATCGGGCCGATCGCTCGGTGATCGAGACGCTGCACGCCTATTGCCAGGTGATCGGCAAACTGCTGGTTCGCACGCTCCCCTGGCACAATCATGGCTGGCATACTGCTTTGCGCGTAGTGCCGCGTGGCTTGCGAACCTACCCGCTGATCGTGGGCGATCAGGAACTGCAAATCACGCTCGATCTGCAGATGGGCGCGATAATCGGCGAAAGCTCGTCCGGCCGACGCGGATCTTTCGCCATCGCAGGACAGAGCGTGGCGGCATTCACACAGCAGCTCGACAGTTTGCTGCGCGAACTCGATGCCGTAATCGATCTGTCCGGCGGACCGAATGAGGTAGAGGATCCCGTCCCCTTCGCCGATGACACCGCACTGCGCGAATGGGACGTCGAAACCGCTCTACACTGTCATGCTGCCTTTCGCAGCGCGAACCGGACCTTTGAGAATTTCCGCACTGGCTTCGTCGGGAAAAGCAGCCCGTCGCATCTGTTCTGGGGCAGTTTCGATCTGGCGGTGACGCGGTTTTCCGGTCGCACCGCTCCACTGCATCCCGGCGGTATTCCCGCTCTACCCGACGCGATCACGCGCGAAGCCTACAGCCATGAAAATGCCAGCGCCGGCTTCTGGTTGGGCGGTAACGGTGCGGACGAGGCGATGTTCTACGCCTATGGCTACCCCACGCCGGATGAACTTGCGAATGCGGCGATCGAACCTGCACAGGCATGGTGGCACACCGATCTGGGGGAATTCGTGCTGCCTTATGCCGCCGTCGCTGCGGCAGACGATCCGGAGGCGACACTGTTGCGGTTCCTGGAAAGTACCTATGCCGCCATTGCCGACCGTGCCGATTGGCCCCGTGGCATGCTCGACATTCCGCGCGGTACTGTTGGCAAGCCGCGCGATGTGAAAGGTAGCCGAGCTTCGTGAAAAATCTGTCGGCGACCCCGATGATTTGTGCTGTCGCAACCGTTCTCACCGCTTGCGGGCCGGAGAATAGGAACGCCGAGGATGCACTGTCGGCTGCGCGAACGAGTGCCGCACCATCGGAAGCGCCGACCGCCCCCGCGCTCGCTCCGCAGGGTGATGCTACCGACACCGGTGCCGAGCGCTCCGAAGCCAAGTCCGACCGCTTCTCGTCCGCCTATACGAAGTTCGCAAAGGACGATTGCACGCCGATATCCACCTCGCCCGAAGCCTCGGGCGGCGAATTCCGCTGTCCGGGGCGGGGCGGGATCGCGCTGTTTCTGCAGGACGGCGATCTGCGGCTCGATCTCGATGCGGGGATGCAGAACGCATTGTTCGAAACGACCGGCCCGTACAACCGGATTATGGACACAATCGAATGGCGTATGAAAGATGGCGAGCCGTTCGCGATCATCTTCCGCTACGACGTACATCAGGCGATGGGACCGCAGCCCACTACTCTGGCAATCGAGAAGATCGGGCGCGACGGTTCGCCAGGCTGCCGGGTGGCGCATGTCGCGGGATCGAGCCCGAATGCCAATCGCCACGCGCGACAGATCGCGGATGAGCGCGCAACATCTTTCGAATGCGGCCGCAATACGCCGGAAATTATCGGCGATGCGACCCTGACTTCGCTTGGCGGCGACTGACCGCATCTACTTGCGCTTCCGCCCCTTCGCGCGCATTCTCGGGGCGAAGGGGGATGGCGTCCGCATGGGTATCATGGAAATTATCGGCATTGCGGGCAGTGTCAGCCTGCTTTCCGGCTGGCGGTTGTATCTTTCGGTCCTGGCGACGGGCATCGCGATGCGCAGCGGCGTGGTGCCTTTGCCCGATCACCTGGAAAGTCTGCAGGTGCTGGCCAATCCTTGGGTGATGGGAGTAGCTGCTATAGCAGCGGCGGCGGAGTTCCTCGCCGATAAGGTGATGTGGCTCGACAGCCTATGGGACGGCATTCACACGCTCGTCCGGCCCATCGGCGGAGCGTTGCTGGCATTGGCGATCGTCGATCCGTCGGACCCGGCGATGCAGGTGGTTTCGTTTATTCTTGGCGGTGGCGGCGCATTGCTGGCACATGGCGGGAAGGCGGGCGCGCGGGCAGTGGTCAACACCTCGCCCGAACCGGCCAGCAATATCGCATTATCGAGTGTCGAAGACGTGGCGAGCGTCGGATTGCTCTATGCGGCGTATGAATATCCTTATTGGGCGGCCGGTATTGCGGCCGTTCTGCTGGCCCTGACCGTATGGCTGTTGCTGACCGCGCGGCGGATTATCCGGCGTATCTTCAGCTTCGGGCGACCTGCGGCCATGCAGCCGCCGCCGCGCCGGGATTAATACCAAACGAGATAGATTGCGCTGGCGATGGCCAGCCACAACAACCCGGTCAGCAGGAATGCGACGGAGAAATTGACCTCCGGCTCCAATCCGTGGCTTTCGGCATTTGCATCGAATTTGTACCCGCGCCGTTCGTGCGGACGCAGATCGGCCGGTGCCTGAACGGCAGGAGCGTTCAGCAGGACCGCGCTGACGGTCGCTTCGCTGATCGTATTGAGAAACTGCATCCCGAAATTGCCGTTTTCGTAACGGGCGACGCGCGCCTTCACCGTTCCGGCCTGGGGCAGCGTAATATCGATGATCTCGCCGGTTTCGAGCGGCACGGAGGCATCGATCAGCATTCCGGTGCGCGATACGTCGAGCACCGCGACTTCCGCGTCTTTGTTCGGTGCCGACACACCCAAACCCAGCGTCAGCGTGCGCCGTGTATCGAGCCTGCGATCTGTTTCGGCATTAGTCTGGTCAGGGGTTCGGTCGGAAAAATCGAAATCGCCGAATGACGCGGTTTGGGGAAGCATGACAGTCTCCTACTGCCACCCTTTCTCGCGATCAGACCCTAACAATTTGTGAAGAAGGGCAGTGGTGTATCTTAGCTTCACCCATGCGCGGCCATGAATTCCTCGACCACCGGTGCCACCTTGCCGCGCCATTTGCTACCGTTGAAAATGCCGTAATGCCCGGCCTTTTCCGCCATGTAATACCGCTTCTTGTCCTCGGCCAGATTGACGGCCAGCTTCAACGCGGCCTTGGTCTGGCCGAGGCCGGAAATATCGTCCCGTTCCCCTTCGATCGCCAATAAAGCGGTGTCGGTGATTTCATGCAGATCGACCAGCTTGCCGTGATGGGTGAATTCGTTGTTCGGGATCGAGTGCTTCTGGAACACTTCCTCTACCGTCTGCAGATAGAATTCCGCCGTCATGTCGCACACGCTGCGATATTCGTCGTAGAAATCCTTGGTCGCCTGCGCGCTTTCCTGCGCGTCCTCGTCATCGCCTTTGTTCAGATGTTTGAACAATTCGTAATGGCTCTGAATATGCGCGCCCAGATTCATCGACATGAAACTGGCAAGTTGCAGGAAGCCTGGATAGACGCGGCGGCCCGCACCGCGATGGCTGAACGGCACGGTTGCGATGACCGTTTCGCGGAACCAGCCGATGGGCCGCTCCATGGCGAGATCATTGACCGTCGTCGGGCTTTCGCGCGTGTCGATCGGGCCGCCCATCATGGTCAGGGTCTTGGGGATTGCCGGGTGACTGTCGCGGTTCATGATCGCGGTCGCGGCGAAGGCGGGAACGGATGGTTGGCACACCGCCATCATATGCGCGTTCTCGCCCACGCTGGCGCCGTGTTCTTCCTTCGCGATATAGTCGAGAAATTCGATGAGGTAATCGATGTAATCGTCGAGATCGAACAGCCCCTCATGCATCGGCACGGTTTTCGCATCCGCCCAATCGGTGATGTACACCTGGCAGCTGTCGATCATCCGGTCGACCGTGCCGCGTAGCAGGGTGGCGTAATGCCCGCTCATCGGCGCGACGATGAGCAATTTGGGCGCATCGTCCGGCAACCCCTCGCGGGTGAAGCGTTTGAGATCGCCGAACGGTTTGTTGACTACGGTGGATTCGATGACGGGATATTCCGTGCCGTCCACCGTCACGCTCTCGATCCCGAATGCCGGTTTGCCATAGGTGGCGCTGGCATGGGCGAACACTTCCAGTGCCGACGCCGCCACCGGACCCATGCCGAAATACCCCATCGGCAGTTTCGGGTTCGACAGCATCTCCGCCCCGATGGAGGCCCAGGCGCTCGCGCCGTTGAGCCAGGCGCGCTGCAATTCATAGGCGTTGTAAAGCATATCGGGGGAACTCCTCGGGAAGTAGATATCGCGGGCCGTGCCGCTTTTGTGCGCTGCACCATGGCAATGTCGGACGGGCATGGCAAATTATCTATGCTGATAGGAACGTAAGGATACGCCGAAGTTTGGCGCGCGATATGGCTTTTGCGCGTGTCCCACCCTATCTAGCGCTTCATGGATTCGGGCGAAACAGCGCAGGACGGTACGTTGCAAGATGCCAAGCGCGGCTTTCGTAAACGGCGCAAGGCGAAGGCGGCGCTGGAACCCAAACCGGCCAAAACGCTCGGCCCGTTGAAAATGATCTGGGTGGAGGCGGTCAAATACCCTTCCAAAGTGGCGCTGGCATGGTTGGCTTTGTTCGTGACGGCGGGTGCGACGTTGGCCATTCCCGCGGGCTTCAAGATGATCATCGATTACGGTTTTGCCGAGGGCGGCGATCCGGCGGTGATCGGCGAACGGTTCCGCTATCTCCTGCTGATTGTCGCGGTACTGGCGATCGGCACTGCGTTCCGGTTCTATTACGTCAGCTGGCTGGGCGAGCGCGTAGTCGCCGATATTCGTGCGAAAGTGCAGGATAATCTGCTGCGCCTCGCCCCCGGTTTCTACGAGGAAAACAGCCCGACCGAAATTGCCAGCCGGATGACGGCGGACACAACGCTCATACAGACGGTCGTCGGCACCACCGTATCGGTTGCTTTGCGCAACATCTTGATGGCGGTGGGCGGCACGATCTATCTGTTCTGGCTCGCCCCGGAACTCACCATGGGGCTGCTGATCGCGATTCCGCTGGTGATGATCCCGATCATGCTGTTCAGCCGCCGCATCCGCAGCATTTCGCGCTCCAGTCAGGATCGGGTGGCGGATATCGGGTCGATGGTGTCCGAAACGCTGGGTGCGATGAAGATCGTGCAGGCCTTCAATCAGGAATCGCGCGAGAAGACCCGCTTCGCCGGCGCGGTGGAGGCGACGTTCGATATCGCGAAGAAGCGCATCGTGCTGCGTTCGGCGATGACGGCGATCATCATCGCCTTCATCTTCGGTTCGATCACACTGGTCATGTGGCGCGGCGCGATCGGGGTGACGACCGGCAGCATCAGCGGCGGCACGATCTTCGCCTTTGTGCTGACCGGTGGGCTGGTCGCGGGCGCATTCGGCGCGCTGACGGAGGTGTATGGCGAATTGCTGCGCGGGGCGGGCGCGGCGAGCCGGTTGAACGAATTGCTGAAAGAAGAAGCCACGATCGCGGCGCCCGCACGGCCGCAAAGCCTGCCCGAACCGCCACGCGGCAGCCTGACGTTTCAGAACGTCACCTTCCATTACCCCACACGCCCCGAAAGCGCAGCACTGACGGACTTTTCCCTGCGCATCGAACCGGGCGAGACGGTCGCTATCGTCGGCCCGTCGGGTGGCGGGAAAAGCACGGTGTTCCAGCTGGCGGAGCGGTTCTACGATCCGCAAAAGGGTTCGATCCGCATCGACGGTGTGGATTTGACCAGCGCCGATCCCGCCGACATCCGCCGTCGTATCGCATTGGTGCCGCAGGACGGTGTGCTGTTCTCCGCCGATGCGCGCGACAATCTGCGTTACGGCAACTGGGACGCAAGCGACGAGGATATCTGGAACGCGGCGCGTGCCGCCAATGCGGAGACGTTTTTGCGCGCCTTGCCCAATGGCCTAGACACGTTTCTGGGCGAAAGCGGCACACGGCTGTCGGGCGGTCAACAGCAGCGCATCGCCATCGCCCGCGCGCTATTACGCGATGCGCCGATCCTGTTGCTGGACGAAGCGACGAGCGCATTGGACGCGCAGAGCGAAGCGGCCGTGCAGCAGGCGCTCAATGCGCTGATCGCCGACCGCACCACTTTGGTCATCGCCCACCGCCTCGCCACGGTCCGCGCGGCGGACCGGATCGTGGTGCTGGAGGAGGGGCGCATCGTCGAACAGGGGACGCATGACCAGCTGGTCGATGCAGGCGGCCTCTACAGCCACCTCGCCAAGCTGCAATTCACCGCGGATAAAGCGGCGTAACCATAACGACATCGTATAGATCTGAATTCTGGGAGCAAACGACATGAACCGCACTTTACTGGCCCTAGGCGTAAGCACGCTCGCTTTGACCGCGACGCCTGCCACCGCCCATAAATCCGCCCATCAACCGGCCTCCTCCGGGATCGCATTGCTGGCGGAAGAGGATATGGCGGAGGCGGAAGTTCCCACGCCGACCATGAATTTCGGCGAATGGGGCGTGGACCCGTCGCTTCTGTCCGATACGATCGAACCGGGCGACGACTTCTTTGCCTACGTTAATCAGGAATGGCTGGACGCGAACCCGCTGCCGCCCGAATTTTCCCGCTTCGGCGCGTTCAATCTTCTGCGCGAAAAATCGGCGAGCGATGTGAAGACATTGGTCGATGAACTGGTCGCTGCCGACACCCGCACGGCAGACGAACAGCGGATCGTCGATGCGTATCAAGCCTATCTGAATACCGACGCAATCGAAGCGGCCGGGCTGGCACCGGCGCAGCCGTATCTCGACGCGATCAATTCGGTGGAGAACCTAACCGACCTCACCAAATTGTGGAGCGCGCCGGGCTATCCCTCGCCGGTCGGCGGTTATGTCAGCGTGGATGCGAAACAATCCGACCGCTACGTCGCCTATCTCGGCATGGGTGGGCTGGGACTGCCCGACCGCGATTATTACCTCGATACCACGCCCGAAGGGTTGGCGATCCAAGCGAAATATCGCGATTATCTGGCGTTCCTGTTCGGCGAGGCGGGTTATGCCGATCCCGAAACCACCGCGCGCGCCGTCTATGCGTTCGAGGAACAACTGGCCCGCGATGTAGTGTGGGACCGCACGATCAGCCGCAATCGCGATTTGACCTACAACGCCTTCTCGCGCGACGAACTGATCGCGATGGGCGATGGTTTCCCGGTCGCCACCATGCTCGACCAGACCGGCCTGTCCGCATCGCCGCAATTCGTGGTCGGCACCGTGCCGCCATCCGATGAACGGGCGAAGGAATTGGGGCTGACGGCGGATACTCTCGACAAAATCGGCAGCGGCATGCCCGGCATGTTCGCGATGTTGCAGGCGACCGATATGGCGACGTTGCAGGCATGGACCACCAAGAGCTTCCTGTCGCAGCATGCCGACACGCTACCCACCCGTTTCGACAAGGCGAATTTCGCATTTTATGGTGAGACGTTGCAGGGCACGCCCGAACAGCGCGCCCGCTGGAAACGCGCCATCGGCGCCACCGAAGGCGCTTTGGGCGAATTGGTGGGCAAGGCCTATGTCGCACGATATTTTCCGCCGGAAAGCAAGGCGGCAATGGACGATCTGGTGGCCAATCTGCGGGTCGCGATGGGCCGGAGCATCGACGAGATCGAATGGATGGGCGAAGAAACCAAGGTTCAGGCCCGTGCCAAGCTCGACACGTTCGATCCCAAGATCGGCTATCGCGACAACCTCGAAACCTATCCCGATCTGGTTATTCGCGCCGACGATCCTCTGGCCAATGAAATCGCCGCAGAGCAGTGGCAGCTGGCCGACAACATCGCCAAGCTGGGCGGGCCGATCGACCGGACGGAGTGGTTCATGCTGCCCCAGACGGTCAATGCCTATTACAATTCGACCAAGAACGAGATCGTGTTTCCCGCCGCGATCCTGCAGCAGCCGTTCTTCGGCATATCTGCCGATCCGGCCGTCAATTACGGCGCGATCGGCGGCGTGATCGGGCACGAAATCGGGCATGGTTTCGACGATCAGGGATCGAAATCGGATGCCAAGGGCGAATTGCGCAATTGGTGGACCGATGCCGACCGTGCCGCTTTCGACGAACGCGGCGATGCGCTGGTCGAACAATATAACGCCTTCTGCCCGCTCGACGATGGGGAAACCTGCGTCAACGGCCGACTGACCCTGGGCGAGAATATCGGCGATCTGGGCGGATTGAGCCTCGCCTATCGCGCCTACAAAATCGCGACCGAGGGTAAGGATGTGCCTGTCATCGACGGGTTGACTGGCGACCAGCGGTTCTTCCTTGCCTGGGCACAGGTCTGGCGTTCGCAGCAGCGTGAAAGCAATGCCCGCCAGCGTCTGCGCACCGACAGCCACAGTCCGGAGGAATTCCGCGTTAACGGCGTAGTGCGCAACATGGATGCATGGTACGATGCGTTCAACGTGACCGCCGATGATCCGATGTATCTGGCCCCGGAGAAGCGCGTTTCGATCTGGTAACGCCCCCTCCCACCGAATAGGCGATTGACTTGGGCCCTGCTTCATCCAAGAGGCGCGGGTCATGACTTTTCTGCAGATGCTCATCATTGCGATCGTGCAGGGAATTACCGAATTCCTGCCGATCAGTTCATCGGGTCATTTGATCCTGATCCCCTATCTGACCGATTGGGAAGATCAGGGGCCGTTGATCGATGTGGCGGTGCATGTGGGGTCGCTGCTGGCGATCATCGTCTATTTCGCGAAGGATGTCGGCGTGCTGGCGCGCGGCGGTTTCGCCAGCATCGGCATTGGCGCGGGTCGCGCGCAAGCCCCGGCGGAACGGCGGTTGTTCTGGTGGATCGTGCTGGGCACCATTCCGGCGGTCATATTCGGCCTGTCGATCAAGATGGGCGCATTCAACGCATTCGCCGAAACCTGGTTCGGCATAACCGTGGTGGACGACGATCTGATGGCGTCCATCCGTTTCACCGATCTGATCGCCGTCAATCTGATTGTTTATGGCATCGCATTGGGCATCGCCGACTTCGTGGGGCGGGAGGTCAAATCCTTCGAAGACATGACCTGGCGCGATGGTCTGATCGTCGGTCTGGCGCAGGCACTCGCGATCATCCCGGGCACGAGCCGTTCGGGCGTAACGATGACCGCGGCGCGTTTCTTGGGTTACAAACGGGTAGAGGCGGCGCGTTTCTCCTTCCTCCTATCGATCCCCGCCGTGGCCGGCGCAGGCGTATTGATCGTGCCGGAGATTTTCGAGGCGGGGCAGGAACTGGCGATGGAGGCGCTGATTACCGGCGCGCTGACTTTTGCAGCAGCGTTCGGCACCATGGCGTTCCTGATGAATTTTCTGCGCAAGGCATCCATGTTGATTTTCGTGATCTACCGCGTGGCGTTGGGCATTGCATTATTGTTGCTGTTTTGACGGACGCACACACATAGTTAACAAACTAAACATTAGTTAGACGATTTTACGGAACCAAATTCCGGTATTCCCCGTTTCCGCTGTATAAGTGTGGTTTAGAAACGAGGCGGCGAGATAAGCCATGGGCTTGTTGATATTATTGGCGATCGGCGGAAGTCTAGGTTGGATTTCCGCCATTATGTTGGACGAAACGAACCGCGAATGCGTTTATACGCAAATCGGCGCGGGGGCGTTTGGATCGGCGTTTCTCGGCTCGATCATGAGTGCGGGTCTGCCATTTAATTCGATAGCGCCCGAAACGCTGGTCTATGGCGCATTGGGCGGAATCAAAGGCGTCGTGGTCGTCATTGTCTTGGGCCGCATGTTGGCAAAACGCACGACCCAATCCGATTGAGTGTAACTGCGTTGGCCAAGGCCGTCAGGCCGGGTCGGCCCCGCTCCCCCGGCCACCGCGCAGCAAATATTCCTGCGTTCCGCGATGTACCACATTGTCGACATCGATGACCGCCGAATTGGCATAAGTGAACGCGGGCGACAGGTTCCGGTATAGTCGGTCGAAATCACGTTCGACCGTCTTGCGGTATAGATCTTCGAAACTTTCGATTACGAAATAGGTCGGCTGCAGATCGTCGATGACGTAATCGGTACGCATGACCCGATCGACATTCAGCATGATGCGATTGGGGCTCTCCGCTTCGACCGCAAATGCCGCTTCGGTCGGGCCGGACAGGATGCCTGCGCCATAGGCACGCACATCGTCACCCTCCATCATCAGGCCGAATTCCACCGTATACCAATAGAGCGCACCCAGCGCCTTCAGGCGGTTGTATTTCATCGCATTCCAACCGGCCTTGCCATATTCCTGCATGTAATCGGCATAGGTCGGATCGGTCAGCATCGGCACATGACCGAACACATCATGGAACACGTCCGGTTCCTGAATGTAATCGAACGTCTCGCGCGTGCGGATGAAATTGCCGGCCGGGAACCGCCGGTTCGCGAGATGCCAGAAAAACACATGATCGGGGATCAGCATGGGTACGGGCACCACGCTCCACCCCGTCATGGTACCGAGTTCCTCGCTCAACCGTGCGAATTCCGGAACGCCGCCCTGACCCAGATCGAGCTTATCCAAACCCTGCATGAACGCGGTTGCGGCGCGACCGGGCAGCACGCCCATCTGCCGCTCGAACAATTCATCCCAGATCGCATCGTCCGCTCTGTCGTAACGCGTCTGTTCCGGCTCCAGCCAGTCCTCGCCCAAATGCGCGGGGCGTTTGAGCGGCGCCGTAAAGACATTGCCGGGCATATCGGGAAGGTTCGTGAAATCGGTTTTCGGTTCGGTGAGTGTCGCCATGGTTTCATGATGTAACGAATGGCGCAGCATTGGCAATAACGTGAAATTTGCGGCAGAACGGCGCAATGAAGAAAAAACACTACACGAAACTGCTGAAGCCGCTGGAGGAGGAGCTGGTCGGCATGGCCCGCTGGGCGCGCCATTGCGGGGCACGCATCTGCGTCTTGTTCGAAGGGCGGGATACGGCGGGTAAGGGCGGGGCGATCCGGGCGGTCGGCGGTCGGCTCAATCCGCGGCAATGCCGCACGGTTGCATTGGCCAAGCCAAGCGAGGCGGAAAGCACGCAATGGTATTTCCAGCGCTATGTCGCGCATCTGCCGTCGGCGGGCGAGATCGTGCTGTTCGATCGCAGCTGGTACAATCGCGCCGGGGTGGAACAGGTGATGGGGTTTGCGGACGAGGCGCAGGTTCAGCAGTTTCTCGAACAAGCGCCCGCGTTCGAGAAGATGCTGGTCGACGATGGCATTCTGTTGTTCAAATATTGGCTGACTACAGATCAGGCGAGTCAGGAAGAACGGCTGGCGGAGCGGTTAGAAGATCCGCTCAAACGCTGGAAACTGTCGCCGATCGATCTGGCGGCGCGGCAGCAATACGATGCCTACACGCGCGCGCGGGAGGCCATGCTGGCGGCGACGCATACCGATCATGCGCCGTGGACATTGGTGGATTTCAACGATCAAAAACGCGGGCGGCTGACGCTCATTCGCGACTTACTCGACCGGTTGCCCGATACGCATATCGATCCGCCGGAACTGGAATTCGAGCCGCTCGGTCACCCGCCGCGTATAGAAAGCTATTCCGCCATCGAACCGATTGCGGACTATCCGATTTAACGCGCGACGACGCTGGCCGTCATGGTTTGGCGACCATCCTGCGCGAAGGCACCGAGTTCGTACCCCCCGTCGATGTCATTCTCGGCGGGGCGCATGGCCAAAAACAGGAGTTCCCCCGCGATCGCGGGGGAGATCGCGCGGAAGGTGAACTGTCCTACGGCGTTTTCGCCCAATTCCTTCGCGGCCAGTTGCAACAACAGACTGGCAATGAGCGGGCCATGGACCACCAATCCGCGATACCGCTCGACCCCGCGTGCATAGGGCGCGTCGTAATGGATGCGGTGGGTGTTGAAAGTCAGCGCGGAATAACGGAACAGCAATGCGGTGGACGGCGTGATTACGCGGGTGACCGGCCAACCCGATTTGTCGAACCGTGCGTTTTTAGGCGGCGGAGGCGCCAACGTGGCATTAGCCGCGGCAGCGTCGCGATAGACCAGCGTCTGCTGCTCGCGAACCGCTTCGCAACCGTCTGCCATCGTAAGAAGTTCGATTTCGACGAAAGCGAGACTGCCGGACTTCCCCTCTTTCTCGCTGACGGACCCGATCCGGCTCGTGCGTTCGATTGCCGCGCCGATAGCGATTGGAGAGATAAATTCGATAGTGCTGGCGGCCCACATACGACGTGGAAGAGGGATGGGGGGCAGGAAACCGTCGGAGCCTGCCGAACGGGCCGGGTGGCCGTCTACACCCAGCGTATCGGTCGCAACGTCCGGCGTACATAAGCAGAAATGCACCCCTTGCGGCATGATTCCGTCATTGGGCAAGTCTCGGTCGAAGGTGGCCAGCCAGCGGTTCGCGGCGGTTGGAGTGAGCGTGTCGGTAGCGTTCGTTTCGCGCCCGACCCAGGCAGACCAGTCGCTCATTGCGTTTGGACATTCATGTCGCGCGTTCGAACAACGCGGCGATGCCCTGACCGCCGCCGATGCACATGGTTTCGAGCCCGAAGCGCGCATCTCTCCGCTGCATTTCGCGCGCCATATCAGCCAAAATACGCCCCCCGGTCGCGCCGATCGGATGGCCGAGCGAAATGCCCGAACCATTGACGTTCAGCATCTCCATCCGGCTGTCGTCATCGGACCAGCCCCAGCCTTTCAGTACGGCCAGAACCTGCGGCGCAAACGCTTCGTTCAATTCGATGAGGTCGATATCGTCCCACCCCTTGCCACTGCGCGCGAACAGCCGCTCGACCGCCGGGACCGGGCCGATACCCATCCGCGCCGGATCGCAACCCGCCGCAGTCCAGCTATCGAGCCACAGCATGGGTTCAAGGCCCAATTCGTCCAGTTTGTCCTCCGCCACCACCAGACACGCGGCGGCGGCGTCGTTCTGCTGGCTGGCATTCCCAGCGGTGACGACGGCCTGTGGGTTGGTCTCGCCCTCGATCGCGCGCAGCGCGCCGAGGGTGTCCATGCTGGCATCGGGGCGGAAACCTTCGTCGCGCTCGAAGGAAACCGGATCGCCTTTACGCTGCGGTACGTCGACCGGTACCAACTGCGCATCGAACTTGCCCGCCTCCCACGCGGCGGCGGCGTTCCGGTGGCTGCGCACGGCGTAGGCATCGCTCGCCTCGCGACTGATATCGTAGTCTTTTGCTAGGTTTTCCGCGGTTTCGATCATACCGCTGATAACCCCGAAGCGCTCGATTGGCTGGCTCATCAGCCGCCCGCGTGTGAGGCGGTCATGCAAAGTGAGATCGCCGAACTTCACGCCCTTACGAATGTCGGTGGTGTAATGTTCGACGTTGGACATGCTTTCCACGCCGCCCGCGACCACCATATCCGCCGCGCCCGTCTGCACCATCATCGCCGCGTTGACCACCGCCTGCAGGCCGGAGCCGCAGCGCCGATCGAGCTGGTAGCCGGGTACTTCGATCGGAAGTCCTGCCGCAAGCCAGCTCCACCGCCCAATCGCCGGAGCCTCCGCGCTGCCATACCCTTGGCTGAATATGACATCGTCGACTCGCGCCGGATCGATCCCGCTGCGTTGGATCAGCGCTTTCAGAATAATCGCGCCCAATGCGCCCGCTTCCAACGGGGCCAACGTTCCAAGAAACTTCCCGACCGGTGTGCGTAACGGACTGACGATCGCAGCGCGGCGTAAATTCATGCAGGTTTCCTAAAATTACTTTCGTCGCTTCCCGCCACGATGCCCTTGTCGAACAGCGCGGCAATCTGGCCCGAACCCATTCCCAGCCGTTCCGCCAACACTTCTTCACTGTCCGCCCCCAGATAGGGCGCAGGTTTCGGCGCACCACGTTCTTCGGCGGGGATGTTCGCGAACGGTCCCGGCGCGGGATAGTCGAAGCCGCTGGGGTTGTCGGATGACGGGCCGAAGAACGGGTTGTTCGCGACCAGTTCGGGATCGGTCGAGGCTTCATGCATGGTGCGATAGCGTTCGAACGTGGTGCCCGCCGCCGCCAGTCGTTTCGCCAGCGCGTCGTAGTCGTGCCGGTCGGCGACGCTCTGGAACAGCGCAAACAATTCGTCGCGATGGGTGAAGCGGTTGTGGTCGCTATGCGCGAACGCGATGCCATGTCTGGCTTCGATGGCGGCAATCTGTTCGGCCACGTCGAACGCCTCGACCAAACCGGCCCATTGTTTGGAAGTCAGCGCAGCGACCATGAAGCGCTTGCCGTCCTTCGACCGGAAATCCTTGCCGAACGCGCCCCAGATCGCATTGCCAAGGCGGGGGCGATCCGCGCCGCGATACAGCATTTCGGCCATCGCGCCGCTATTGGCGACCGTGCCGATTGCAACGTCGCCCAATGGCACGCGCAATTCGCTACCTTGCCCGGTGTGATCGCGATGACGCAGGGCGGCAAGCAAGCTGAACGCAGTGTAGGCGCCGGTAATGAAATCCCATGCGGGCAGCAATTGGTTGACCGGCGGCGCATCGTCCTGGTCCCAATCCGCCGGTCCGGTCATCAGCGGGTATCCGCTGGCGGCGTTGACGGTGAAATCCATCGCCTGCCGTCCGTCGCCCCAGCCCATTATTCGCACGGAGATCATATCGGCGCGTTTTTCAACCAGCGCGGCATGCGACAGGAAGCTCTGCTCCGGCACATTGGTGATGAGCTGTCCCGTCGCGGCGGCCAGTTCGCGCACCAATTCGCGGCCCTCTTCGCTGCGCATGTCCAGCGCGACGCTTTTCTTGGCGCGGTTGAGGTTTTCCCAACTCAGCGAGCGGCCTTCTTCGGTCAGCTGATAGCGATCGTAATCCAGCCCGCCGCCGATCTGGTCCACGCGGATGATCTCCGCCCCCATCTGCGCGCAATACAG
>JBAUIN010000322.1:0-18888 GCA_049682975.1 Pontixanthobacter sp. | reverse complement strand
TCGGTGCATCGCCGCATCGAGAAGAGTAGAGAACCACAGAATACGCGTGAGATGCGGGCTGGTTTCCATCACTTTCGCCAAGGCCGCATGGGGCACGTAACCGATCTTCACCCGGCCGATCGTATCGATATTATGATCGAGCCGTTTCAACGCGAAGCAATGTAAATCGACGAAATCGCCGGGCACATGGAAACTGACCGCATAGCGTTTGTCGCCGACCTCTAGCGTCCGCAGAAGGAACCCCTCGATCAGCATGGTCGAATGTTCGTAGGTCTTGCCGCTTTCAAGCAAACGTTTGGGACCGTCGATCCAGTCGGTCTGAACGATCAGCCCTTCCAATTGAGCCTTTTCCGCATCGGACATCTCGGTACGCAAACGGCCAGCCAAAAAACGGGCGGTGTTCGGGTACCGGGCCAGTTCGGCATCGGACGCGTTATTGTCTGCTTCTTCGCCCATTCGAACTCCATACTTCGCGAAAATGTTCAAACATCCACCAACTGCGTAAAACCAATGTTAGTAAATCGGTCGGTCGGCGAACCTGTCCGTTAGGTAGGGGAATTTGCGAATAAAGGACAGCCAATGAAAATCGCCGTGCTGGCGCATATACGCCACGCCATCGCCGAGCCGTTTTCCGGGGGGATGGAAGCACATTGTGCGACCCTGTGCCGTGGACTTCGCGCAGCTGGGCATCAAGTCACCTTATTCGCAGCGGCCGGTTCGCAGGATGAGAATCTGGTAGAGATCTCGGACGAACCGTATGAAGCGGTCCTCCCCTGGAACCAGTATCGCGGATCGCCCGAACTTGCCGATTATCAGGCCCGGACTTTCGATCGTGCCAAAGCAAAGATTTTGGCAGACGGCTTCGATGTCGTGCATAACAATTCGCTACACCCGGCCATTATCGAATGGGCCGCGCGCGAGCGAATTGCGTGCGTTACATCGCACCATGTGCCACCCTTCGGCGCCATGGCGGCTGCGGTGAAACAGGTGGCCGATATCGGTCACGCTCAATTTACCGTCACATCGCACAGCCAGCTATCGGCATGGAGTGAACTATGCCGGAACAATATGCGGGTCGTTCCCAATGGTATCGATTGCGATGCATGGATATCGACAGATGATATTTCCGACTATTGGACCTGGGCCGGACGTATCGTGCCGAACAAGGGAGTGGCCGAAGCCGTCACTGCGGCACGCATCGCGGGCGCGAAACTGCGTATCTTCGGCCCGATAGAAGATGCATCCTATTTTTCGGACCGGGTCGAGCCCTTGCTGATCGACGGGCTCGAATATCACGGTCACGCTTGCGCGGCAGACCTTGCGCCGATCTTGGCAAAGGCGAAAGGCGCGCTTGTGACGCCCATGTGGGACGAGCCGTTCGGATTGGTCGCGGCAGAGGCATTGGCCTGCGGCGTACCCGTCGTGGCGTTCGATCGAGGGGCCATGCGCGAAGTGATAGGCGATTGCGGCATCGTTGTGCCGGCTGGCGATGTCGGCGCATTGGCAACTGCGATCGATCGCGTTGGGGCAGTCAACCGAAAGGATTGTCGGGCGCGCGCGATCGATAGCTTGTCGATACCCGCTATGATCCGTGGTTATGAAGCCTGCTACACCGATGCGATACGCTATGCCGCGGCGGATTTGGTTTCCGAAGCCGCCTGATCTTCCAGAAAATCAAGGATGGCGGCACTGCTCGCGAATGGCTGATCGGCCTGCTGGCGGGTCAACGCCAAATCATCTTCGTTCGGTTCGCGCAATTTGCGAAAGCCGTCGCCCGCACGCTCGATCAGACCCATAAGTGTAAAGGCGCGCAACCAATGCTCCATCGTCGGTCGGCCCCATTTGCGTTGAAATACCATCGCATTGGCAAGCACGCTGTCGAGATGATGCACGGGGGGCATATGGTGCGAATGATATTGATGATATGATTTGGCACCTCGAACCCACCAGATCGGAATGTCGTTTTCTGCGATCATTCGTCCGAAATCGGTGTCTTCGCCGCCATAGCCGACGTAATGTTCATCGAACCCGCCCACAAGGGCGAAATCTTCTTTGCGTAGAGCAAAGTTGAGCGACCAGAAGCATCGGTAATCGTTGCAAGGTCCGACCGCGGCCTCCGGAGGGCCGGCTCGTTCGGAATGTTTGACGGCAACCCGATCGAATGCGTCGAAATCCAGACGCTGCTCGACTGCGCCTTTCGGCAAATAGCCGACCTCGCCCATGAATACTCCAGAAGTCGCATCGCAAGCCGCGCGATAGTCTCCGAGAAGGTCGGGATGCGGGATGCAATCGACGTCCTGAAACACCAGAAGTTCCCCCTTTGCCGTTTCCGCCGCGACATTGCGCGCGTGGGCCAAGGGAGTATCCGTGCTTCCCATTACAATTTGCCGAACTGGAAAACGGGTCGCAGGTAGATCATATTCACGATCCTGCATGACGGCGATCACCAGTTCGTGCGGCTGTTCATTCGCCATTTGCAGGCCACGCACGAGATTACACAAATGTTCGTCACGACCATGAGCCAGAGTGCATACCGAAATTTTCACGCGACAATCTCCAGTTTCGTGGCGTTTTCCGTATATCCGGCCCATATTCGTTCGCAGAGATCCTCGAGCCACTCTGCTGCCTTTTCGGCTGCATCGGGATCCGCGATGTTCTTCTGACGGTTCGGGTCGAGCGCGCGGGCTGTGGCCCATATGTCGTCCCAAGCGTTACGATGGGATGGCCAATGCGGAGAGACTGCAGCGCAACCTTCCCGCTCGAGCACCGCCGCCTTGCATAATTGCTCATCGAAATAACGCCATTCCGGCACGACAACCCATGGTTTTCGTGCCCCCAAAACCATATGCGCCGTCGTGTTGCCGCAAGACGATACGATGCGATCGGCAGCCGCGATCCATTGTTCGGGGTTGTTCACCCAACCGCGATGTTCGAGATTCCCGGGCGATGTTTCATGCCAACTCGACTGCGTTTCGCCGATAGTGATCCACCGCGTATCGGGCTCCGCCCGCGCACCCAATGTCAGCGGGGCAGCTGGCGTACCATCGCCGCCACTGCCGGCAATAACCAGGATGATTTCCCTTTCACTGCTCAGGCCGAGAGCCTTGCGGGCCTCGGGCTGTGTAGGAATATCGCGTAGTTCTATTCCCACACCCGGTGCATAATGGGTTTTAACTTGCATCCTACGTGGCCGGTCGTCTTGTTCGAATCGATCGGCGTAGGGCGCCAATAAGCCAACAGCGCCTTCATACGCGACCATATGGCCTGGATCGCTGCGATCGCCGTGCTGTAGGACGCAGACATGCGGCACCGCACATAGGCGCGATAATTGCGCAAGTTCCGCCGAAACGTCCGTAATGAATAAAGCGGGCGCTCGTTCGGCAAACCATGACGATATTCGCGCGGTGGCCGCAATTATGGAAGGCCAACCTATCGGCGCACAGTGCGTGGTACGGGGCATGGGCATATTGGCCATGCCGGACGCTTCGATGCCGGTGGGTTCGAACAGAGATGGAATGGTTACGATTTCGATGCGTTCGTCCATGTTCGGAAAAATATCATCGCGCGCGCAAAACAAAGTAACAGGCCTGCGCCTAACAATCTCGTTCGCCAATGCCGCTGCCCGCTCCGCGTGACCGCGCCCTTGATGGTGGACGAAATAACCGATCGGCCCGAGCCTGCTCACGATGCGCGCTTTCGATCGATGTTCTGCCTTTTTTGTCGGCTGTGATGCGCAAAGATGCCTTCCAGGGCCCCTGCAGCATTATGGCGGCGCGATACGTAAACGTTGGGACGGTTTGACAAACTGGCCAGTTCGGGCGCGTAATTACCCACCATCACCGCATTCTGACACATAGTCAGCATATCGATATCGTTTCCACTATCGCCGATCGCAACAACCCGCTCCGCCGGAATATCGAGCATTCTTGCAACGTGCTGCATCGCCCGGCCTTTGCCTGCATTTTTCGGCAGGATGTCGAGGAGGTCGCCATGGCTAGGGATAATCCGCACATCCTGATCGCCGTCACGCAACGCCCGCACAACCCGGTCGATTGTCGCATCGTTCTGGTAAAAATAGCTCCGCTTGAATTGACGCTGCTCGTAGATCGGTTGCGGCATCAGACCTTCAATTTTCGCAAGAGCTTTACGAACGGCGTCGGGGTTCCAATCGGGCATGATCATGCAATCGAATTCGGAATCGCGGACCAGTCGTCCATCCCGACGCCAATAGATTTCCGACCCTGTCGATGTGATCCAGGCCAAGGGGTCGGGCAAACCCCATTCGCGAACAATTCGCTGCGCTTCGATGATAGAACGACCGGTGGCGGCTACGAACCCGAAACCCGAACGCCGCGCAAAGAAATCGGCGAGCCGGCGGGCACCCCGGTTACAACCAGTGAGCGTGTTGTCCAAGTCGCTGACGACGAGGGAGCGATATTGGGCCGTATCGGCTGTTGGGAACGTTGCCTTGCGACTTAGTATCGATTGGGCGAGCTGCATGAATTGCTCGGCGTAATTGGCCCAACTCATGGCTTCGCTGTTTCGCAATCCATTGTTCGACAACACATTCCAACGCTGATCATCGTTGATCATTTGAATAATAGCGGCGGAAATCCGGTCACGATCGGTGGGGTCCACCAATTCGCCATGGCCCAGTTCTCGCACACTATCGACCGGGCCGCCGACATTCGTGGCAATGACTGGAAGTCCGTATGTTGCTGCTTCACAAATGGTCAGACCGTAGGGTTCGACCAAAGCCGGATTTACGAAAACACCACCATTCTTTGCCGCCAATCTATAAAGCCCATCGGTGTGTTGGGCGCTATGTTTTTTAGGGTAAGCAATGCTACCATAAAGATCGTATCGGTCGATTGCGTTCACAAGCTCGGTCAAGACCTCGCAATGTTCGGCTTCTCCGCTATCGAGATCATTGCGCTGTCCTGCTAAGACGACAAGGTTACAATGCGATCGCAAATGAGAGTTTGTTGCGAACGCATCGAGTAGCGCGATGAGATTTTTCTTACGAACTGGACGGGCGATCGTAAGAATGGTGGGCTTGTTGGGGTCACGCAGAAAGGGGGCGATGAGATGCTGTGCCGCCGCAATGTTCTCGTCGGAGTTGCCGGCTGTATAGCGGTCGATACCCGGCGGGATGACATGGATACGATCGACCTGTGCCGAAGAATATGCGCAAATTTGCCGTTCGCACTCATCGCGCGACGATCCGATAATCGCCGAAGCATGCCGTATAGCTGCGTCTTCTTCCGCGATACGCGCGCGAAGCGCCATCTCCGACCCGCCCGATTTCATCTTGTCGATGCCTAAGGAATGCGCCGTATAGATGAACGGTATGCCCAAAGCCTGTTCGACCCTACGCGCAACATCGGCCGCATCGGCAAAATGAGCATGGATAAGATCGGGCAGGTGATCGCGGGCTCTCAATTCGGCAATAAGCGCGTCCGCATATGCGCGGCGGTCTGCCGCCAAAGATTCTTTCGCCAAATAACGCCGGTCGCCGCTATCGATACGCGTAATGCTAACCTTCGGGCCGAGAACTTCGCTCGGTTGTCCGTGGACGGCACCCAACTCGGGGGCATCGAAAAGTCTCGTTACGATCTCCGCGTGAGACACATCGTCGCGCTGCGCCAGCGCGCGCATCTCGCCCAAAACATACGTTATATGCCCGCCCGTATCTTCCGTAATACCGTAGGACACAGGTTCGCCACGTAGACAACCACCCAGCGCAATCGAAACAATGTGCAAAAAAAGTCCCCTGTATCAACGACAGGGCATTAACGATCATATCAGGCCGTCCGACCTTATTCAAATCTATGTTATACGTCTTACCAAAATGCAATGCGGCTCGCAAAACAGGCAGGGTTTGTAACGATGTTTCGCAAAAGGAAGGCTGCCGATTGAATTACGGTGGGAATGCTACCCTCAATCTTTCGTCAAGGGCTTCCACCAGTCTTCATTATCGAGGTACCAATGCAAAGTTTCTCGAAGCCCGTCTTCAAAACCGTGCTGAGGAACGTAGCCAAGCTCCGCCCGGGCCTTTCGTTCATCGATAGCATAGCGGCGATCATGCCCTTTGCGGTCGGATACGAAAGTTTTGAGTTTGCTTGTGGACTGTCCCTTGGCAGCGGGCGCGTTTGGAAACCGATCTGATATGCCATCAATATTTTCAAACGCCTGATCGACTACGGCACATATACGATCGATTACTGCGATATTGGATAGCTCTTCTCCGCCCCCGATATTGTAGGTTTCCCCTGCTTTCCCACGGTCCATGCATGTTTCGATCGCCCGGCAGTGGTCTTCTACATGCAGCCAATCGCGAACATTCATTCCATCCCCGTATATCGGCAGACCCCGTCCCCGCAGCGCATTGAGCAGAAACAGGGGGATCAACTTTTCGGGGTACTGGTACGGTCCATAATTGTTGGAGCAATTCGTTGTGGTCGTCCGCAGACCGAATGTATGATGATAGGCCCGGACAAGATGATCCGAAGCTGCCTTTGAAGCTGAATAGGGCGAATTGGGAAAATATGGATGACTCTCGGTAAAGGCCGGCGCATCCGGCTCCAATGAACCGTAAACTTCGTCGGTAGATATGTGGTGGAACAGATGGTCTTCGCGACCTTCCTTATCCAGCCACACGGCCCGTGCCGCTTTGAGTAAGCTGTTCGTACCCAGGATATTGGTATCGATGAATATGTCGGGTCCCGTTATCGAACGGTCAACATGGCTTTCCGCTGCGAAATGAACGATTCTATCGATCCCATGATCTTGCAAAAGTCCTTCTACCAAAGGCGTATCGCGAATATCGCTTTCGACCAGAATGGCTTGGGTAATGCCCGAGATGGTCGACGCATTACCCGCATAAGTCAGGCAGTCTAACACTACCAATGCATCTTCCGGGTGGCGATCAGCCCAGTACCGAACGAAATTACCACCGATAAAACCCGCACCGCCCGTAACAAGTAGATTAGCCAAGGTTTTTTTCCTCTGTCAGCATATTGCGAAGATTGGTGCGCCAATGTGTGAACCCGTCCTGCAAAAATTCGCGGGTCGTGCTGCAATCCAATAATGAAAAGGCGGGTCTTGTCGCTGGGGTAGGCCAATCTTCGGTCGCAATCGGATTGACCGCTGCGGCGTTGGACAACAACCCCGCCGCTAATGCCTCTTCCCGGATCGCAACGGCGAAATCGTACCAACTGGCGACGCCAGCATCACTGTGATGGAAAACCCCGCAGGCATCAGCGGCAACCAGAGCCCAAATGGTTTCGGCGAGCCCGCCGGCCCATGTAGGCGCACCGATCTGATCGGCGACGACACGCAGCTCATCTCGTTCCCGGATAAGTCCGAGCATCGTGCGAACGAAATTACGGCCACCGGCTGCATAGACCCAGCTAGTGCGTATCAGCAGATCATCATCTCGCAGGTGATCCTCTCCCTGCGCTTTCGTCGAGCCATAAACAGATAGTGGGTTACGCTTATCACGCGGACGATATGGCCGCGCCTGGGTGCCGTCGAAAACGAAATCGGTACTGATGTGAACAAGCTTACCGGAACCGGCGGATACCATCGCCCCGACTGCATCCGAATTGATCGCGCATGCCTCGTCTCTATCGGTTTCGGCGCGATCTACCGCGGTAAAAGCTGCGGCATTTATAATGAGATCCGCAGCCGTGTTCGTTACGGTTTTATAAATTGCATCGGGATCGGAGAGATCGCATTGGCTTCGACCGATCGACACCAGGTCCATATCTTCCCGCACGGAAGCTTTCAACGCACGTCCGACTTGCCCATTGGCACCGAATAGCAGGACCTTCATTCGAACGCCTCTACAGCTTGCAACGGTGAGCCTAAACGATCCTTATCGGACAATTGAACGTCTAGCCCGCCGATCGGCCAATCGATTGCTACCGTCGGGTCGTCCCATGCAAGAGTGTGTTCGTGTGTCGGCGTGTAATAGGCGTCGCATTTGTAAAGAAAATCCGTGTCATCCTCCAGTGTGAGGAAACCATGGGCGAAACCGGGCGGCACCCAGAACATTCGCTGATTTTCGCCGGATAATTCTATCCCGATCCATCGGCCAAAAGTCGCCGACGACTGACGCAAATCGACCGCGACATCGAAAACTGCGCCGTTGACGACACGAACCAGTTTGCCTTGCGGTAGCGGATTTTGATAATGCAGGCCACGAAGAACGCCCTGCTGCGAGCGTGAATGGTTATCCTGCAGGAAATCGATAGCAAGGCCGGCTTCGGCAAAGCCTGCTGCATTCCAGCTTTCCAAAAAGAAACCACGATGGTCGCCGAAGACTTTCGGCTCCAAAAGCAATGGCCCCTCGATATCGAAAGTGGAAACTCGCATCAAACGAGACCTTCGTGCAACAATCGCATAAGATAGTCACCATAACCCGATTTTCTTAAAGGCGCGGCAATGGCCTCTAGCTGTTTGTCATCGATGAACTTTTGCCGCCAGGCGATTTCTTCGGGGCAGCAGATTTTCAAACCCTGACGCTCTTCAGTTATACGAACGTAAGAGGCAGCATCGAGGAGGGAAGCATGCGTGCCTGTATCGAGCCAAGCATAACCCCGGCCCATGATCTCTACAGACAAGCGGCCATCATCCAAATAGAGCCGATTGAGATCGGTAATTTCCAGCTCGCCGCGTTTGGAAGGTTTCAAATCACGCGCGCGATCGACTGCAGTTCCATCGTAGAAATAAAGACCCGTTACCGCAAAGTTCGACTGCGGTTTTTCCGGTTTTTCTTCGAGTGATAACGCAGTGCCATCTTCGTCGAAAGCAACCACGCCATAGGCAGAAGGATCGTTTACGCGATAGGCAAATACGCTTGCCCCATCGACGCGCGCGGTCGCGTTGGCCAACAGGTCCTGCAACCCGTGACCATGAAAGACGTTATCGCCAAGAACCAATGCACTAGGGTCGTTTCCAACGTAATCGGCCGCAATATGATACGCTTGCGCCAGCCCCTGCGGTTCGGGCTGTACCGCGTAGCTCAGATCAATGCCGAAGGCCGTTCCATCTCCCAAAACTCTCCGAAACTGTTCTTGGTCTTCCGGCGTCGTAATTATCAGAATATCCCGAATGTTCGCGAGCATCAGCGTCGATAGCGGATAATAGATCATCGGCTTATCGAAGATCGGCATAAGCTGTTTGGATACGTCGCGCGTGAGCGGGTACAATCTCGTGCCCGATCCACCCGCTAATATAATGCCCTTACGGTTCTGTTTCATGAGTCCTGCAATCTTAAATTAAGGGTGTTCGATAGGGCACGCCAATAAAGTGAACCACCCCCAGCGAGCCGGATTTACGCTATGGATACTGCGCATTTGATAATCAAGGAGCAGGCATTTCGAAGCACTTGGCAATCGATCGCTGATGGAACGGTGGACACAGCAGTTTGAGTTGGCTGGAGAAATAATTACGCGATCACGTAGGGTTGTCGTAAATCACCTATGCTCGTATTCGACAACATTGGCCGGCAACGTCAGTTCCTATGGCCGTGCTATGGCTTGACCGCTCGCCAATCTTTGAACCACCGGCTCGCAGGAAAATTCGGCGGAATCCTCGGAACAGCTTGTATTATGAAAGACGTTGAAAGCATGAATTCCGCCGACGAAGGCAATCAGGGAGATGAGATCGAAGATATTTCTCTTATCGATTATGCGAACCAGATATCACTGCACTATCAACCGATAACAGACAAATTCAGGTTCCAGTTGCCGGTAATACTGTTTACCGCCTGGCTATCGCAAGTACTTCTTGCCGCCATAATTACGCCGGACCTGCTCGATAGCCCCATTGTAGTAAACTCGCTAATTATTGCATTCACCGCAAACTTTGTCAGTTTATTGAACTATCGGAGGTTGCGGCTGTTTCCGGGGGCGCGGCGATTTGCCTTTTTGGTGCCGGCCTTTCTTCCCGGGTGGTTGGTTTCGGTCTTCATCCTACTTTGGCTCCGCGTGCCCTATAGTGTTTTACTGTTGAGCGTCGGACTGATAGCGGCAATCACCACCTCGTGGATTCTGACGACGCTTAATCGCAAGGCACAGATATCACCCTTCCTTCTAGTTCCGAATCCAAGGGTAAATGCATTACTCGCCGATTTACCGCGTATGCATTTCAAAATCTGCGAGAAGCCTGCCGAGATTGTCGGGCCTTTTGCTATTATCGCGGATTTGCGGGAGGATCTTACGCCCGAATGGGAAAAATCGATTGCTGCTGCGGTCCTTCATGGGGCCACCGTATACCACGTTACCCATGTTCGTGAATCGCTGACCGGTAGAGTGAAAGTCGACCATATCAGCGAAAACAGCTTTGGTACGCTCGGCCCCCCGTCGTTCTTCTTTGCGGTAAAAAGTATCGTTGATCGGATCGTCGGTGTTTTGGGGCTGTGTTTATGCCTTCCGATAATCATCATTGCAGCATTGGCAGTTATGATTGACAGTTCGGGGCACCCCTTGTTCAAGCAGCGACGGATTGGGTATCGGGGGGCGAGCTTTACGATCTATAAGCTTCGCACAATGCGCATTTCGCAGGAGCCGGAGACCATCGAATCTTCGATGACCCAGAAGCGCGACGTTCGCATAACGAAATTCGGCGCTTTTCTTCGGAAAACTCGGATCGACGAATTACCGCAATTGTGGAATATGGCGCGTGGGGAATTAAGTCTGATTGGCCCGCGCCCCGAAGCGGCGACCCTTTCGGAATGGTATGGCGAAAGGATGGATTTCTATTCGTACCGCCATGTCGTCAAACCTGGCATCACCGGTTGGGCGCAAGTGAACCAGGGGCATGTCTCGGATGAAAGATCGGTCGCCCGAAAATTGGAATATGATTTTTATTATATCAAGAATTTTTCGCTTTGGCTGGACATGATCGTGATTATGCGGACAGCCTATGTCGTTTTGACCGGTCATGGCGCAAAGTGACATGGCGTTAGCGTTTGAATTCCAGACGATCGATTTCACCTTTGATCGCACTCCCCGTCGAAAACACCCGGCCGACAATGGCTATGGCAATCCATTCGCAAGACGCATCAGCCAAAGAAACGGTGGCGTTCTGTATACGGAATTTCGTGGATGCTATTTCGGCCTCCGAACCAACGCATGCTGCGCTCAATGTCATGTTCTCCAAACCTCGGGCGGGTTCGAGAGAGTGCGTTAGGGACAAGGTGCGAGCGCCTGTCGGTACCTGAACGATCCGACCCGCCAACAGCCCACCTTTGCCGGGCGTTATTCTAACTCGCAGCGCACGGCCGCCAGCGTCCGAACGCGCGTAGAACCGCCGTTCATCCGCAAATTCCCAATCGAAGGGTGGGTAATCCGCTTGCCAGTCGATCGTCATCGACTTTTCGGTCGACGCATCGCCGGTTAATGACGCGTGCAAAGCGAAAGCTTCCGGCCACAAGTTAGCCTTCGCCAGTCTCGTGATCAGCATTCGCTCTGTTTCGTGCTCCAACGCTACGCTTTTATCCAGCGTTATCCGAAGTCTGGCCAAATTGACCAGGACGTTTGCCGAAACGTTCGAAGATTCGAAAAAAGCGTCAGCCCAAGCGGGGTCGGTCTGTAGAACCTTGTGAAACGCAGGTATGTTTTGTGCGTCCGCCAGATAAGCGCGCATACTCGGCAGCCATTGCTGAGCCAGATTTGGGTAAACCAAGAAGGCATTGTTCAACACTTGGATACTTCGTTCAGAATCGTTACGCGGAACTGCGTTTTGAAGAACTGCCAAGTTCATCGCGCGCCCGCGTCTGGATAGGCTGTTGACGGCCTCAATCGCCGAATTGCGGGAATCTTGCGTACCCAACGTCATCGCAAGAATTGCAGCGGCTTCGGTAGCCAAAGGTTCACGTTTGAACGCTTGTCGAGCAGGGCTGACAGCATCGCTCGTGTCTATAGCATCCCCACTATCTTCCGGTCGCAAATTACCAAGCATTATCTGTTCAAGGGGTTCGGATGCATATGGCGAGAGGGACGCCGCCAAACTGGGATTTTTCTTAGTAGCGACGTTGGACAAACCCTGGGCGCCGGCACCCAATGCGGCAATCGCACACAAGCCTGCAACAAGCCCTTTACTTAGCCGATTGGCCATCAATCGGCTTTTTCTACATAATTGTACATGTACTCATAACTATAACCATACATGTTGTTGCGACTATCGACTTGGCTCAAAACTGCCCCAACCATATTGGCATCCGCGTCGCGCAAACGGGATAGGGCGCGGCGTACAGCACGATTGCTACCGCTATTCGCTTGAATAATGAATACGATGCCACCGACATGCGTGCTGATTTGAGGCGCGTCGGCGAGACCGATCACGGGCGGGCCATCGATTATCACGCGATCATACTGACTTTCTAGAGCGTCTAACAACGCTCGTAATTTTGAGCTTGCTAGTAAGGTTACCGGCGTAACATCGCTCGATCGTGCGCCCAGGAAATCCACACCGAACTCTTCAAGCTTATCGGCAGCCAGACGATCTTCAGTTCCTGTAAGAAACTTAGTCGTTCCACCGGAATGCGAATCTCCACCGACAAGCTTGGAAAGCCCCCGACGTCTTAGGTCCAGATCGACAAGAATGACCCGTTCGCCGAGATCAGCAAAACTCTTTGCGACGGCTAATGAGCTCGATGTTTTGCCTTCCCCCGGATGCGAGCTGGTGAGCATCAGAGATTTGACGGGGTTATCGCGGAACGCAAACTGAAGTGAACTTCGCGTCGATGTATAGGCCTCCGATATGGCGGAGAACGAGTTGCCCAGATCATCGCGCAAAACGCCCTCGGATATAGGAATTATGCCAAGCAGAGGCAGGCCGAACTCACGGTTAACGTCTTCCGGATCGCGAATGGTCTGATCGAACAGGTCGATAAGATACAGGATCGCGGCAATTAGCAGGATCGCCAAAGCCAATGCGATCAACAGGTTGATGAGCAGCGATGGATAGTAAGGGCTTCCCGCTGGTCGAGCAACCTCGACGACGTTCATGTTGTTGGTGCCGCTACCGATCGTACCGATTTCTTTGTAGCGCTGAAGCAAGCCGTCGTAAATTTCGCGGTTCGTCCGTACTTCGCGCTCCAGAATGCCGTATTGTACACCATTGCTTTGCTGGGCGAGGTACCGGTTTGTCAGATCGTCGTACCTCTGCTGAAGCTCCCGCTCTTTTTGCAAAGCAGCCCGATATTGTGCTCGTTGACTGTTACGAAAATCGCTGGTGGAGGCTGCTGCCGACCCACGTAACGCTTCGACCTGCGCTTCCAACGCCTCGACGTTTGGATGCTGCGGACCGAAAGTGGTGCGCGCACTTGCCAGTTCGGCTTGCGCTTGTGCCAAAGCAGGCTGCGCAGCGACCGTAGGACTGGCACCACTGTTTGCCGTGCTCTGCGTCGCGATCCGCTCGACTGTCGCTTGACCCAGGGCAGAACTCAGCGCCGACAGTTCCGCAGCCAGAAGCGTACTTCGCGTTGCGTCGCCCTGGTCGGACGTCGTTTCCGTGACGATTATTCCATTCGAATTCGCGTAATTGTTTAATCGAGCCTCGGAGTCTTCCAGTCTTACCCGCATCTCCTGCAGCTGATCCTGGAGCTGTTCGCGGGCCAGAACGACGTTCCCGAAACGTTTCTCGTAATTCATGCGAAGAAACTCGTCCGCCCACGTATTGGCGATCAAGGATGAAAGGCCGGCGTTCGGGCTGCTGAACGAAATATTCGCGAGATTGGACTCGGGGACCGCTTCGATGGTCGCGTTTTCCTGAAGCAACGATATCGCAAGTTCCGGCGAAATTTCGGAGCCGTCTATATCGAATGCTTCGAGAAAAACCGGTTCCTGCGTTAGATCTTCGGCTTCCACAACGCTCGCGGCGATGCTGCGTGACTGAAGCAGTTGATATTGTGTATTGTAGTACTGTTGATCGCGCGCTTCGCCGACGATACCTCCGTCCGCTTCGGTACTGGAAGTTCCACCATTGTCGACGCGACTGATTTCGATCTGGGTCGTCGACATGTAAAGCGGAGTTTGAAGCAAAGTAACTGCAACAGCCGCAACGCAGGCCGCCAATAAGACACCCAGAACCAGCAAACGATGTTCGACGGCACGGCGCCATAGCCGCCAGAAGTCGATCGCGGCATGCGGTTCGCCATTCATATTCGAAACGGAGGCCGAAGCAGAAACGGGATTGTTCTCGCCAGGTACAGTCACGTTCTGTCTGTTCGCGCTCATCGGCCGATCCGATCAACCAGAACCAAAGTCGAGAGACCGGCGGTTACGCCCTCCAGAATACTCTCGAAACGTCGGCGCGCAACGTTGTCACCCACCATTACGATATCCCCGGGATATGTTTTCGGATCTGGATAATTCCCCCTGTTGATCGCACCCAAATTATACACGCCGACATACTTCTCACCATCTACGGAGCGAAATATGAGAACATCGTCGAGTTCGGCATATTCCGACAGACCCCCGGCTCTATTGACCGTTCTCATCAGGGTTTCTGCATCGCGAGCTGGATATGCCCCGGGCCTTGCCACTTGACCACCGACCGAAACGGACGGTGCGATCAGATCGCTTGGCACGACGTTGACCGACGGACTGACGATATAACCATCGGCCAAGCGCCGCTGCAGAGCGAGCGACAATTCCGTAGGGGTGAGGCCAACTGCTTTGATGCTACCGATATAAGGGAAATTTATCCCACCCAAATCGTCGACGACATAGGTGCCGCTAATCGATTCATCCTGCACGACCGTGATCGCCACCCGATCCAACGGATCTATCAGGGCAAGCGATTCCACGCGCGGGGCAGGCAATTCCGATAAATTCGTGACGGATATCTCTGAAGAGATCCCGATTGGTTTATCGGTGGAGGCGCACCCCACGCATAGAACGCAGACGAGCACACCGGAAATTAAAGATTTGAACGACATTGATTTCACGGTTCCTGATAATACGCCAAATCCATCGAGAGTTCCGGAAAGATGGCGATTGCAGCTCTATAATAAGTAGCTGCGATTTCGCAATTCCGAAGCGATCAATCCATGGTCTCGTGATCATTGCGCTGATGCGATGCGGCATAGATGAGTACGAAAAGCATGGCTAGCGTGGCCTGGAAAATCGGAGTTCTCAAAGGGTAGTCAAAAGCGCTTCCGGCAAACACGATCGCGCCAACGCCGATAATACCAATCGCAAGAGACGCCACCGTCCTTCGCCCTAGCAATCGAATAGAATTTTTAAAAGCACGAGCGATCGCAAATAAGATGGCGACAATAAACCCCACGCCGATGATGCCGCCTTCGATAACCACCTGTATGATATCGTTATGCGCCATGTTCAGATAGTTCGGTTTAAGAAGTTCGGCAGGTTCGCTGATGTAATAACTTTCTTCGAATGCACCAACACCAATTCCCCAAGGAAAATAGGTCCGAACCATATCGACCAAAACAGGGAAAATTCGAAACCGCGAATCACTCAACGGGTCTTCTTCTGCCAAACTTTGTAGAGCTGGAATTCGATCCGACATGATAAAAAGCATAGCTATAGCGCCGATAGTTACCGTCGCCGCGCCAATTCCAATAATGCGCCACCCCGTATGCGACAAACCTCTCCTGGCGCGCTTCGCCGATCCGCCATCAAGCGAAAACCAAACACAGACCAGAAGCGCCGCGATCGCGAGCATGAGCGTTGCCAATCCCGCACGCGATCCGTTGGTGATGGTCGTAAAAAGCAGGAGCACCGCTGTTGCGACAAGCAAGCTACGCAGTATCCCTTTTGGCTTCACCAACGCTGCCGCACCGGCAATCACCATCGCGATGCTGCCGAAAACAGCGGTATGGTTGGGATTTGCAAACAACCCAACGGCTCTGCCAATAATCGTCACCGAGTAAAAATATAAAGAGCCGGTTAGGATTTGGACCAACCCAATCAGCCCTGACATTACTGCTATAGCCAATATGGCCGAAACCACGTGGAACGGTAGCCGCCGCCCTAAATTGATAGCGGCGATCATCGGGGCCAGTAATGCTGGTAAATAAGCCAAGGCATTCAACGTCCGCGATGGCGTAAGGGACAGCGGCCGCCACGTTTCACCGATTAGCTGAAGGTCTACCGCGGCTATCGGCTCCCTTCCGGCAAGTTGCGACCAGATTGCGAATGGCAGTGGGATGAGCTGCAGCGACAGCCACAAACCGTAAACTACGGCCAACAGCACTGGAATTTCGAAGTCGCGAATGTGGTGCATTCGCAGCACCGCTATCGCGAGACAAATCCATAACAGGGGCTGAAGAACGACGACTTGGACGAGATCATATCGCGAACTGCCACCCAACACTGCAATAAAAAACACTGTCGCGTAGAAGACGATTAGGTCGAAAGTCTGCACGCCATGCGCCGTGCCCTTGGTTTGCCGCGTTCTTGGCATGGTTTTTTAAATCGTCCCGAGTGGCTATTTTACGGTCATTCCGCGAGTTAGGTAGGATACGGGAACGCCGATAGCGTTTTTCCCTTCATACGCAAAGTCCTTGTTTCTCACATGATTGACCGAACGCGCCTTAACCAATAGCGCGCAATGCCGCTTACCGGCGACTACTCGGTCGCATCTTTCGCCGCGATTGCGCGTCGCGCAGAGAAGCATCGAGCTATCGAACATCGAGCATGAAGGAGTGGAATTTTGCGGATCTGTCTGACGGTCAATACCGCTTGGAATATTATAAATTTTCGGAAGCCTTTGGTGGAAGCACTGTTGGCGGACGGCCATCAACTGCATATTCTAGCACCGATCGATGATAGTGTCGGCGAACTCGCAGCACTGGGTTGTTCTTTCACTCATCTTCAAATGGATCGTAAAGGTCTTAATCCTTTAGCCGAACTGGCACTGCGACGCCGGATGGGGCGTCATTTCGACGCTATTCAACCGGATATGATTTTAGGGTTCACGATCAAGAATAACGTTTTCGGTGCGATGGCGGCGGCCAAGCGCGCTATTCCTTTCGTACCTAACGTCACCGGTCTTGGCACGGCCTTCCAATCGGGCGGAATGCTGCAATCTGCAACCATCGCACTGTATCGCAATGCCTTTCGCGCTTGCCCGTTGGTATTTTTCCAGAATTCGAACGATCGCGATCGGTTTTGTCGGCACAAGATCGTTGCCGCGCAGAGAACGCAGCTTTTGCCCGGATCGGGCATTGACTTAGAGGCGTTTCGGCCCGCTGCGGCCCATGATCGAAGCGAGAAACTTACATTCATCATGATTGCGCGGCTTTTGCGAGACAAAGGTGTGTTCGAATATGCCGAAGCTGCACGAACTTTACATGCGACGATGCCGCAGGCGCGCTTCCAACTCGTAGGCGAAGCGGGTTCGGCGAACAGAACCGCGATCAGTTTGGATCGAGCGCGCGAGTTGGAAAAAACACATAACATTTCCTATCTGGGCACCAGCGACGATGTCCCCGCGTTGATCGAGGAAGCCGACTGTGTCGTTTTGCCATCCTATTATCCCGAAGGCGCCCCGCGATCGCTGATCGAGGCGGCAGCAATGGCCCGGCCCATCATCACGACTGACATGCCCGGATGTCGCGACATCGTACGTGACGGCAAAACCGGATATTTGTGTGTCCCACGTAATGTCTCATCGCTCGTCACGGCGATTGGGCGATTTGCCAGCCTCACATTCGATGAACGGGAACAGATGGGAGCGTCCGGACGCATGCGAATGCAAGAAAAATTCGATGTAGCGTTCGTTATCCGATCCTATCGCGAAGCGATTGCGCAGTTTGGATCAAAAGTTCATCAAAGCTAGGGGGCATCGAAGCTACAGACGGGTTTTTATCCGCCGGTTTAGCGTCCGTAAGGCTTTTCTCACAGGATCTGGCAGTTTGGCCTTGAATGAATTTCGACCGGCTTCGTGGGCATTGAATGGCTCGGACAGAAGATCGGGCGACAATTCAGCAATGGCTTCTTTAAAGAATGAGCCCGCCATACGGTCTTCCAATGGATACGCTAACAACCCTGCAAGTATTTTTCGGTTGTTGAGAGGTACGACGGTCTCGAATGCTACATCGGACTCCAGAATTACGTTCGCCTGCCACACAGACATTCGCGTCTCCCAATAAAAGAGATCGTAAAAGCTATATCCGCTCATTCTATCAGATGAGAATTCGGCATCGTCGATGAACGACTCGATCGAACTTTTCGTAAAATCGCTATCGGTCTGAAATCCATAACAATCTGCAAGTGCGGCAATGGTTGGCTTCTTCGTCGATCTGCCTGCTTTCTGATAAAAACCACGCGCGATTTCGGCACAGTTCGATCGCAAATGAAGCTTGTTGTGAAATACAGCTTTATGTGCCGTGTAGAGGTCCGGGAACGCTTCGAGCCGTGCCCCACTCGTATTGACCAAACTCGCTTCCCTCGTGTCTTGCAGCTTTTCTTCAAAACCGTCATGCAAAACAGGTGCGGTCAGTGTGACATGGGGAAACCCCTTTTGCCAAGCCAGGCGCCGTGCCACTTCCGCGTCTGCCGCCATTCCTTTATCGCCATATTCAGCGCTGACGAAAGTATAAAGCAGGGCCGGGGTGTTACCCATGGCAGCCAGTGCAACTCGACTGTCCAAGCCGGCCGTCATCGATAGTAATAAGTCGTTTCTTATAGATAGAAGACGCATTGTTTCAGATAAAAGGCGAGCAAGCTCCCTTGCAGGTAGCGGCGTTCGGTCATTTTCTGCTTCCGGCCAAAACCGACGCGTACGGCGTTCTTCGAATGAGAAATATGTGTTGGCCGTAAGTTGGCGTATTTGATCGTATGTCGAACTGTTTCCCGGAAGATACAGCGTTCGCCTGACGTCGGGTTGTCTCAAATGATTATGAGC
>JBAUIN010000321.1:0-2778 GCA_049682975.1 Pontixanthobacter sp. | reverse complement strand
TCGACAATGCGTTCGCCGATGACGAAGTGGCCGAATTCGTCGCGCGAGTGCGGCGGTTTCTCAATCTTGCCGAAGACGAGCCGGTTGCCTTCACCGCGGAGGACAAGATCGACGGGCTGTCCTGTTCGCTCAGATATGAGAACCGCAAGCTGATACGGGCGGCCACTCGCGGCGATGGCCAAGTCGGCGAAAACGTAACGCCGAATGTCGCGCATATTTCCGATATTCCGCAGACACTGCCCGCCGAGGCACCCGACATATTCGAAATACGGGGCGAGGTGTACATGGCGCGCGACGACTTCGCGACGCTGAATGCCGCGCAGGAGGCTGCGGGGGAGAAATTGTTCGCCAATCCGCGCAATGCCGCCGCCGGATCGCTTCGCCAGAAAGACGCGGGCGTCACTGCAAAACGCCCGTTGAAATTCTGGGCACATGGGTGGGGGGATGCATCGGCGGTACCGGGCGAAACGCAGAGTGCGGTGGTCACGAAACTGCGCGACTGGGGCCTGCCGATCTCACCCGAATTCCAGCGGTGCGACACATTGGAGGAAATGTTGGCGGCTTACGCGGCAATCGATGCGGCCCGGGCTAATCTGCCCTATGAAATCGATGGCGTCGTGTACAAGGTAGATCGGCTGGACTGGCAGGAGCGGCTCGGCTTCGTCACCAAATTTCCGCGCTGGGCGATCGCGCGCAAGTTTCCCGCTGAACGGGCCGAAACGGTGCTGGAAACGATCGATATTCAGGTCGGACGCACTGGCAAATTGACGCCGGTCGGACGATTGGCGCCGGTGTTGGTCGGCGGTGTGACCGTCACCAATGTGACGTTGCATAATAAGGACGAGATCGCGCGGCTGAGCTTACGGCCCGGCGACCGTGTGCAAATTCAGCGCGCGGGCGATGTCATTCCGCAGGTCGTCGCCAATCTCACGCCTGATAAGAAGCACGCCGATTGGCAATTCCCCAATACCTGTCCGGAATGCGGCAGCGAGGCTGTAGCCGCGGAAGGCGAGGTCGATATTCGCTGCACCGGCGGCCTGATCTGTCCGGCGCAGCGGACCGAGCGGCTGAAACATTTCGTCAGTCGCGGTGCGCTGGATATCGATGGGCTGGGCGAGAAGACGATCTTGCAATTCATTGGCAAGGGTTGGCTGGAAAGCCCCGCCGATATCTTTCGCCTGCATCGGCATCGCGATGCGATCCTTGCATTGGAGGGGTGGCAGGACAAGTCTGTGGATAAGCTGTTGGCATCGGTGGAAAACCGGCGGCAACCCGACCCCGCGCGGCTGCTGTTCGGCTTGGGTATTCGCCATGTGGGCGCCGTTACCGCGCGGGATTTGCTCAAGAACTTTCATACGATGAATGCTGTCCGGGTGGCAGCGACGCAGGCTCCGGACGAAATTACGGCCATCGACGGCGTCGGCGATACGGTCGCGTCGGCATTGGCCGATTTTTTCCACGAGCCGCACAACGTGACTGTGTGGGACGATCTTTTGAGCGAGGTCGATCCGCCGCGCTACGAAGTGGAAACGCGCGACAGCCCCGTCGCGGGCAAGACGGTGGTGTTCACGGGCAAGCTGGAAACCATGAGCCGCGACGAAGCCAAGGCGCAGGCGGAACGGCTGGGCGCAAAAGCGTCCGGTGCGGTTAGTGCGAAAACCGATCTGCTGGTTGCCGGGCCGGGGGCCGGGTCGAAGATCAAAAAGGCGGCGGAATTGGGTGTCGAAGTGATCGACGAAGCCGGGTGGATCGAGATCGTGGATTCTGCACGATGATGCGATCAGCCCGGCGCATCGCGGTCGGTCTGACGGTAATGTGGCTATCCGCGTGTTCGCCCGATGCGCCGGTGCCGGCTCCCGAAACCGCGATTATCGAAAGCCAGGCGCGATCGGTCGAGCCTGAACCCGCGCAAACAACACCCGCCATGCAGAAGTTGGTCGACGACATCGCGCGGGAGGGGGCAGCGTTTCCCGGCAGCATCGCCATATCGGTACGGCCATTGGAGGGCGGGCAGGCAATCGCGTTTCAGGGCGATCGGCTGATGCCGCAGCAGAGCGTCAGCAAATTATGGGTCGCGTTGACCGCGTTCGATCAGGCGGCGAAGGGTGCGCTTGCCTGGAACGAGCGGGTGCGGATTATGTCGGGCGATCTCACGCTATTCTACCAGCCGATCGAGAAGATCGTGGCACGCGACGGCGCGTTCGACACGAATTTCGGCGATCTGGTGCAGCGTGCTTTGGCAAGCAGCGACAATACGGCGAACGATCGCCTGCTCCGGCGTGTGGGCGGGCCTGCCGCGGTGCGGGCGACGCTGGAGGGCAAGGGGCTGCACGACATTCGTTTCGGTCCGGGCGAGCGGGACATGCAAAGCGCGATTGCGGGCATGGTGTGGGACCAGTCCTTTGCACGCGGGCGTGTGTTTTACGAACAACGCGCGATGGTGTCCGATGCGACCCGGCGGCGCGCACTGAGCGCGTACATCTCCGATCCGGTCGACGGGGCGAGCGCCAATGCCATCACATATGCGCTGGCGCGTCTGGCGAACGGTCGATTGCTGCCACCGCCGCAAACCGAGCAATTGTTGGGCATTCTGGCAACGACCAAAAGCGGTCCGAACCGACTGAAGGGCGGTTTGGCACAGGGGTGGTCGATCGCGCACAAGACCGGGACAGGCCAAGTGTTCGAAGCGACCCACACCGGTTACAACGATGTCGGTATTCTCACGTCGCCCACCGGCGCACGCTATGCGGTGGCGGTGATGATCGCGGAAACCGAACT
>JBAUIN010000320.1:0-3527 GCA_049682975.1 Pontixanthobacter sp. | reverse complement strand
CTCGATAACAACAACATCGCGCCTTTAGCAGCCTATGGCGATTACGACATGGATCGCCGGTTCGGTCGGGCCCCGGACGGCCGTTGGAACAACGACGAACTCCTACCCATCCACAACGCCCGCTTCGACGCCATGTGTCAGCAGGTGAAAAACAAGAACGTCACGATCTGGACCGTCACTTTCATCGAGGATCAGACCCGCAACATGCTGGATTGCGCCACGGGTCGCGGTCGTGCCTTGGACTCGGACAATGCCGATGAATTGATTACCAATTTCCGGCTCATCGCGACCAGTATCGCCGAACTCAGGTTGGTAGATTGATCATGCGTTTTCCCTATAAATCGAACCGGCTTCGCGCGGATCAAAGCGGCGTTACGGCTGTCGAATTCGGCATCGTCGCACCCGTATTGTGCCTATTGCTGATGGGCATGTTCGACATCGGATTTCAGGGCTATGCGCAAAGTATGCTGAACGGTGCGATGCAGGATGCCGGTCGTCGGTCGTCATTGGAGCCGACCCTGATTACCACCCAGGAACTGGACGACGATGTGCGCCGGATGATGTTGTTGATCGCGCCCACAGCCGAATTCACGTTCGAACGCAGAAACTATGCGACATTCGACGATATCGGGCGTCCTGAAAATTTCACTGATCTCAACGACAATGGCGAATGCGACGACAACGAACCGTTCGAGGATGTGAACGGCAACAACACCTGGGATGCGGATCAGGGCCGCGACGGTTTGGGCGGAGCGCGCGATGCCGTAATCTATACCGCGACCGCGGAATATGGCCGCCTGTTTCCCTTACATGGATTTATCGATGGAATGGATTCGCAAATAACGCTGGTCGGCGAAACGGTGTTGCGGAACCAGCCTTATGACGAACAAGCCACCCGTGCCGTCGTAGTAGGGAATTGCAGCGCATGAAACGCCCCATTCTCCCAACCCTCTTCCGTGATCTTCGCCGTAACGATAGCGGCCTTGCCCTTATTGAATTTGCATACGCGCTGCCGATCCTTTGCGTCTTGTCGATGGGCGGTATCGAGCTTGCCAACTATGCGTTGATGAATATGCGCGTCAGTCAGGCGGCAATGCAGATTTCGGATAACGCATCCCGGATCGGCGATCGCGATGCCTTGGCTACACAACGTATTTTCGAAGGCGATATCGTGGACATCTTCACCGGTGTCGAAATTCAGGCGGGCCAGCGCGCTGACCTGTTCGAACAGGGGCGCGTAATCCTAAGCAGTCTGGAACAGAATTCCGAGGGCGGCCAGTGGATCCATTGGCAAAGGTGCATGGGCAAGAAGCGCGTCGAAAGCGCCTATGGCGGTCAGGGAACCGGAGCGAGCGGAACCGATTTCCCCGGGATGGGTCCGGCGGGCAACGAATTGCAGGCCGCGCCATCGCAGGCGGTGATGTATGTCGAGATCATATATGATTACGAACCGCTGATAACGAACGATTTCGCCGTGCAGTTCGTCACGTCGAAAACGATCCGTTCGGAATCGGCCTTCAACGTCCGCGGCACACGCGATCTCGCGCGGATCTATCAGACACCCGATCCCGCCCCGGTCCGGGATTGCGATCAATACACCTCCGAATAGGCCGGTCGCGACGCTTTCATGAATATCCGCATTTCCGTTATCCTGCTGGCAGCCGTGCTGTTCGTCGTATCGCAACTGTTCGGCGAGGATTCCACGATCGCATCGGTAGCATCTTCGGATCGGGCAGTCTTGAAGGAGAAAATCGCGAATATGGAAATCGGATCCGATGATGGCGCGGTTGGTCAACGTGATGGGGCTCGGCCGTTTGCCTCCCGAACCGGTACGCAACCGGCGGACGATTTCGACAGTATCGAAATCGATGACTACGAGCCTTCCGAAACATTCGACGATCAGCTCGACGGCCTCGAGCTCAGCGGTAATGGGGCGCAAACCGCTCGCAGCGGCAACATCCCCAATTCCAATGCCAGTATTCTCGATACCGGAGACGATACTCGCAGAACGCTTTCCGGGTCGCTCGATACGCGCGCTAAACCGGGTTATTGAGCGCGCCGACACCCGTTATATAGCCACGCACCCCCTTCCACTGTTAGGGCGATCGGCATGCAAAGCGGCACTCTAATTTCGCTCACCGCCTATTTCGTGCTGATGATCGGCATCGGCCTGTATGCTTGGCGAAAATCGACGTCCGACAGTGCCGGATATTTGCTTGCGGGGCGTAATTTGCATCCGGCGGTCGCGGCGCTCTCGGCGGGAGCGTCCGATATGTCGGGATGGTTGCTGTTGGGTCTACCCGGCGCGCTTTATGCAGCTGGACTGGTCGAAGCGTGGATCGGCATCGGGCTGTTCGTCGGCGCTTTTGCCAACTGGTACATCGTCGCCCCGCGCCTGCGCCGACAGACGCAGGAATTGGGCGATGCGCTGACTATACCGCAATTCCTTGCCAATCGATTTCCCGAACGGGCCGTGGCGTTGCGCGTCGTATCTGCGATTATTATCGTTACTTTCTTCGCCGTCTATACGGCCGCCGGGCTGGTCGGTGGGGGCAAACTGTTCGAAACGAGTTTTGCCGCCTTGTTCGGCGATATCGGCCTGAGCGACTATATGCTGGGTATTTACCTGACGGCCGCCGTGGTGCTGGCCTATACGATGGTGGGCGGTTTTCTTGCGGTCAGCCTGACTGATTTCGTGCAGGGATGCATCATGGTCGTTGCACTGGTGCTGATGCCGTTGGTCGTCATCTGGGGCGGCAAGGATATCGGCGCGCTGGGGGAGATCGGCGCTGTGACCGACCCTGCGATGTATGGCATTCCCGATTATCTCGGGTTGTTCGCCGGCCTGTCGGTCGTTGGTTTCCTAAGCGCAGTAACCTGGGGGCTCGGCTATTTCGGGCAGCCACATATTATCGTCCGGTTCATGGCCATCCGCTCCGTGGCCGATGTGCGGGTTGCGCGCAATATCGGGATGAGCTGGATGGGCGTAGCGTTGATCGGCGCAATCGGCGTCGGCATTGCCGGGCGGGCTTATATGGAGGCGAACGGGCTGGTGTTAGACGACCCCGAAACGATATTCATCGTACTCGCCAATCTTCTGTTCCATCCGCTGATTACCGGTTTCCTGCTGGCTGCATTGCTGGCGGCGATCATGAGCACCATCAGTTCGCAATTGCTGGTCGCGTCGTCGTCGCTCACCGAAGATTTCTACCGCCTTTTCCTGCGCATGAACGCCGGTGAACGCGAAGCGGTGAATGTCGGCCGCGTTTGTGTGCTGTTGGTGGCCGTCGCCGCCCTCATCATCGCAAGCGATCCGGAAAGCCAGGTTTTAGGCCTTGTGTCGAACGCGTGGGCCGGTTTCGGTGCCGCGTTCGGCCCGCTCATCATCCTATCGCTGACCTGGCGGCGGATGAACGGGAATGGCGCCATTGCGGGGCTCGTCGTTGGCGCGTTGACCGTCATGGCGTGGATCGCTCTTGGCTGGAACGGAAGCTTCCTGGGCGGCGAAGGTGTGTATGAAATCATTC
>JBAUIN010000319.1:0-1528 GCA_049682975.1 Pontixanthobacter sp. | reverse complement strand
TATCGCTGACGGTTACGGAATTCCTGCTGTTGGAGGCGTTGGCCGCGCGCCCCGGCGTCATTAAATCGCGCAACCAGCTGATGGATGCCGCCTATCCCGACGATATTTTCGTGGATGACCGCACGGTAGACAGCCATATCAAGCGTATGCGCAGCAAGTTCCGCAAGGTCGACGATCGGTTCAACGCCATCGAAACCCTGTATGGCGCAGGCTACAGTTTCACCGATGACTGAAACCGCGGCGCCCCGGCCATCCAACGAAATGCTGGAAAAGGGGATCGAACGGCTCGGTTGGGCGCGCGGTATCTCGCTGACCTGGCGCATTCTGGCAGTGAATATCCTGCCATTGGCCCTGCTCGGTGGCGGCATCTTCTATCTCGATACCTATCGCAAACAATTGCTGGACGAACGCTACAAACTGGCGCGGATCGAAGCGCAGATTACGGCGGAGGCTTTAGCGGGTGCCACGCGCGAACGGCAGGATGCGCTGCTCATCCAGATCGGCAAGGAGCAGCAGATGCGCCTGCGGATGTTCGATGCGGAAGGCAATCTGTGGGCGGACAGTTTCGCGCTGGATGAACCGGCATTCCAGTTCGACGATCCGGCGAATGAGGATTGGCGCGAGGATCTGGCCCAATTACTCGATCGCGGGGTCGACCAGATCGTCGGCGCGCCGCCGATCCCCGATTATGTCGAGCCGACGGAACCGACCGCAGCATCCTGGCCCGAACTTGCCCGCGCACAGGAAGAAGGCATCTCGCAAATACAGTTGCGCGATGCGCCCGATGGAACGCCGGTAATCAATGCGGCGGCGCCGGTCGGACTTATGGGTTCGACCCTGCTGACCACACGCAATGCCGTCGACATCACCGAAACCGTGCGTGCGGCGCGCACTACGTTGGTCAGCGGTGTGCTGCTGGCGCTCGTGCTCTCCGTTGCACTGTCGTTGTATATGGCGCGCACCATCGTCACACCCCTTCGCGCGCTCGCGATCGCGGCGATCCGCGTGCGGCAGGGGCGCGAACGGGAGGTGGAGGTTCCGCGCCTGCCATCGCGCCAGGACGAGATCGGTCTGCTTGCGCGAGCAGTGTCGGACATGACGGACACGTTGCGCGACCGGATCGACGCGGTCGAACATTTTGCCGCCGATGTGGCGCATGAGATCAAGAACCCCCTCGCCAGCCTACGCAGTGCTGTGGAATCGCTGGAAAAGGTCGACGATCCCGATCTGCGGACGCAACTCACACAGATTGCCGCCCACGATGTGCGGCGGATCGATCGGCTGGTATCGGAGATTTCCGAAGCAAGCCGGATCGATGCCGAATTGTCGCGCGCCAAGTTCGAACTGTTCGATCTGGCGGCACTGACCGAAGCGATCGTGCGGCAGCGCGACCAACGGCGTGAGAACGAACGGCGTCATGTCGAACTGCACAAACCGTTGATCCCAGCGAACGTCAAAGGTGTGCCGGTTCGGCTGGAACGGGTCATCGAAAACCTGCTCGACAACGCCGTATCCTTCTCGCCGCCCG
>JBAUIN010000318.1:0-1528 GCA_049682975.1 Pontixanthobacter sp. | reverse complement strand
TATCGCTGACGGTTACGGAATTCCTGCTGTTGGAGGCGTTGGCCGCGCGCCCCGGCGTCATTAAATCGCGCAACCAGCTGATGGATGCCGCCTATCCCGACGATATTTTCGTGGATGACCGCACGGTGGACAGCCATATCAAGCGCATGCGCAGTAAATTCCGTAAGGTCGACGATCGGTTCAACGCCATCGAAACCCTGTATGGCGCAGGCTACAGTTTTACCGATGACTGAAACCGCGGCGCCCCGGCCATCCAACGAAATGCTGGAAAAGGGGATCGAACGGCTCGGCTGGGCGCGTGGTATCTCGCTGACCTGGCGCATTCTGGCGGTAAATATCCTGCCTTTGGCCCTGCTTGGCGGCGGCATCTTCTATCTCGACACCTATCGCAAACAATTGCTGGACGAACGCTACAAACTCGCGCGGATCGAGGCGCAGATTACGGCGGAGGCTTTGGCTGGTGCCACCCGCGAACGCCAGGATGCGCTGCTGATCCAGATTGGCAAGGAACAGCAGATGCGCCTGCGTATGTTCGATGCGGAGGGTAATCTGTGGGCGGACAGTTTCGCGTTGGATGAACCGGCCTTTCAATTCGACGATCCGGCGAGCGAGGATTGGCGGGAAGATCTTGCCCAATTGCTGGATCGCGGTGTCGACCAGATCGTCGGTGCGCCGCCGATCCCCGATTATGTCGAACCGAGCGAGCCGACCGCAGCATCCTGGCCCGAATTGGCCCGCGCGCAGGAGGAAGGGATTTCGCAAATCCAGTTACGCGATGCGCCCGATGGCACACCCGTTATCAACGCAGCCGCGCCGGTCGGACTGAAAGGCTCCACTTTGCTGACCACCCGCAACGCGGTCGACATTACCGAAACCGTGCGGGCGGCGCGCACCACATTGGTCAGCGGCGTGCTGCTGGCTCTGGTGCTGTCTGTCGCGCTGTCGCTATATATGGCGCGTACCATCGTGACACCTTTGCGCGCGCTCGCCATCGCGGCAATCCGTGTGCGGCAGGGGCGCGAACGGGAGGTGGAGGTACCGCGCCTGCCATCACGCCAGGACGAGATCGGTCTGCTTGCGCGGGCGGTGTCGGACATGACCGATACGTTGCGCGACCGGATCGACGCGGTCGAACATTTTGCCGCCGATGTGGCGCATGAGATCAAGAATCCTCTCGCTAGCCTGCGCAGTGCTGTGGAATCGCTGGAAAAGGTCGACGATCCCGATCTGCGGACGCAACTTACACAGATTGCCGCCCACGATGTGCGGCGGATCGATCGGCTGGTATCGGAGATTTCCGAAGCAAGCCGGATCGATGCCGAATTGTCGCGCGCCAAGTTCGAACTTTTCGATCTGGCGGCACTGACCGAAGCGATCGTGCGGCAGCGCGACCAGCGGCGCGAGAACGAACGGCGTCATGTCGAACTGCACAAACCGTTGATCCCAGCGAACGTCAAAGGTGTGCCGGTTCGGCTGGAACGGGTCATCGAAAACCTGCTCGACAACGCCGTATCCTTCTCGCCGCCCG
>JBAUIN010000317.1:0-10313 GCA_049682975.1 Pontixanthobacter sp. | reverse complement strand
GCTGCGGCCAACCGATACCCATGGGAACTCTTTCCTGTCGAAGTGAACTTTAAACATAGGGGGCGCCGCGTATCATTGCCAGTATCTTGCACGCTATCGTCATGCCCTTGGTCGGTTCCCATCAACTCACGGATAAGACGCCTAGGGAGTTTGCCCGCCTCAAACAGTGTTTTGCGCGATAGCGAGAAATTCGTCGCGATGCGCCAATAATGTGGCTTTGTCGTCTAACACAAATGCATCCTCGTCAACGACAAGTGCTTTATCGAGGCGGGCCAACCCACGTTCGCTCAAAGGGGGGAGGCGCTTTGCGATCTCGGTCATATCGTCCATCTTCGCCCAGCAATTCAGCACGATGTCGCACCCGGCGGCGATCGCGCGTTCGGCGCGTTCCGGGACCGTGCCTGACAAAGCCTCCATATCGATGTCGTCGGTCAGCAGCAGACCATCGAAACCGATGGCATCGCGAATGATCGTGTCGATTATGATACTGGACAATGTCGCGGGATTGTCCGAATCCCATTCAGTAAACAGCAGATGCCCGGTCATCCCGATCGGCGTTTGATTGAGCGTGCGGAACGGCGCGATGTCGACCTCCAGCTCCTGCGCCGTCGCAGTGACGGTGGGCATCGATTTATGCGTGTCGGTAGTGGTGCGTCCATGCCCCGGCATGTGTTTGATGCAGCCCGCAACCCCCGCTTTTGCAAGCCCGTCCAACGTCGCGCGTCCCAATGCCGCGACCTGCAGCGGTTCCGAACCGAATGCGCGATCGCCGATGACATCATGCGCCCCCTCCTGCCTTACGTCGAGCGGCGGGTGATAGGTGACGTTGATCCCCATTTCGTCCAGTTCCAGCCCCATCGCGTGCGCATTCAGCCGCGCAGCCTCTATCGCACTGGCCGGGGCGATCCGATAAAGGCGGTCGAACGCCTCGCCCGCTGGAAAGGCGGACCAATCCGGCGGGCGCAAACGGGCGACGCGTCCGCCTTCCTGATCGATCGAGATCAATAGGCGATCGCGGCCATGCAATTCACGGAGACTGTCGGTCAATGCACGCAACTGTTCTGGCGTTTCGCAGTTGCGCCCGAACAGGATGTAACCCGCCGGTTCGGCGTCTTTGAAAAACGCCCTTTCATCGGCAGTGAGCACAGCCCCGGACAGGCCGAAAATTGCAGGTGTCATATGCGCTTGGTCGCACCCCGCTTGGTTGTGCGCAAGGAAAATCGCGGACGGTTTACGCGGCAACGCACCGCGTCAAAAGGCTATCGTTTGACCTGACAGGCCAGACCGTCGTCTTTCAACGCATTGCATAGCCTATCCGCAGCGGGCTCGTCTGCGGCAACGGCCTGCAGGCGATAGACCGTACTGCCGTCGACCACGCCCTGTACGATACGGTTCTTCACCCCGTTGAGCACATCGGTCTGCCCACGCAGAACCGCCCATCCGGTATTGGCTGCGGCGCGCGAATTATAGGCACCGACTTGAACGCCGATTCCACTCGGTGTCGCCGGTTCGGCAGGTTGCGGGTCGGGCGATGGGGCGCCGACGGCAACATCGATGCTGGGTTCGGGCGTGCTGTCGTCGTCTTCGCCCAAGCGGCCTTCGGTCGTTCGGCCTTCGCCGACATTGGGGGCGACGTTACCGGTGCCCTCGAATGTCTGACCTCCCGCATTTTCGGGCCGTTCCTTGATCGGCCCCTCCGGCGCGGCGATCGTCGTTCCTTCCGGCTGCAAATCCGAATTCGTTCGACTGCTCAGGAAATACCATACGAGCGCGAAGATAAGCGCGAGCGCAACCAGCCCCAACAACAGGAACCCGATGATGCGGCCCGCATCGATGCTCTGCGGTTCTTCGTCGTAATTGGATTCCAACCATGGCAGCGATTCATGTTCATCGACCAAGCCCAATTCCTCGACCTCATCGTGATGAACGCCGTCCGCCCTGCTATACCGGTCACGCTCGAATTCGGGATCGTCATACCGCCGATCGCCGTCGGAACCGTTGTTATGGCTGGACATCATCGCTACATCTCCTCCACGGCGGCGACCCCCAAAAGCGCCAGACCGTTACGAATGACCTGCCCGATCTGTGTCGCAAGGAAAAGCCGCGCGGCAGTTAGATCCGCATCGTGTGCCACGATAAAACGCTTCTCCGGTCGGTCGTTGCCGAGATTCCAATAGGCATGCAGCCCCGCGGCCAGATCGTACAGAAAGAACGCAATGCGATGCGGTTCGCGTGCCTGCGCTGCCGCCTCCACGATCCGGGGGAACTGTGCGGACAGCTTTATCAGGTCGATTTCTTCCGAACCCAGTTGCTCCAATGCATCGGGGGACGGCGCTAACCCTTCGGCAGCGGCCTTTCGCAAGGTCGAATGAATGCGGGCATGGGCATATTGCACGTAAAAGACTGGGTTGTCTTTCGATGCTTCCACGACTTTTGCGAAATCGAACTCCATCTGCGCTTCGGGTTTGCGGGTCAGCATGGTGAAGCGCACCACATCGCGCCCGACTTCGTCGATCATATCGGTCAGGCTCACGAAATTTCCCGAACGCTTGGACATCTTCAGCGGCTCGCCGCCGCGCATCAACTGCACCATCTGAATAAGCTTCACGTCGAAGGGAATGTCCTTCCCCCGTCCTTGCGCGAGCGCAGCGACAGCAGCCTTGATCCGCTTGACCGTGCCCGCATGATCGGCACCCCAAATGTCGATCAGCGCATCGGCATTCTCGGCCTTTTGCATGTGATAGGCCAGATCGGCCCCGAAATAGGTCCACGCACCGTTCGATTTGCGGATCGGCCGATCCTGATCGTCGCCGAAGCGGGTGGACCGGAACAGCGGCAGTTCGACCGCCTCCCAATCGTCGGGCACCTTGCCTTTGGGCGCTTCCAGCATGCCATCGTAAACCAGATCCTGCGATCGCAGCCAGGCTTCCGCCTCTTCGGGTTTGCCCGCCGCCTGCAATGCCGCTTCGGATGCGAAAACGTCGTGATGAATGCCCAGCAGAGCCAGATCTTCTCTGATGCGCTCCATCATCGCATCGACCGCTTGCGCGCGAAACATTGAAAGCCATTCGCTCTCATCGGTTTCTTTGTACCGATCGCCCAGTTCGGCCGCGAGCGCTTCGCCGACGGGCACGAGATAGTCGCCGGGATACAGCCCCTCCGGTACGGCGCCTACGTCGTCGCCGAGTGCCTCGCGGTACCGCAGATGCACCGACCGTGCGAGCGTATCGACCTGCCCGCCCGCATCGTTGACATAATATTCGCGCACGACGTCATGTCCCGCGAATTCGAGCAAAGCGGCCAGCGCATCGCCCACCACCGCGCCGCGGCAGTGCCCCATATGCATGGGTCCGGTCGGATTGGCGGACACATATTCGATATTGACCGTGGAACCCGCGCCCATCGAAGATCGGCCGTAATCCGCACCGAGTGAGGCCACTGCGCGTAATTCGCGAACCCAGGCGGCGTCGGTCAAGTGCATATTAATGAAGCCCGGCCCGGCGATAACGGCACTCGCCACATCCGCATCCGCCGTCAGTTTCTCTACGATCTTCTCGGCCAGTTCGCGCGGATTGGTCTTAGCCGGTTTGGCAAGGACCATGGCGGCGTTGGTCGACAAATCGCCATGCGATGCATCACGCGGCGGCTCCACAGTAACATTCGCATGCGAACAGTCGGGCGGCAGCGTGCCTTCCATTTCCAAGGCGTCGAGGATGGCGTCGACTTTCTGCACGAAAGTCGCGTGGATCGTATGCGCAAACGGGGTCTTTTCGGCCATGCGATGCGCCTAACCGAATTGACCGGAATCGCAAGTCACCCCGGACGGAGCCGCAGCTTAACGTGTGGCGTTGTAAGCCAATTGTTCCTGGCTAAGCTGGAACCCGATCAGCAATTCGAAAGTCGCACGCTGGACCGCGGCACGAACCTCGGGATCGGCCAGCGGATCGAGCGCCGCATCGGGATCGCCGGCCTTACGCCTACGAGTGATCTTCTCCCGAATTTCCTCCGGCAACGTGGCGGCCGCGCGTTCGACGAAAGCACCGGCCTTGCCGACCGCCTGTGCGCGCTCCTGCCCATCGGCGAAATCGATCCGCACCGTGCCGATGCGCTTCGCCTGCACGGCGGAGCCGCCCTGCAATACAGTCGAGAAATACGGAATATCCACACTGCGCGCGCCGCGAACATCCGTGCGGCGGGCCAATACGTCGAAGGTGGCTTCGGAATAAACCTTGTCACCCGATTCGTTGCAGGATGCACGGACATTGGTGATGTTCGCAACGACGTCGATTTGATCCGCGGTGGTACCGCCCGCCGTGCGGAACGTCGTCACATCGCCTGTATAATCGGGGACGCCGACGGCGGGACATGCCGTACGGATCGCGGTCACACCGACACCCTGATCGAGCACCAGATCGCCCTCCCCCGCGCAGCCGGCGATCGCCAAACCCATAAGCATGGCGGTAGAGAAAGAGCGAAATTTCATCATGCTGTGTCCTATCCTTCAAACCTGCGAACGACCCGTCCGGTGGACGCAAATACGCTGTCGCGCCTCTAGCGGGCTGGACGGCAAAGCGCTAGAGCCGGGGATATGAACGCTCCCTTGCAAAACCGACCCCTGCACGATCCCAGCCGTCCGACGGTTGACGACAAACCCGCGCTGACGATCTTGATCGCGGCGCCGCGCGGCTTCTGTGCCGGAGTGGATCGCGCGATCGAGATCGTGGAACGTGCGCTCGATCGGTATGGCGCGCCGGTTTATGTCCGGCATGAGATCGTCCACAACAAATATGTCGTCGACGGTCTGCGGGCGAAGGGTGCTATCTTCGTCGAAGAACTGGACGAGGTGCCGGACGACGCGCCGGTCGTATTCAGCGCGCATGGTGTGCCCAAATCGGTGCCAGCGGAAGCGGAACGGCGCGGTCTCGATTATCTCGATGCGACCTGCCCGCTGGTGAGCAAAGTTCACCGGCAGGCGGAACGTCAGATCGAAAAGGATCAGCATATCATCTTCGTGGGCCATGCCGGGCACCCGGAAGTCATCGGAACGATGGGGCAGGTGCCGCAAGGCGCGATGACATTGGTCGAAAAGGTGGAAGATGTCGCAACGCTCGATTTTCCGGAAGGTTACGCTCTGTCCTTCCTAACACAAACCACTCTCTCGGTAGACGATACCGCCGATATCGTGGCCGCTTTGGAGGCTAAATTCCCCCAGATCGTCGGGCCCAAGGCGGAAGACATCTGTTACGCCACGTCCAATCGACAAGCAGCCGTCAAGCAGATCGCACCCAGCAGCGATCTGGTGCTGGTAATCGGTGCGGAATACAGTTCCAATTCCGTGCGTCTGGTCGAAGTGTCGAAGAAATGCGGCACCGATGCGAAACTGATTGGGCGCGCAGCGGATATCGATCCGGTCTGGCTGGAAGGCGTCGGTACGCTTGGCCTGACTGCCGGCGCATCTGCGCCCGAAGAGTTGGTGCGCGAGGTAATCGACCGTCTGTCGCAATGGCGCGACGTCGAGGAGCACACCGTCATTACGGCGGAGGAGAAGATGGTGTTCAAACTTCCCCGCCAATTGATGGATTGATCCGGTCCGGCCGGCGGCATGGCCGTTTATACGCACCTGGGCGCGGATGATTTCGCCGAACTGTTGTCGCATTACGATGTCGGCACTCTGCGATCCGCGAAGGGTATTGCGGAGGGTGTGTCCAACAGCAACTGGCTGATCGATACGAGCGAAGGCCGGTATATCCTCACGATGTACGAACGACGGCTCGACATTGCCGATCTGCCGTTTTTCCTCGATCTGCTCGACCATCTTTCGGCACACGATTGCCCCGTGCCCGCGACGATCCACGACCGGGAGGGAAATGCCTTCCGGATGATCGATGGCAAAGCCGTAGCGCTCATCGAATTTCTGCCCGGCGTCTCGGTCGAGAATGCGAACCCGGAGCAGGCCTACGCCGTCGGGGAAGCGCTTGCGACCATGCATCTTCGCTCCGCCGATTTCGGTCCAACCCGCGTGAACGACTTGCGACCGAGTGATTGGCGCGATTTGTTCGCGCGATGCGATCCGACACGCATCGCCGCGATCGACACGGCGCTTCCGGGCGCTATCGACGCGCATCTACCCAAGCTGATTGCGCGATGGCCCACCGATCTGCCGGTCGCAACGATCCATGCCGATCTGTTTCCCGACAATGTCCTGATGATGGGACCTGCGGTCACCGGATTGATCGATTTCTACTTCGCTTGCACCGACTTCGCCGCTTACGATCTTGCGGTAACCCATGCCGCATGGTGTTTCGGCGATGAAGGCTGCACTTTTCGCGGCGCGACATCCGAAGCGCTGATCGCGGGATATGTCGCGATCCGCGATCTGAACGATGCGGAATGGGCGGCTTTGCCCCAATTGGCGAAGGGCGCGGCCATGCGGTTCGTCGCCACGCGCACCTTCGACTGGATAGATACGCCGGACGATGCGCTGGTCACGCGTAAAAACCCCATGGATTTCGTCCGCCGCCTTCAATTTTATGATGAAAACGCGGCAGATATCTTTCAAACCGGGCGCAACCCCCGCTAAGGGACTGCCCATGAAAACAGTCGACATATTCACCGATGGCGCATGCAAGGGCAATCCCGGCCCGGGCGGCTGGGGTGCGATCCTGCGCATGGGCGAACATGAAAAGGAACTTTCAGGGGCCGACCCCGAAACGACCAACAACCGCATGGAAATGATGGCAGTGATAAAGGCGCTGGAGGCGCTGATCGAACCATGCGCCGTAAACCTTTATTCCGACAGCAAATATGTCCTCGATGGGATTACCAAATGGGTCCATGGCTGGCAAAAACGCGGTTGGGTCAATGCCAGCAAGAAACCGGTGCGCAATGCCGATTTATGGCATGAGATGATCGCAGCGGCGGATCGCCATGAAATTCAGTGGAACTGGGTGAAGGGCCATTCCGGCCACCCCGAAAACGAACGCGCGGACCGCCTCGCCAGCGATCAGGCGGAATCGGTGCGCTGATTTCGATAAACCGGCACAATTATTCGGCCGTTGTATCGGTCACTTTCGCATTCGCACCGTTCTTTAGAATCGAATCGATGGCGTTTTGCGCACCGGATCGCGAACTATGACCTTCGGTCCACCAGATCGTTTCGGCATTGTAGAGAAAATAGGACACATATTCGCCCTTCTTGTTCTTACGGATTTCGAAACGATGCGACATTGGTACATTTCCGTTAACTGACAAAGGTTGGTTTAGCGGACCTGCCAACAAAATCTAGCCGAAGCGATGCGGTGAAAATTGTCGTGCCACGATTGCGGAGACATTCACGCTGCCCGCATCGGCGATCAGCTGACCGGCCAGTACGGCGGCAGCCGCGGGAGCCGTCTGAATGCCGAAGCCGCCCTGTCCCGCAAACCATATGAAATCGCGGTCCGCCGGATCGGGCCCGTATACCGGCAACCGGTCCGGCGCGAAGCTGCGCAATCCCGCCCATTTGCGTTCGACCTGCAATGCCCTCCAGTCCATCACCTGCTCGAACCGCGCGACCGCCTGCGCAACGTCCAGTTCTTCCGGCGCGGTGTCGCATGGCATGGAGGGCACTTCGTCATGCGGGCTGAGCCACAAACGTCCGTTTTCCGGCTTGAAATAGAACTGCCCAGAAATATCGAGGACCAATGGCATATCGATATTCGGCGCCGGATCGGTTCGCAACTGCACGACTGTGCGGCGAAATGGCGTAATGCCGACCGGCGCAATGCCGGCCATGGTAGCAACCTCGTCCGCCCAGGCGCCGGCGGCATTTACAATCCGTTTTGCATATATTTCACGCCCATCTTGCGTCGTCAGGCGCCATTGGGTCCTCTCGCGGGCGATCGAGATAATTCGCGCGGATGATAGGAGCTGGGCGCCCGCGGATTTCGCAACCCCCATGTAATGCGCGTGCAATCCGCCCACATCGATATCGGCGCATTCGGGCTGCCAGACAGCTTGGTTCCAATCTTCGCGCAACCCCGGTAATTTCGTATGAAGACTCGCGGTGTCGAGACGTTCCATCGCGACGCCCTTGCCTGCAAAACGCGCAAAATGCGCATCTAGCGCCCCGCGTTCCTGATGACGCGCGATGTAAAGTGCGCCACGCGGCTTCAGAAACCCGTTCTTACGTAGAAAGGGACCCGATGCGATCGTCAGGGGGGTGATGTGCGGCCCGCCATATGTTTCCTCCCAGAAGGCGGCGGAACGGCCGGTGGCGTGGTACCCCGGCTGGTCTTCCGCTTCCAGAACCACGATGCTCGCATGGCGGGCGAGTTCGGCCGCAATGCTCGCGCCCGCCATTCCCGCACCGATGATGGCATAATCGGCAGTGGTCACAGCGCAGGCGCATTCCTGTCCAGAAAAGTCGCAATCGCCTTCATCGCACGATCCCGGACCGCATCGACTTCTCGCAGGATTTCGTGACGCGCTTCATCCCCGAAGGCGATCAGTTCGCCATTCGGTAAGCGCTTTGCCGTGCGTTCGATCGCGCGCATGTTCACCAACTTGTCGTTCTTCGCGCCGAGGAGCAAGATAGGCGTATCTACACGTTCCAGCCGGCCCGGAGCCGCGATTTCTGCCATCGAGGCATAGGCGCGTTCGACCCAGCCCCAACTGCCCGGCCCCATGACCAGCTCGGGTCGTTTTTCACGCCAGAACAGCTCGTCATCATACCGGTCCGGATCGTGCGTGAGCAGATCGATCCGCCCGATCGGCATTTCGCCGGGTTTTTCGCTCCATTTCCAGGCCGGTGCCATCCGTCCCCTTAACCGCGTGATCAGTTGCGCAGCGCGGTGCATCATCCCGTCGGGCAGGATATTGCCGTAAAATCCCAGCATGGGCGCGGATAATATTGCGGCTCGCGGTTCGACGCGCCTTTCGCCGATCGCGCGCAGGACCAGATGGCCGCCCATCGAATGCCCGGCAATCACGTGCGGTCCAGGCGTCTCCGCCGTCCACGTGCGCCAGAACTGCGCGAGATCGTCAACCCACACGCTGAAATCATCGACATGGCCGGTCACATCGTCCCCACCCAAACGCCCAGATCCAGCCTGCCCGCGCCAGTCGCCTGCCGTGACGTGCCATCCCGCCAAATGCCATTGATGCAGGGTTTCCAGGTATTTTTCGTAAGCATCCCCGCGTCCCGGCAAGAACAGGATCGACCCGCGCGGTGCGGCGGAACCATCGGCGGCGGGCCAGTCTATCCGGCGGATCGCGTGGCCGTCTGCCGCGTGCCACACGGTTTCGCGCGCTTCGTTCGGAATAGCGCGACGATCGAACGGCGCATCGTCCGGTATGCGCTGGGTGCCATCGTGGCTAATACCGGCCTCCTGCCTTTGGTTACTATTTGGTAAGCACTGCGCTGTAGCAGCATGCCGGAACGGATTGCCGGGGGCATGCATGCAAAGTGAATATTTTCAATACGGACTGCTTATTGCCTTGGCAATTGCGCTGCTGATCGCAGCGTTTACCGACATGCGTCGGCGCCAGATCGACAATTGGCTGAACGGCGCGATCGTAATGGCGGCGCCTTTATGGTGGTGGGCCAACGGCCTGTCTTTATGGCCCGATCTGGCCTGGCAACTGGGCACGGCAGTCGTCGCGTTTGCGGTTCTGTGCGGATTGTTCGCGATGCGGATGATGGGCGGCGGGGACGTTAAGCTGCTGACCGCGCTCGCGCTGTGGGTCGAGCCGATGCTGTTTCTTAAATTGTTGATTATCATGGCGTTGCTCGGCGGCATCCTGACGATCGTCGTGGGCGTTTATTACATTCTGCGGCGTCAGCGCGATCGCATCTCGATACCTTACGGCATGGCCATTTCCGCGGCCGGATTGTGGATCATCGGAGTGCACTATTGGCCCGCCGCGCAAGTCGCATCGGTGGCAGGGTAAAGCGCGCAGTGAACCTGATTTTAACCATTCGGGCGTTAAGCCGCACATCATTCAACACGGGCCCTTCGCACCGAGGGGCAAATTTAGGGGGCTGGATTAGCCATGGATAGGAAGAAACTGGTTCTGCTGCTCGGCGCACTGATCGTAGCGATCGGCACGGCATTGGCAGCGCGGAGCATGTTTGCCGGGGCTTCCGCCCCGCAGGTGGAAGCCGCACCCGTTGCGCAGGGCCCGAAAGTTCTCGTCGCCCAGCGCGGCCTGCCCGTGGGCACCATCATTACCGCCGATTCCATCGGGTATCAAATGTGGCCCGAAGAGCTGGTGCAGGATGCCTACTTCCTCGATGGCGAGGCGGATGTCAGCCAGCTGGTCGGTACCGTCGT
>JBAUIN010000316.1:0-8601 GCA_049682975.1 Pontixanthobacter sp. | reverse complement strand
CGCGATATCGCGGAAATTCGCGCGGTGGCGCAACGAGCGAAGGGCGGAATGTCGGGCACGATCCGGCTTGGCGTGTCGCCGACCATCGGCCCCTATCTCATGCCCTTCGCCGTCGTGCGACTGCATCGCGATTATCCGGACTTGCGGCTGTATATCCGCGAAGGCATTCCCGCCGATCATTTCGCCGATTTGCGCAACGGCCGGATCGACATGATGCTCAGCCCCACAACGCCGACGACAAGCGAATTTCATATTGAGGCGCTGTTTCGCGAACCGATGAATTTGGTGGGTGCCCCCGATCATCCGCTTTTGAACAAGACGAAAAAACCGACCTATCGCGATTTTCACGGCGAACCGGTTCTTAGCTTGGAACAGCGGCATCCATCCTATCGGCAATCGGTCGATATTTGCGAACGGTTGGGGGCGGAAATATTGCGGGATTACGAAGGGACCAGCCTGGACAGTCTGCGGCAAATGGCGGGTTCGGGCCTGGGATTGGCGATTTTGCCCGAACTGTACTTGCGTTCCGAAACCGGGGGCGAAGACATGGTGCGCCGTTTCGACGTCGAGGGATGGTCCGAAACCCGATCGATCGCCGCGATCTGGCGCGAAGGCGCGGCGTTTACCGAAAGCTACGGCATCATTGCGGACATCATCGCCACCGAAGCGCGTGAGATATTGGCCGCGACGTCGTAAAAGATACCTACATAAGGTTCAGTTGCGCAACCGGCGCGAAGCTCGTTCGGTGCAATGGCGTGGCCCCATATTCGTGTAACGCCGCCAGATGTTCGCGCGTGCCATAACCCTTATTACGCGCCCAGCCATATTGCGGGTAATCCGCCGCGGCCGCGCACATCATCCGATCGCGCCATTCCTTTGCAACTATGGACGCGGCACCGATCGCCGGTTCGCTGCCATCACCGCCCACGATCGCACGGCCCCTGCCCCAGTGCGCCGTGTCCCAATCCGCGCAGCGATCGCTGGGGTACATATTGCCATCGATCAAAATTTCGTCGGGTCTGCGCCGCAGAACTGCGACCAGTTTCCCCACCGCTCGCGTCATCGCCAGCATCGTAGCTCCGAGAATATTCAACCGGTCGATATCCGCGACATCAACGATGCCGACCGCCCAAACGCATTGATCGCGTATGATAAGGTCCAGCTGCGCCCGGCGGCGAGCCGTAAGCTTCTTTGAATCGTCCAGCCCGTCCGGGTACCGCTTGCCAAGCACGACGGCACCCGCCACAACCGGCCCAGCAAGGGGACCACGCCCCGCCTCATCCACGCCGATGACTATCGCATCGGTATCAAACGCCTGAACGGGAGCTCCCGCCATCATGACTGCTTCATTCTCCAAATCCGCCCGCTCCCGCCTTTTGTCGGCCGCTTTATCGCCCGCGTTCATATTGCTCGCAAGCTGCGGCACCGCCGGACCGGTGGAAAGTGGCGATACGCCTGCGCCCGTAGTGGCAAGCGGCGATGCCATGCAGATCGGTCCATTCTCCGTCACCGAACATGGCGAGTATAACGAACCCTGGGCCGCGGCGTTCGAGCCGGGAACGGGCCGGTTGTTCATCACGGAAAAATCCGGCGCGCTCAAATTCCTCGATCCCGCAACAGGTGTTACAGGCACTGTCAGCGGAACACCCGAAGTCGATTATGGTGGCCAGGGCGGGCTTGGCGATATCGTCTTCTCGCCCGATTATGCAGATAGCGGCATGGTCTATATCAGCTGGGCCGAAGCAGGCGATGGCGACACCCGTGGTGCCGTCGTCGGACGCGCGAAGTTGAGCTGCAACACCGGCAATGCCTGCGCACTCAGCAACATGGATGTTGTCTGGCGTCAGGCCCCCAAAGTAACCGGACGAGGCCATTATTCGCACCGGATCGCTTTCTCCCCCAGCGGGCAGCATCTTTATATCGCATCGGGCGACCGGCAGAAAATGGAACCGGCGCAGGATCGTAACAACACGCTGGGTACGATCGTCCGCCTCAACCTCGATGGGACACCCGCAGCGGGCAATCCATTCGAAAGTCAGCCTGCCCCCACCAACCAGATCTGGTCCTACGGCCACCGCAACATTCTGGGCATTGGTTTCGATAACGAAGGGCGTTTGTGGGAAACGGAGCACGGCCCCAAGGGCGGCGATGAACTGAACGTGGTGAAGGCTGCGGCGAATTACGGCTGGCCGGTCGTGTCGGACGGTATCCATTATGATAACGATCCCATTCCGGATAATTCCACCCGCCCCGAACTGGCCGGATCCGCCATCACCTGGACGCCCGTGATCGCACCCGGCGACATGACGTTCCTGTCGGGCAAGATGTTCGATGATTGGGACGGCGATCTAATGCTTGCTGGCCTGAAGACGAAGGCGTTGATCCACGTCACGACCGATGGCGATACGGCGCGCGAAGTCGCACGTTACGATTTCGGGGAGCGGTTGCGCGAAGTGCTGGAAGGGCCGGATGGCGCGATCTGGGTGCTGGAGGATGGCGAAGGGGCGCGGTTGCTGCGTCTGACGCCCGGTAGCTAACCGCAACACAATCATGCGCTCATCTTAAAGAAACGCCGGTCTCGGCCGATTCGTCATGCCTATCATCACGCCTCTCGCCAATGTCGATGCCGATCTGATCGATCAGGTGCTGGACCGTGCTTTCGGCGCGGATCGGCACGCGCGCACTGCCTATCGCATACGCGAAGGTGCCGATTGGCTGCAGGCTTTGAGCTTCGCCGTGTTGGACGATCATGAATATCTGGGCGGCACGATCCAGCTATGGCCGGTCGCGCTGACTACGCCGGAGGGGGCCAGCCATCCGTTGATTATGGTCGGCCCGGTGGCCGTTCTGCCCGAATATCAGAACGGCGGTTATGGTAAGGCGTTGATGGCCGCATCGCTAGGTGCGCTCGACGCGACGCAGGCACTACCGCAGATCATGATCGGCGATCCTGAGTATTACGGGCGGTTTTTTGGGTTCGCTGCGCAGGCGACCGCGGGCTGGCGTTGCCCCGGACCGGTCGATGCGAACCGCCTGCTGGTCCGCTGCGACAACCCAGCCATTCTGCCGCGCGAGGGCATGCTCGGACCATGGCCGCAGGACGTCAACCGCAGGGTGAACGACGATACCGAAGGGGCCACCGGCGACTGATCGCTTGGCGCGGCGACGCATCTCTGCCATTCGATCAGCCATGCCTTACGATCCGCCACCCGAACTCGCCGAACTGTCCCTCTCCCAAATTGCCGAACAGGTCGCGAACCGCAAATTGCCACCGGTCGAAAGCTGGTCGCCCGAACAGACAGGCGACAGCGGCATGCGGATTGCCGCGGATGGCACCTGGTTTCACGATGGCAGCAAGGTCAAACGCCCAGCGATGGTCCGCGCGTTTGCCAGCTTGCTGACCCGCGACGATAGCGGCGATTACTGGCTGGTCATGCCGTTTCAGAAGTTGTCGATCGAAGTTGCCGATGCGCCATTCATCGCCGTGGATGCCATGCAGCGCGTCGATGACATTGCCCTGCGCATCAATACGGACGAACTGGTCCTGGCCGGACCGGACAATCGCCTGATCGCGCGCGGTAATCGGGACACTCCCGCGATCTATTGCGATGTGCGGCGCGGGCTGGAGGCGCGGTTGAACCGCAGCACCTACGAACAACTGGCCGAAATCGCCTTGGCACAGGGCGACGATTGGACCGTAACCAGTCAGGGCGAACGCTTCAGCCTGTTGCCGGATGGCTGATCTGTTTCAATCGCTTGCGGCCCTGTTCGAACGGGGCCACCGCGAGAACATACCAGACCTGTTGAGCGATGCGCGCTTTGCCGATGCCCAGCGTACTGCCGAAGCCGCCGTGCTGATCGCTGTTACCGATAGGCCAAAGCCCGGCATCATCCTGACGCAGCGACCTACCACCATGCGCGATCATCCGGGCCAAGTCGCCTTTCCCGGCGGCAAGATCGAAGCGGGTGAGGATGCAACCGGCGCGGCTCTGCGCGAAGCCGAAGAAGAGCTGGCCCTAGATCGTAAGAATGTCCGACTGATCGGCACGACCGACCGCTATCAGACGGGGACTGGCTTCGACATCACGCCGGTCCTGGCGGTCATCCCCGCGGATCTGCCGCTGATACCGCATCCGCGCGAGGTCGAAGCATGGTTCGAAGTGCCATTGGAAATCGTGTTCGAACCTACCAAATGGACGCGCAATGAAGTGTTCTGGCGGGGCGCCATGCGCGAATATCTCGAAATGGATTGGGATGGCTTCCGTATATGGGGCGTCACCGCCGCCATCATCGCTAATCTATCTCGCCGGATCGCAATCTCGGAACTGATCGATGGGTGAACGCCTTCCCGCCGCACCCTGGACCCGGCGTGCCGACCTTCCCCCGCTCATCGCAGCGCTCGAGCCTGCGAATATGCGCTGGGTCGGCGGCGCGGTGCGCGACACGCTGCTGGGGCTGGACGTGGCGGATGTAGATGTGGCGACCAGTTTATTGCCGGAGGAGGTCATGGCCCGCTTGGAAAATGCGGGCGTCCGTGCGATCCCCACGGGGCTGGAGCATGGCACGATCACGGCCGTCTGCGATGGCGGCAATGTCGAGATAACGACCCTGCGCCGCGATGTCGCCACCGACGGTCGCCGCGCGACAATCGCTTTTGCGAGCGATTGGCACGACGACGCCGCCAGGAGGGACTTCACCATTAACGCGCTGTATGCGCATCCCGAGACGGGGAACATCTCGGACTATTTCGGCGGGTTGGAGGACCTTTCCGCCCGCCGCGTCCGATTTATCGGCGATGCGCATGAAAGAATATGCGAGGACCATCTACGTATTCTTCGCTATTTTCGGTTCCATGCGCGCTTCGGTGCCGATTTGGACGATGACGCCGTGCAAGCGTGCAATGAATTGGCGGGAACGCTGAAAGGATTGAGCCGGGAGCGTGTCGCGAAAGAACTGCTCGCGCTACTTGCCCTGCCCGATCCGGCGAAGACCGTCGCGCTGATGATGCAATTGGGCGTGTGGAAGATCGTAGTTCCGGAAACGGGGCCAGCGGATTTCGGTCGACTGGAACGCCTGATTGCAGCGGAAGGCAAGGCGCGTATAGCACCACATCCCATCCGCCGACTTGCCGCTCTGTTGCCGCCCGTTCCCACAATCGCAAATACGGTCGGTACGCGGCTGCGAATGTCGCGGGCGCAGCGTGCCCGGCTTTCCACAGCGGCGGAGCGGAGCGAAGGGGATGCGAATGCCCCCCACGCTTTGGCCTATCGCGAGGGGAAGGAAAGCGCGATCGACCGGCTTTTGCTCATAAACGCAGCGCCGAGAGATTTGCCCGACTGGACCATTCCGACCCTGCCGCTGAAAGGCGGAGAAATTGTCGAACGCGGGATTACACCCGGACCGGATATTGCCCGCATTTTGCGTGCAATCGAACATCGGTGGATACTCGAAGGCTTTCCCGACAGACCGCGTGTCGAAGCTATTCTCGCCGAGATGCTGGCGACAGAAAGAGGGCATTCGGCGTAATTTCATTGCTAATCGCCGATGGCCTCCCTACATGCCGCCTCACATCCGGCCCGGGAATGATCCTGCGGTATAATATGCGAGCGTGAACTTCCCCGGCGATCCGTGGCAAGTCCCGCATACGATTTTTCGGATTCGCGACAGTCGCAACAGCTTCCCGTTTCACGCGTGGGTCGCCTTTTATGACCCCAAGGCACCCGGCCCGATGCCGGTTCGTGCCCAACGAAAGTTATACATGTCTTATTTCAAGGAACTCGGTTTAGCCGAGCCTATTCTTCGTGCGCTCGATACCAAGGGCTACGATAATCCCACCCCCATTCAGCGCGAATCCATTCCCGCACTGCTCGATGGTCGCGATCTGCTGGGCGTGGCACAAACGGGTACGGGCAAGACGGCGGCTTTTTCGCTGCCTTCGCTGCATCGTCTGGCCAGCAATCCCGTCGGGCGTTTTCCGGCGGGTTGCCGCATGCTCGTGCTGTCGCCTACCCGCGAACTGGCCGCACAGATTGCCGACAATATACGCGATTATGCGCGCTTTCTCGATCTGTCGGTTCAATGCATCTTCGGCGGCCTGCCCGCACGGCAACAAGCGCGCAAGCTGGTTCCCGGCTGCGACGTTCTGGTGGCGACACCCGGTCGCTTGCTCGACCTTATCGAACAACGTGCGCTAACTCTGCAGCATGTGGAGATTTTCGTGCTGGATGAAGCCGATCAGATGATGGATTTGGGGTTCATCAAACCGCTGACCCGGATCGCCAACATGCTGCCGGAAAAACGCCAGAGCCTGTTCTTCTCCGCAACCATGCCCGATGCGATTGCCAAGCTGGGCAAACGGTTCATCACCAACCCCGTCCGTGTCGAAGTTGCCCCGCAATCGACGACGGCGGAGCGCGTCGACCAATTCGTCACCTTCATCGACCAGAAGGAAAAGCAAGCACTGCTGACCATCAGTCTGCGCAAGGGACTGGCCAATGGCGATATCGAAAGCGCGCTGGTGTTCACCCGTACCAAACATGGCGCGGACCGTGTGGTGCGGCATCTAGTGTCTGCCGGTATTAACGCCGCCGCGATCCATGGCAACAAGAGCCAGGCGCAGCGAACCCGCGCATTGGATGGCTTCCGCCGTGGAAGCGTGCCCGTTCTGGTGGCGACCGACATCGCTGCTCGCGGGATCGACGTGCCGGGCGTAAGCGCGGTGTTCAACTTCGAGATACCGAATGTGTCCGAACAATATGTCCACCGGATCGGGCGCACCGCCCGCGCCGGGCGCAGCGGTATCGCCATTGCTTATGTCGCGCCGGACGAGAAAGCGTACATCCGCGATATCGAAAAACTGACCGGTCAACGGCTTACCACGGCCCCGCTGCCGGAAGATTTCATTGCGCAGGCAAAAAGTCTGCCCGCGCCCGCGAAGAAAGGCACGGGCGCGGAACGATCGGACGAAGATCGCAATGCCCGCTTCCGCAAGGGTAAAGGTGGTGGCCATGGAGGGGGCAGCCGCAAACAAACCAGCGGTCGCGATCGCAAATGGCGCGACGCCGAAGGGCGCAGCCCGGATCAGGGTGCCTATCGCAGTCGCGACGACCGCGATAATCGCCAGCGAGGCAATACTCCCGAGGACAATCGCGGCGACGCCCAGCGACCGAAGAATATCAGCCATAAACGCGGCCCGGTGACCATACCGGTCGTGGAAGCCAAACGGCGCGACGATCGCGGCGAACGAACCGCCCAAGGGGGCGCGAAGAAATCGCATCGCAAGGGCGCATCCAATCGGGGCGGCGGTCAAGGCGGTGGTCAAGGCGGCGGCAATCGTCCGCAACAGCGCAGGCATTCGTAAATAAGCAGGTCAAGCGTCTGTAGTTCAACTTGAATTCAGCTATCGCCACTTAAGTAAGCTGAAATCATCAAATTGGTTGTGGAGACATCGTTCTGCCCATCTCTCCCCCTTTCGCGGGCGGAACGGATGGCTCCCATTCGCTCGAAGTGGCGAGCCGGCGCTTTCATGCGTTCGGTACGCTCTTCGGGTCGCAGGGGAAGGGTCGTTGGCGAGCAATCGCTGGCGGCCCTTTCTTTTAAAAATCAGGGAAAAGTCCGTGCGACGTTCATCATTTCGTCAGCTTACATGAACGATATAAGTGATATCTCGCTATTGAAGGAAAACATTATGAAATCGTTCGGATATTTGCTCGCAGGCATCGGTGCCGCGTCCTTACCCGCCAGTGCGATCGCTGCGGACCAAAAGTGCGTGTCGCGTGCGGAGAGTCAGGCGGTAGTAGCGCATTTGATGCCGAGTTTGCTAAATTCGCTGGAAAGGAATTGCAGCGGCAAGATCGGCGATGACACCTATCTGTCCCGCAACGCCGCCAATTTGGCGCGGAACGCCTCTGCTACCTCCCGCAATGCCTGGCCGGTAACGAAGGCCGTCTTCGAACGGCAAGGCGGCGAGGAATTGCCCGATAATGACATGCTGCTGGAATTCGGCCGATCCGCCATTGCGGAAGGCATTACAGGCGGTTTGAAAGCGAAGGAATGTTCGACCGTAAACGCATTGATCGAACAACTTGCACCCCTTCCGCCCAAGAATTTCGCCAATGTGTTCGCGCTATTTCTGGAGGTGGGCATGAACGAGAGCAAGGATTCGCCGATCAAAGTTTGCGCTGCGCCTGCGACGCGTAGCCAGGCCGGAGGCTAGAACCGGTTGTCGCGCGGGAAGCCCTGCGGCGGCATTCGCCCCGCAGCCCCGCGCGCAACCTTCCACTGCCAGATATCGGTTTCGGTCCGTGTGCGATCGCCCTTGCCGCCCATCTGCCAGCTCAGGCCATCGTCCAGCTTGAACGTCGTCGCATCGGACAATCCGCCGCCTTCCTTACCGGGGCGATAGCGTTGCAGCATGACTCCCTGCCCACGAGCCAGCACTGGCAGCTCTTCCATACTGAAGACAACCAGCTTACGGTTGTCGCCGACGACCGCGATGTGATCATGTTCGGACGCGATCTCGTGCATGACGACAAAACGAGTATCGCCTTTAAGATTGACGACCTGCCGCCCCTTTTTGGTTTCGGCCAGCAATTCGTCCAT
>JBAUIN010000315.1:0-4939 GCA_049682975.1 Pontixanthobacter sp. | reverse complement strand
CCTCTTGGGGGATATGTACAGTTCAAAGGGGACATGAACCCGGCCAGCATTCCGGATGCCGATGCGAGACGGAACCTGACCGCCGCCGAACGGGATGGTAGTTTCCAGCACGCCGCCCTGTGGCAGCGGGCGCTGATCGTGTTCGCTGGCCCGGCCACCAATCTGATCGTCGCAATATTGATCTTCGCCGGGTTCAATCTGGCCTACGGAACGCCGGTGGCCGTGCAGCCGGACGAAGAAAACATCATCGTGCGTTTCATGGAGGATTCTCCGGCCCGCGAAGCAGGATTGCAGGTCGGCGACCGGATCATTGCGGTCGATGGCGAAACCATGCCGGATTACCGCACGGTTCAGCGCACCATCAGCCTGCAACCCAATGCCGAACTGGATATCACGGTGGAACGCGATGGCGGAACGACGACCGTTCCGGTCACCACCCAGAGTTTCGGCGTGACGGACCGGTTCGGCAATGAAAGCACGATCGGCCTGATCGGCATCGAAAGCCGCGCGACCGAAATGAAATTCGATCCCGTCGGCCCGTTCACCGCCATCGTTTTGGGGTTTCAGCAATGTATCGATATTTTCGACATGATGATAACCGGGATCGTGCAAATCGTTACCGGGGACAGGTCGGTCGAAGAGCTGGGCGGCCCCATCAAGATCGCCAAATTTTCCGGCGAGCAGCTGAGCATGGGGTTCGCCTCCTTCGTATGGTTTGCAGCCGCGATCTCGCTTAACTTGGCATTCATCAACCTCCTGCCAATTCCCGCGCTCGATGGTGGGCATCTGGCATTCTACGCGGCGGAGGCCGTGCGCCGGAAACCCATCGGGCCGCGTGGTACGGAATACGCCTATCGCGCAGGGATCGCGCTGGTGTTGATGCTGATGGTGTTCGTGACGATCAACGATATCGTTTCGCTGCCCATTTTCAGCAGCTGACGGCAGTCGCAGGACAATGCGCAGGGGAATGGGTTCGCACACCGCTTGATCGGGGGCAAGGCATCGGGCACAGGGCGGCACGCGTCGTCCCGACCATGCCGGTTCGGGCGGTTTACGAACAGAATTTTAACGGACGGGACACCCGTGTCTATGAATGGACGTCACATGAGCGGCGCTATGGTCGGCAACGCGACTACTAAATTTACCAGCAGCTTGACCGGTCGCCGACTTGCCTTCGCGCTGTTGGGTGGAACGATGCTGGCCGGAATGCCTGCGATCGCCACCGCGCAGGAGGTTGAAGAAACGCAGGAACCTGCCGAACCTACGCCCGCGCTGCCCCAAACGCAGATCATCCAGTCCATCGCGATCGTCGGGGCGGAGCGGCTGGAGCCGACCACGATCCTCAGCTACATTACGCTGCGCGCGGGTCAGGAATATACGCAGGCCGCCGCCGATCAGGCGATCAAGGAACTCTACGCGACCGAACTGTTCGCCAACGCATCCCTGCGCAACGATGGCGGCAATGTCGTAATCGAACTCGTCGAAAATCCGGTCGTCAACCGCATCATCCTGGAAGGGAACAAGCGGCTAAAGAACGACAAAATCCTGCCCGAAATCAAGCTGTTCCCACGCCAGATCTTCACTCGTTCGAAAGTGCGCGCCGACACCGCCCGGATCGTGGAACTGTATAAAAGGCAAGGCCGCTTCGCCGCCGTGGTCGAACCCAAGATCGTGGAATTGAGCCAGAACCGCGTCGATGTGGTGTACGAAATTTCCGAAGGTCCCAAGTCCAAGGTTCGTCAGATCAACATCATCGGCAATGATGTGTTCTCCGATGGTGAACTGCGCGGCGAAATGGTCACGAAGCAGGCGCGGCTGACCAGCTTCTTCAGTTCCAACACCAGCTACGATCCCGATCGCCTCGCCTTCGATCAGCAGAAACTACGCCAGTTCTATCTGACCAATGGCTATGCCGATTTCCGTGTCGTCTCCGCCGTGGCCGAACTGACGCCGGACAAGAAAGACTTCATCATTACTTACGTGGTGGAAGAAGGCGAGCGGTACAAATTCGGAGATGTGGCCGTGGAAAGCCAGATCCGCGACTTCGACAGCGACAGCATGAGCGCGGGCCTGCCGATGAAGGAAGGCAATTTCTACGACGCGAAACTGGTCGAGGATACGGTCGAGCAATTGACCGAATTGGCCGGTACGTTCGGCTACGCCTTCGCCGATGTGCGACCCAACTTCACGCGCAACAAAGACGATCTGACGATGGATGTGACGTTCATCCTGAACGAAGCGCCGCGCGTCTACATCGAACGGATCGATGTGAACGGCAACACGCTGACGCAGGATAAGGTGGTGCGGCGCGAATTTCGCGTGGCGGAAGGCGACCCGTTCAATTCCATCGCGATCAAACGCTCGACCAACCGGATCAAATCGCTTGGGTTTTTCCAGGAAAATTTCGAGATCGAGCAGAAGGAAGGCAGCCAGCCCGACCGCATCATTCTCGAAGCGAATGTGGAAGAACAGCCAACCGGCGAATTGCAGCTTTCCGCCGGTTTTTCGTCGATCGAAAGTTTCATTCTGGCCGGTTCCATTCGCCAGCGGAACTTCCGTGGGCGCGGGCAGACGGTCGGAGCCAGCGTAAACTACTCGCGCTTCTCGCGGTCGGCGAACCTCAGCTTTTCCGAACCCTATGTTTTCGATCGCAATATTTCGGCGGGTGTCGATATCTACCGCCGTGATTTCAACAATTTCGGTTTCAACAACCAGAACCGGCGTAACAATTTCGAACAATCGACCACGGGTTTCTCGGCGCGGCTGGGCGTTCCCTTGTCCGAATATCTTTCGCTCGTCGGCAGTTACACGCTGAATTACGACGACATTTCGGTCAGCGACAGTTTCTTCGGCCCGCCGGATGAAAACGGGTTCCGGCAATGTATCGGCGGGTTGTTCCTGTGCGAAGTCGTGGGCAAACGGACGAGTTCGATCCTCGGCGCGACATTGGCGTTCAACAATCAGGACAGTCGTTTCCGCCCGACACGCGGAATGAACGTATCGCTCGGTGCCGAATTTGCAGGGCTGGGCGGATCGGTCAAATATGCGCGTGTGCGCGGTAAGGTCGCGAAGTTCTGGAACGTGTTCGATGGCTTCATCTTCTCGCTCACCGCCGAAGGCGGCGCGATCAAGGGACTGGAAAATCGTGAAGGCGCGGGCGTGGACGATGTCCGCTTGAACGACCGCTTTTTCCTTGGCGAACCACAGTTCCGCGGTTTCGATATTCGCGGTGTCGGCCCGCGCGTCATTGGGCTACGCCCGCTTCCCGACGATGGCGATCCGAACACGCCGCGCGAATTCCCGAGTATCGACGAAGCGCGCGCCGATCGCAGTCTGATCGACGATGCGATCGGCGGTAATGCGTATTACCTTGCCCGCGCCGAGTTGGAGATACCCCTGGGCAGCGGCGCGCGGGAATTGGGGCTGCGGCCTTCGATTTTCGTCGATGCAGGTTCGCTATTCAGCGTGACGACGCCGGTGCTGCGCGATCAGCCCAACGGGACGCAGGCGATCAACGCCAATGGCGACTTGCTGTTCAATCAGCGCAATCCCGATGGTATGGGCGGTTTCGAACTCGTTCCGACGACCGATGCCGTCAATCCGGACACAGGGGAGGCCAATGCCGTCCTGTTCAACCCGAACACGGCAATCCGGGAGATATTCTTGGGCGATACAGCCAAGCCGCGTGTGACCGCGGGTGTGGGCGTGAACTGGAATTCCCCGTTCGGCCCGTTCCGTATCGATTTCGCGCAAACGATCATCAGCCAGCCGGGCGATGACACCAAACGATTCACATTTAACGTAGGAACGCAATTCTAATGACAACACTATTGAAACCCGCTCTTGCCGCCGGTCTTGCCATTGCCGCCATCGCCACCGCGCCCGCCGTACAGGCACAAGTCAGCGGACCGATCGCCACCGTCAACGCACCCGAAGTCGTGATCAAATCGGCCGCTTTCAGGAACGCATATCAGCAGATCGATGCGACCTATGCAGCGCAGCGGACCACCATTCAGGAACGTTCGCAGCAGCGCCAGGCATTGCTCACGCAACTCGACACCAATGGCGACGGACGCCTGGACGAAGCCGAGCAGCAGGCCGCTCAAACCGCGCCGCAGCGTACGCAGATCGAACAGTTGGAGCAGGAGATACAGCAGATTTCCGGTGAAATCGATCTCGTCCGTGTTTTCGCAGTCGAGCAGATTCTGCGTCAGTATGTCACCGCCTTGCAGCAGGTGGTGCAGTCCAACAACATCCAGATGGTGCTTGCGAACGATTCGATCGTATTCGCACAGCCTGCGGCCAATATCAGCGATAAGATCGTGGCCGATCTGAACACCCGTTTGCCGACCGTCCAGACCACACCGCCGGCCAATTATCAGCCCGCGCGCCAGTCGGTCGCAATTTTCCAGGAAGTGTCGCAGTTGCTGTTGGCAGCGCAGGCACAAGCACAAGCGCAGCGCGCACAGCCGGCGGCCCCGGCAGCGCAGCAGCCGACCGGCCGCTAAGTCACACTAAAACGGGGCAGGGCCATGACGGACGAAACCGGCACACAGCCATTCGATTACGACATCCAGAAAATTCTGGAGGCCCTGCCGCATCGTTACCCCCTCCTGCTCGTCGATCGGGTAAAGGGGATGGAATTGGGGGAAAGCATCCATGCGGTGAAGGCCGTGTCGATGAATGAAGAATTCTTCCAGGGCCATTTTCCCGGCGCGCCGATCATGCCGGGCGTATTGCAGATCGAGGCTTTGGCGCAAGCCGCCGCGATCTTGGGCATGGAAACGCTGGAATTGGCGGGAACGGGCAAACTGGTGCTGTTCATGGGTATCGACAATGCGAAGTTCCGCGCGCCGGTAACGCCCGGCGTCCTGCTCGATCTCAATGTCGAATTTCTGCAGAAACGCAGCCGCGTCTATAAATTCAAAGGCCGGGCAAG
>JBAUIN010000314.1:0-3015 GCA_049682975.1 Pontixanthobacter sp. | reverse complement strand
GTGCAATCGGTCGTGTTCTGCGGCATGTTCCCGGTCGACGCCGCCGATTTCGAAAAACTGCGCGAAAGCATCGGCAAATTGCGGCTGAACGATGCCAGCTTCAGCTTCGAAACGGAAAGCAGCGCGGCGCTGGGTTTCGGCTTTCGCTGCGGGTTCCTAGGCCTGCTGCATCTGGAGATCATTCAGGAACGGCTGACCCGCGAATACGATCTGGACCTCATCACCACCGCGCCCAGCGTGGTCTATCGCATCCAGCTCAATAAATCGCGCACGGACCCAAAAGGTTTAGAGGGGGCACGCGAACTGATGCTGCACAACCCCGCCGACTACCCCGATCCCAGCCGTATCGAGACGATCGAGGAACCGTGGATCAAGGCGGTGATCTACACGCCGGACGAATATCTCGGCAGCATATTGAAACTATGCCAGGACCGGCGCGGCGTGCAGGTGGACCTGACCTATGTCGGCGGCCGCGCGCAGGTGACGTACGAACTGCCGCTGAACGAGGTGGTGTTCGATTTCTACGACCGGCTGAAAAGCATCAGCCGCGGCTATGCCAGCTTCGATTACGAACAGATCGGCTTACGCGATGGCGATCTCGTCAAAATGAGCATTTTGGTGAACGGCGACCCGGTCGACGCGCTCAGCATGATCGTCCACCGCGACGTGGCGGAGGCCCGCGGCCGCGGCATGTGCGAACGCCTGAAGGATCTGATCCCCCGGCACCTGTTCAAGATCCCCGTGCAAGCCGCGATCGGCGGCAAAGTCATCGCCCGCGAAACCATCGCCGCCATGCGCAAGGACGTGACCGCCAAATGCTACGGCGGCGACATCAGCCGCAAGAAGAAGCTGCTGGAAAAGCAGAAAAAAGGCAAGGCGAAGATGCGCGAATACGGCAATGTGAGTATCCCGCAGGAGGCGTTTATTGCTGCGTTGCGGATGGGGGAGGAGTGAAGCCCCGCGCCTAGCGCCGACGATTGCGTAGCAATCGACAAGCTAGAAGCGAGAGGCTGTAACTCCAGCCGGCGGGTCCGCGCAGTGGAACCCGTTCGACGTCACATGGCGCATGGAGCGACTGCGCGAGCAATCGCGGGACGGCACGTGGCGGCCTGCCCCAGCGAATGCGGGGGGATGTGAACGTCCTTCAGAAAGCCTTTATTGCTGCGCTGCGGAGAGGGGCATATCCGTCATTGAAGCGAAGACTTAATCGGCAAACCTTTCCCGAAGTCTCTCAAAGCGATATTAAGAACAGATGAGTAACAAGATTGAAGACTTGGGCGACTGGGCGGAGGACCGCTTCGCGCTCTACTGCTCGCAGGCGGGTGTGGTTGCGAACAAGTCCAGTAAGGATAGGACGGGTTGGGACTACCTTCTTGAATTTGCGCAAGCAAACTCTACCAGCTTACCGCCCGACCTTCACAAGAAGGAAGCGGCAGCAAGAGCACAGGTGAAGTCGCGCAAGCGCGGCAAACTGTCAGCCACAATCAAGCTCGACAATGCGCATCGCTTCGCCGCTTCGCCTGATCCCTGCTTCATTGTCTTGGCTGCAGCGACCGATGGCGCTGAACCGGTTCGCTTTTACGCAAAACACTTCTGGAAGCCAGAAATTGAACGGACGTTAAAGCGACTGCGACAGGCCGAGAGCAAGAGTAAGCCGGTCCACAAACAATCGTTCTCCGTGGTTTTCGACAAGGAAGACGACCACACGGATGACCTAATTGAATGGATGCGCGGCATCGCTTCGCAGGATCGAACCGCATATTCTGCGGAGAAGCAGAAGCTAAATAAGACACTCGGCTATGAGGACGGCAACGCAGTCGGCACCGTCACCTTCGCGCTAGATGACTTCGAAGCGTTCGTAGACCACAGCATCGGGCTCACGCCGAAAATCAATCTCACCCATGTCCGCATGGTCGATAGGCGGTTTGGTATCGAGGCCAAGAAACCTCTCTTTGAGGGCAAGCCCGACTACGCTGTGATGCAATCCAACCCAAAAGCATGTGCCATTGAAGTAGTGGACGTTGATGACAGGTCGCACACGTTCGAGGGCGAATTCCGAGCACCGGGGCTTCCCGGACTGCCGAAAGACATGTTCAAGGCAAGAGTGATCGCTGGGCCGGTTAAGATGGTTCTGAATGGCGATGGTGTGGCAACCGTAAACATCACCTTCCACAGTAGTGAAGTTCATGAGCTTGCCTATCTGACCAAATGCGTTGACCTCTATGCAGCGGCAGGCAAGGGCCCCGTGGAAGTCATTCTGCATGTCAACGGGGAGCGCCTCGATGGCGTAACAACCGACGAGTTGAAGACAGAACATGGAGGCCTGTTCTACGACTGCGCGATTTTGCTCCGAAGCCTGAGCGAATTGGCCGAACAAGCAGGACAAGCCAAGCCTCGGCTTTCCCTCGACCAAATCATTCACGGTTTTGAGGAAATCCGCTACTACCTCGATCACGTGGTAGCTGAATCACTCACTGTCGATTTGACTCTGCGGCCAGACCGCGAGAGCGACCCTGTGATGAAGCGGCTACTCTTTCCCTGCACATTGCAGATTGGCGAGGTCAAATTTTCGGCAGTGAGAGCCTTCCGGCATGTCGACGAGGAGAAGAATGGCGACGACCGAAAATTGAGGTTCTCGCAGCCGTCCATGCTGCATGTGCAAGTCGACGAGGCAGACCTAAGCGAGCATCAGAAGACGATGGACGACATCGTGCGGCGCAATTCCAAGAAGCACGGAGAAGGCGGATTGGTCATGCGAGCAGAGGGTTCGGACCATCACTACCCCATCGTTGTAGCGACCGAAGTGAGCTTGAGAGAATGATAAAGCAAGGTGCGTCAGGAAAATGACCTTCGGCGTTTTCATGCACAAGGATGGCTCGATCTACGATGACATTCCCGAGGTGCATTACCAGTTTCCCAAAAGCTATCTTAGCCGTGCCCAGCAGATGGTCGGCGATTGGGTTGTCTATCGCGAGCCGGTTAAGATTCCGAACTCCAAAAGCTTCTTCGCCGTGG
>JBAUIN010000313.1:0-2401 GCA_049682975.1 Pontixanthobacter sp. | reverse complement strand
GGTTAAAAAAGGTTAAAAAAGGTTAAAAAACCTTAGTCAAACCGTATTTGGTTCAGTGAAAAACCAAACAAGGCACGTTAAAGTGAAGCTTGATTGCGTCCAGTGCCGGGCGGTTTTCTTCACAATCCCTGGCTAAACACAATTCGTAAAGTCGTCGAAATTCTCGGCTCATGCCAAGGCTGGACACGTTGTGGGCTTTGCCTCGCACCACCATATGGTAAGCTGGGTGGTTTGTGCGGGAATCCGCATGTAAGCTTACGTGGGGGACTGTGCTGGTTGGTTGCCAACATTGCAAATAAAGCTGCAAGTAAACCAGGCATAAGTCATTGTTGTGATAAACTTCACCGTGGGGTTGGCCGTCGCTAGCCACCACAAACTTGGCTAAAACAGTTAACTGGTCCAATTTAAAATGCAGGGTTTCCATGGTTTGTGTTTTAAAATTAAATGCACACGCGTTGCGGGTTTTGAGTTTGTGGTGGGGAATTTACCTTTAGCCGGGGCGCCTACTAAAGGTTGGGTATCTGCCCCCGTCCGTTAGGTTTATACAAGCGCAAACACAAGTACAAGCGCAAACACAAATGCAAACACAAGTACAAGCGCAAACACAAATGCAAACACAAATGCAAACACAAATGCAAAACAACCAAATCTAAAAAACTGTCGCCAACCGCAGCTTCCGCTACGATTACCATGTTACGACTTATGCCCGGCACCCGATCGCACGATGTGAATGCAAAAATTAAGCCAAACGCGGCTGTTTGATTGCACCCTTTCCCATACAACCAGAGACCAGGCATTGACGGGCTGTGAATAGCCAGAGATGAACAAAGTTCACCGTTTCAATTCTTAAAAACGATTACTCATGATTCCTACTTCATGACGGCGAGTTGCAGCCATCAATCCGTTTTGGCAAGGTTAGTGATTTGCACTTAGTTTCATAAACGCTACACTTTGGTTTGCCAATTGTAACACGCGCATAGCCGCAACCATAAACTTCATGAGGATCTGTGATGATGCATACTTCCTCGAAACTTTCTTTCGCCGTGGTTTAATGGTAATCCGGCTGCTTAAGCCAAATCGTGAAGCTTAAACTTATGCGTTTCGCTCGTTTATGGAATTAACCGAACTTTACAAAAAACGAGCTGACCACGACCATGCAAAGCTATAGTGGCAAACTTAAACCATTTCGGGTAAAAGCTGAAGCCATTAATCAAGATTGCGTAAGGTTAGCGCGTAGCTACGCATTAAATCGCATGTTCCACCATGTTGAAATCTCAACGCATTAATTGTTTCAATTTTAAGCTTGCGCTCGTACTATTGAGGCGGACTTTTTACGCGTTAGCTTATCCAGACCCAAAAGATCCAGTATAAAAGTCATCGTTGACTGGTTGGACTGTTATAGTAGGCGTTTGGCTTCCCAAAAACCCCTAATACAAAACCGAGCGTGCCACTTTCACGGCACTCGGCTCCTCGTAAACCCTAATATGAAACTTAAAACAAATGGCGCTAAACAAATGGCGCTAAACTTTTGGGTGATCATAGCAATTTTAGATTTAGCTAAGCTTAGACGGTTAAAAAGGCACAGCTTTTGCAACCGGCCAGTTTTCTAAATGAACCCAAGTAAACACTTTACGATTTTGGTTTACTCCGGCTTTTAGCTTAAGAAATTCAATTTGCCCGGCGGTTGAATAATGCGCGTTTTGTTTCATTAAATCGTCTGCGGTGCACCAATCACAATAATCGTAATGTTTAGAGCTCATCAAGGGATAAGTGTCGAAATAAGCTCGCAAGATTTTCTTGGATTTTGCGCTGGTTAGTTTTAGCCTAAATTGTGGCTTTCCTTTGCTTGCGGGCATAAGGACGCTAGTCACAGTGCATTTTAAAAAACGTGCCATGCGTCGAAACACCGTGGCTACACTGGCTTGTGCGCCGGTTTGCACTTGCCTTTGCGTCAATATAAACGTAAGTTCCGTTAGCTTGTGCTTAGCATGCGCCCCTATCAGTGTTTGCCGCAAACCAAAACTACCATCAGCGTCACAAAAACCGGTGAGCCATGCGTCGTTACGAAAACTTTTTTTTGTTAAGTTTACGCGTGCTTGTGGCAAACGTTGTTTATGCACCAAATCAAAATAGTCAAGGATAAAGTTTAAACGCTGCGCTTTTGGTGTTCTTAAGTAAGGCAAAGTTAAGTTTAAAAAAAGTTTCAACGCGCTTACGTCCAACAATGTTAAAGTAACAGCCTTGCGCACCGGGTGAGCGTTTAGCGAGCAAATCTTGCTGCGTTTGGCTTTCTTGCGTAGGCTGTACTCAGCATTAGACTCAAGCTCAAAATAAAGCTTAATTTTTTCAGCCAAAACCAGTTGGTTTAAACCAAAGCTAAAGCCCACCTTAGGCTTATAGG
>JBAUIN010000312.1:0-3107 GCA_049682975.1 Pontixanthobacter sp. | reverse complement strand
GTGAACGACATCCGTATCGTTGCGCATGAGCCGGACGAGATTATGGCCCTGCCCACAATCGCCAAACTAATCGCGGAGGGGCGGCTGACCATGCGCCCGGCGGCGTTCAATCTGGTCGACAGCGTGTTCGCCGGGGCGGAGGGGGCGCAGTTCCCGATCGTCATCACCACTGCCGACAATTGCCTGGTGACGAGCGATGGCTACGCGGAATTCATCGACAAGGCGCTGGCGGCAAAGGCGATGGCCGCCGCCGCGCTGGCGCGTAAGGAAGACGTGAAAGCCGCCGATCCCGAAGGTCAAAAGAAGTTCTACGAATTTCGCGATGGCGGCTATTCCAATTGCAATATGTATTGGATCGGCAGCCGTGAAGCGCTGGGCGCGGCGGAGATCATGCGTGGTGGCGGACAGTTCGTGAAATTTCCCAAACGCATCGCGCAGGCATTCGGTGTGATGAACCTCATCCGGTTCTATTTCGGCATCGGTACAAAGGAAAAGATCTTCGCGCAGGTATCCAAACGGTTCGGTTTCACAATGTCGCCGATCGTCATGTCGAAAGGCGATTTCGCGATCGATGTCGATAATCGGCGCACCTTCGACGTCACGGAAAGGATGTTGAAGAAGCGCGGAGAGAAGCCGGGCTGAGGGTAACGCCCGGCACGCCGCCCGCCATGCAACGTCTGATGAAGAATATCGGCTGGCTCCTGACCGGGCGCGGGCTGAATGCGGTGCTCAGCCTTGTCTATCTTGCGCTGGCAACACGCACTTTGGGGCTGGACGGGTTCGGCTATTTCGCGATCATCGTGGCGCTGGGACAGACGGTCACCGGCATCGCCAATTTTCAAACATGGCAATTCATCGTGCGCTGGGGATCGGCGGAGGACGGCCCGGCGGAGGCCACGGGGTTCGCCATCGCATTGGACGCGATTTCAGTGGTGTTCGGATCGCTCCTGACGATCGTACTGGTCGGCACAGCCCAGTTGTGGCTACCGTTGCCCGACGAATTGCTGCCGCTGACTTTCGCCTATTGCATGGTGTCGCTGCTGGCGATCCGATCGACGCCGACGGGGCTGCTGCGGTTGCGGTTCAAATATGCACTGGCGACGGCGGCGGATGCCGTACAGCCGATCGTGCGAGCGACAGGCGCGGTGCTGGCGTTCTATTACATGCCCTCCGTCACCGGCTTCATCCTGGCCTGGGCGGCTTCCGAAGTGGCGGTGGCGGCGGCCTATTGGATCGTTGCCGCGCGTCAGGAGCGGATCGACACCAGCCGCATCAGCCTGCGCCGAATACCGGCCGACCATCCCGATGCCTGGCGGTTCGTCCTGTCGACCAACCTGTCGGGAAGCCTGCTGGTGGCAGGCAAACAGGTCATGATCCTGCTGGTGGGCGCGATTGGCGGGGAGGCGTTTGCGGGCGGCTTTCGCGTCGCGTCGCAATTGGGTCAGGCGCTGGTGCAATTGGCGCAAACCGTGTCGAAGGCGATCTATCCCGAGCTGGTTCATGCGAAGGACGAAGCACACGCGATGGCGCGGCGGATGGCGAATATCGCGCTTATCGGCGGCGTGCTGGCGGTGGCGTTCGCGGTGCTGTTCGGGCGATGGGGTCTGGAAGCGATCGCGGGCGAAGAATTCGGGATCGTTTATTGGGCGATGGTCATTCTGGCGATTTCCGGCGCGATCGAGATGGTCGGGGCCAGTCTGGAATCGTTGCTGGTGTCGGCAGGCAATGCAGGCACCGCATTCATCGTGCGCGCGATCCCGACATTGTTCGCGTTCGTCATGCTGGACACCGCAATGGAATGGAACGGCCTGAAAGGCGCGGCGTTCGCCGTGATGGGGGCCAGCGCGATGTCGGTAATCGGATTTTGGGTCGCGATCCTGTCGCTGCAACAGATCCGGATCACGATCGAGGACCCGCCCGCCAAATCGTAGCGGGCGGATCGTGCGTTCAAGCGTCGTCGGGGTCGAGGAAACTGAGCAGCGGCTTACGCGCTGCCATCGTCTCGTCGAGCCGACTGCGCGGGGCATAATAGGGTGCGGTTTTCAGGCTTTCATCACCCGCTTTCGCCCGTTCCACTACGCTGCGGAACGCAGTAACAAACTGATCGATCGCGGCCTTGCTCTCGGTTTCCGTCGGTTCGACCAACATCGCACCATGCACCACCAGCGGGAAATACATCGTCATCGGATGGTAACCCTCGTCGATCAAACCCTTCGCCAGATCGAGCGTGGATAGACCTTCCGCGAACCCCTTATCGCCGAACAACGCTTCATGCATGCACGGACCGCTATGGGCGTAGGGGGCATGCAGAACATCCTCCATCGCGCGCAGGATATAATTGGCGTTGAGGACGGCATCCTCGGACACCTGCTTCAAACCGTCCGCGCCGTGGCTGAGCATGTAAGTCAGCGCGCGCGTGTACATGCCCATTTGCCCGTGGAACGCGGTCATCCGGCCGAACGCACCGGTATGGCCGTATTCGTCTGCATTTTCTTCCTCGACCAGATGGACGTAGCCATCGTCCGACTTCACTGCATAGGGCAGCGGTCCGAACGGGGCGAGCGCTTCGGACAGGACCACCGGGCCGCTACCCGGACCGCCGCCGCCATGCGGGGTGGAAAAGGTCTTGTGCAGATTGATATGCATCGCATCCACGCCCAAATCGCCGGGGCGCACGCGGCCGACGATGGCGTTGAAATTGGCGCCGTCGCAATAGACGAAGCCGCCCGCATCGTGCACTGCGTCGGAGATCGCCCGCATATCGGGTTCGAACAGGCCGCAGGTGTTGGGATTGGTAATCATCACCGCGGCCACGTCCGGGCCGAGGCGTTCTTTCAACGCATCCAGGTCGACGCGGCCATCGGCATTCGCCGGAATATCCTCCACCTTGTATCCCGCGAAAGCGGCGGTGGCGGGATTGGTGCCATGCGCGCTTTCCGGCACCAGCACGACTTCGCGGGCGTCGCCGCGCGCTTCCAATGCGGCGCGGATGCACAGGATGCCGCATAATTCGCCATGCGCACCCGCTTTGGGACTCATCGCGACACCATGCATACCGGTGAGGGTGATGAGCCAATGCGCCAGCTCGTCGATCACGCCCAGCGCGC
>JBAUIN010000311.1:0-13242 GCA_049682975.1 Pontixanthobacter sp. | reverse complement strand
TATAAGGTCGCATTCAACATCGCGTGAGGAGACGCTATTATGAATACTCGCATCGCAACAATCACCGTCATGGCGGGCGCAATTGCACTCGCCGGTTGTAAATCCACGGCCCCCGACGATCTGCCGCTCGCACCCACGCAGACGGGGACGCAGATGACGGATACCCCGCCAACTTCTGCGATGGGCGGTGTCGGTACGCAGGAGCACTTCGTGAATGCCGTCAACGGTCAGAACGTCATTTACTTCGACACGGACCGTTACAATATCGACAGTGCGGATGCGGCGGCTTTGCAAACGCAGCTGCAATATCTGATGACCAATCCCTCGCTGAACGTGACGATCGAAGGGCACACCGACGAACGGGGCACGCGCGAATACAATTTGGCTTTGGGTGAACGGCGCGCCAATGCCGCTAAAAACTATCTGGTCGGCTTGGGCATGCCCGCGAACCGCATCCGCACGGTAAGCTACGGTAAGGAACGCCCCACCGCATTGGGATCGAACCCGGAAGCGTGGAACCAAAACAGACGCGCGGTCAGCGTGATCATAAACTAATTCGATATACGAAGTAGGCGGTGTTCTTAGCCGACACCGTCCATTTCGGTCCGATTGCGACGGCAAGTCTTCCCCTGAAGGGCGTTCACCCCTAAGTCGGGGCCATGCCTAATTATTGCTCCCAAATTCCTCTTACGCAGACATTGTTCGGATCGTTCCGATGAGCGGTCGAGGAAGGGCGAGTAATTTCGGCTTCCCGCGCTGGGGCGGGTATGGCGGCGGGCGCGATACCGTGACGCAACGCGAATGCGACCGGCACGGCTGCACCGAAGCCGGTCTATGCCCCGCGCCCAAATCGCCCAACAGCTCGGATCGCTGGTATTTCTGCCAAAAACACGCGGCGGAATATAATCGCGGTTACGATTATTTCGAAGGCTTGGATAAGGAACAGGCCGCCGAACGCCAACGCACCGAACAGCGCGATGCCGACGCCTATACCGAAGCCTCGCATTACGGCTGGGGCGGATCGGGCGATGGTACACGCTCATCCGACGAGATGCTGGCACTGGAAATCCTGGAACTGGAAACCGATGCCGATTTCGCGGCGATCAAGAAGAGTTTTCGTGTGAAGGCGAAAGCGGTCCATCCCGACGTGAAGCCCGGCGACGAAGACGCGGCGGCTGAGTTTCAGAAGATACAGGTCGCGTATGAAGTACTGAAGCAGGCGGAAGAGCGCCGGGTTTGGGCAGGGTAGGGGTGGTGGCCGTCGAACCGTTTGCAGTCATGAAGCTCAACTAACGATTACCCGAAAAGCGGACTTGATGAAGTTTGTGTGGCAGAAGCTACATGCGACTTTTGTTTGGTACTATGGGTTCCAGCGGCTCGAGTTTCTGTGCACAAAAATGTTGCGAGTCATAGGATTGCCCAAGACGCGCTTCCAGCGCCTTTTGGTAAGCTCTACTAATCGCGAGCCTGCCTTGAAAATAAGCTAGTTCGTCTTCCCGAGATTCTGCAGGAGGCACCTTTGTTTGCATTTCCCACGCGGTTTGGCAGTCCTTGTTCGCAACGAAGTCGATCGAGCAAAGTGACCTATTGCAATTGGCTGCGGCTTCAAGAAATGAAGCGTGCTCTGCTGATGGTTCCGCCGCTCGACCATTACAACCAACGACGAAGGTCGCCAAAGCGAAAGCCGCGCCGCGTCTCCGCAGCAATTCCAATTTCATCTGTTTAGCACCTCATACTCCGGTTCGAATGCACTAATATGACAGCGCCGGTCTCGAATCCAGACCGTCCGCTCCCCACCCATTTCCCGTCATTGCGAGCGCAGCGACGCAATCCAGAGTGGGGGTTTGCTAGCTCTGGATTGCTTCGTTGCCGTTGGCTTCTCGCAATGACGAATGACCGGGATGGGTCCTATGCGGTGAATTGGTTACGATGGCCGGGTCCGATTGATTTGATCAGCATGCGAACGCCATGCTCAGGCGCAACTGAGGCTCAGCCGCCTTTCGATCGCCGTCGCCACCTTCTCCCCCAATTTCGGCCCTTGTTCCGGATACAAATACGGCTCGATCGCCTCGGCCTCCATCAACAGCAAACCGCCATCATCGGCGCGCAACATGTCGACGCGAGCGTAGAGGGGGATGTCGCCGGGCATGGCGCTCAGCACGCTCCTGGCTGCGGCAATGTCGCTGGTCGATGGTTCGTACGTTTCTTCCGATCCGCCATAGAGCGACTGGATGCGGTATTCGCCTTTCGCTGCGGTTTTGCGGATGGCGTGGCTGAATGCGCCGTCGATGAATACGAAGGACAATTCGCCTTCCTGCTGGATTGCGGGGAGAAAGGGCTGCAGCATTGCAGCGTGCCCCATGCGCCAGTCCGCGTCCGGCAGGTCGGAGGCGTCGAAGATGTGCTGCCCCACGCCGCCTGCGCCGATCTGGCGTTTTACCACCAGTTTCTCGCAGCCGAAATTGGCGAAAGCGCTTTCGATATCCACCCGGTCGGGATTGTCATGCCATACCGTTGGGATGGTCCGGGTGCCTGCGTTCTCCAATTCGCGCAGATAGCGCTTATCCGTGTTCCAACGCACCAGATCGGGCGGATTGCAGACGATCGTGCCGCCCGCTTCGATCGCTTCCAGCTTCGCCAGAAATTCCGCCGCATGGTCCTGATAATCCCACGCAGTACCGAGCAGTGTTAGATCGAATGCCGCGAAATCCGCCACCGGCGCGCGCCATTCGATCTCCGCAAATGTACCACCCCGAGCTTCTATTGCAGGACGCAGGGCGGCGACCATCAAATCATGTTCATACGCATCGCCCCGCCGCGCGCCGTCCGAACCCGGCATGGTTTCGGGACAGGCGAGGAAGGCGATGCGCATGAATAACGGTCAGACCGCGTCCAGCGCTTGCTGGAAATCGGCGATCAGATCGTCCGGATCTTCGATACCGATGGAAATGCGCACGAGATTATCCGCGATGCCCAATTCCTGGCGGCGACCATGCGCAACGCTCAAATGCGTCATGCTGGCGGGGCAGCTGGCAAGGGTTTCGGTGCCGCCCAGGCTGACGGCGAGTTTGGCGATCTTCATCGCATCGAGAAACTTGAACGCCTCCGCCTCGCCACCTTTCACGAATAGCGAGAACGTGCTGCCCGCTCCCAAGCCGTGACGTTCGTAAATGTCCTGCTGCCGTGCGTCTTCGATGAAACCAAGATAGCCGAGCTTTTCGACCTTGGGGTGATTACGCAGGAATTCGCAGACCTTTGCCGCATTTTCGCCTGCGCGCTGCATCCGCAACTCCACGGTTTCCAGACTGCGCATGAGCATCCACGCGGTGTTGGGATCGGTAATGCCGCCCATCGTGTTGCGCAGCGCACGCACCGGGTCCATCCAGTCTTTCTTGCCGGCTATACTGCCCGCCACCAGATCGGAATGGCCACCGATATATTTGGTGAGCGAGTAGCACACAATGTCCGCGCCGTAGTCGAGCGGCCGCGACCATAATGGCCCCAAAAACGTATTGTCGATGGCGATGGGGCAGGACCAGTCCAGCTTTTCATTGCGCGCCGCTTTTACCGCTTCCACATCGACCAGCGCATTGGTCGGGTTGGCGGGGCTTTCCAAATAGATCATCGCGACTTTGCCGCCCTGATCGGATGCCATGCCCTTCGCTTTTTCCAGCACCGCGTCCAGTTCCTCGCGCGTGGCACCGGCGGGGAAGTCCACGAAAGTCACGCCGTATTTGCTCATCACCTTGGCAATGAATCCTTCCGTCGCGGCGTAGAGCGGGCCGGAATGCACGATGACATCGCCTGCGCTGCAATAGGCCAGCAGCATGACGGTAATTGCGGTCATGCCGCTGGAGAAGGACAGCGCGTCTTCCGCCCCGTCCCAGATCGCGAGCCGGTCTTCCAGGATTTCCTGGTTCGGCCCGTTGAAGCGGGAATAGACCAGGCCCTCGGCACCGCCGGGGCGTTTGCCGGTAATGCCTTCGAAGTGCCGCTTGCCCGCTGCCGCATTTTCGAAGGCGAAAGTGCTGGTCAGGAAGATCGGTGCTTTCAGCGATCCTTCGGACAAAGCCGGGTCGAAGCCGTGGCCCATCATGAGCGTGCTGGGTTTCATTTCGCGGCCGTTCAACGTCGCGACTTCGGGTTTGGGATTGCGGCGGGGAGTTGGCTTGTCGGTGGCGTCGATAGCGTCGGTCATGGATGAGGACCCTTCCTGATAGTGTGACGCCCCCAGGAAGGCAGGGGCTGATTGTCATGGCCGGCGCCCGTTCCTAACCTCCGCAGGAACGCTTCTCCGACCATGTAGTGCTGACACTAGGATTATCATCGCCACCGACGGGCTTCAAGGGACGATCGCGGCCATTGCCCACACCAATGTGACGATCAGTGCGATGCCGATCATGTCGAGAAGGATGCCCGCACCCACCATCCGCGGCAATGCAATGCGTCCGGTCGACCAGGCTATCGCGTTCGGCCCGGTTCCGGCAGGGAGCATGAAGCCCCAACTGGCGGCAAGCGCGGCGGGCATGGCGAGCAACACCGGATCGACGCCCATCGCCACGGTCAGGCTGGCGACCACCGGGATGATCGCGCTGGCAGTGGCGACGTTGCTGGCAAATTCGGTTATCAGCACCACCATCGCCACCAGAGCCAGCGCGGTCAGTGCCAATGGCACGGCGGATAAGGGCAGCAACGCGTTGCCGAGCCATTCGGCCAGCCCCGATGCACTCATGCCCGCCGCCAGCGCCAGCCCGCCGCCAGCGCCAGCCCGCCGCCGAACATCAGGATTACGCCCCATGGCGCGCGATCCGCCTCCGCCCAGATGAGCAAGGGGCGACCCGTTCCGTCGGGTATGACGAACAGCAAAATGCCTGCGACGATGGCGATGGTGCCGTCCGTCAATGCGCCGTCGGGAACGTATGCTTTAAGGAACGGTGCCGTCATCCACAATGCGAAGGTTATTGCGATCAGGGGCACGAGCCGCTTTTCGGGGCCGGTCCACGCGGTCTGCGTAGCGATGGCGTCACGCGCGGCGTCGACATCGAAATGATGATCGGCCACCTTTTGCACGCGTGCGATGATGAACGCGGCTACCGGTACGCCGACGATCACGATCGGCAGGCCGTATAACGTCCATTCCGCAAAGCCGATCTGCAGCCCGATCATGCTGTCGAGCAATGCAACCGCAATTCCATTGGTGGGAGAACCGACGATCGTGCCGAGCCCCCCGATCGATGCGGCAAAGGCGATCCCCATCGGCAGCGCGCCTGCGAGCCCTTCCTGGTCGTCATTCAGCAAACCACCGCCCGTTAGGACCGCAATCGCCATCGGCATCATGATAAGGGCGGTGGAAGTGTTCGATATCAGCATCGACAGCACTGCCGCGCTGACCATGAAGGCGAGCAGCAGTTTCTCCGCTCCGCTCAGCACCAACCCGCCAAGGATGGCCGATGCCACCACCAGCACGATCAGGCTGGTCGACACATTGAAGATCGCCAGTGACAGCAGCGACGCGCTGATGATAAGCGCGAAGGCGAGCCGTGCGGGTGCTTTGGGAATACCCGTGCCGCTTCCCACACTGGTCAGGATCGCCAGCGACAGCCGCCGATGGAGCCCTGTCCGTTCGATGGCCAATGCGATGAACGCGCCGCCGAGGATCAGGAACAGGATCGGTGCGTAATAGGCGCTGGCCGTGTCCCTCGCATCCATCACGCCGGCGAAGGGAAGCACGACGAACGGCAGCAACGCAGTAACGGTCAGCGGCACCGCCTCCGTCATCCACCACGCCGCCATCCATATGACGAGTCCTGCGACCAGCCATGCCTCGCGCGGCATGCCGACAGGTGGGGTCGTGAGAAGGGTCGCCCCGAAAGCCGCGGTCCCGATTACGAAGCCGATAGGGCGGGCGCTCATGCGTGACGCAAACGGGTGGAAACCGGAGACATGGACCGCTTGTTACAGCATCCTGGACGAAAGATTTTCCGGTACGCGGCCATTGTCGAAATGCGCGATATACCAGCAAGGATGGCGGGAGCGTCTGTCATGCCGAACCCGCTAGCATTCTTGCATTCGGTAGGACACAGCGGCCCATTCGCGCTTGTCCGGTCACGGGGCCGTCGGGAGACTGCCGATATATTCGAGCGCGGCGTGAAGGGCGGGATCATGTCCATCGGTCGAGCGGTCGGCCGTTGGTAAAGCATGGTCCGCGATGAACTCTTCCCGCGGTGTTCCATCGACGTGGAACAGTGCCTCGCCACCCAGATACACTTGCGATCCGGACAGGGGCAGATCGACCGTCCAGAGCGCGCCCAATAAATCGCCCATATTCGAACCGATCGTATGTGCGTCAGCGGCAGCGTCCAGCCCGACCACCAACCCTTCACCCATGCTGCCCGTCCAGCGGCCATGCAATACGATCAGCGGCGCATCGATCAGCGGTGCGCGCGGCAGGGCGTATTCTACGAACATGCGTGGCACCGTCGTCGCCCGTTCCACGGCCGGGATGGAGTGCCGCTGGTACGCTTGCGGATCGGCGATGAAATGGCCGATGATAGCTCGCGCAATGTCCGTATTGCCGCCGCTTGGCGTATTGCGGAAATCCAGGATTATGGCCGCCGCATCCTGCAGATCGGCAGAAAGATCATCGAAGGTCGCGATGGTTTCCATCCGCCCCAGGGAATTGTTGAACCGAATGAGAGCGGTTTTTTCGTCCGGCCCGATCCAGCGCCTTGTGAAAGGCGGACCATCCGCTGCGCTCGGGTCGGGACGTTTGGGATTGGCGATACGAATGATACGATCTTCCCCAAGCAGGTCGCGAAAATGCAAAACGCGCAGCGGCTGGTTGCGGCGTCCGTTTACGGCCAGCGTAGCACCCCAGGCACTCTGATCCGGGGCGGGTGCATCGAGGACTGGGCCGAAGGGGACCGATGCCGCTTCGCGAACAGGCAGACCATCGATCGCAACGACCTGCCATCCGGGCCGGATACCCGCGTCGTCGGCCGGCGATTTTGGGCGGACATCGGCGACGAAAAACCCGTCGGAGCGCCGTTCGATAGCGAGATCCGTCGAGATCATCGCAATGTTGAAATTATCATCGTCGAACGGACCGACCAGCAAATGCGGATCGACGAACGTCAGCGCAGTCTGCTGCAAGATACGGCGCAGCGCATAGCGCGTTTTTGCGTTTTGCGCTGCCGTACGCGACGTCGCCAGTTGCCGCTCGGCGGCTTCCGACCCGCGATGATCGAGATATGCGTATCGATCGCGAAGTGCGGTTTCGAATTCCTCCCACGCCGCCGCCGCATCGAACTCCGTTTCGTTTCCAGCACCCGATTGTGCCGGCATCGAAATCGGCAACGCTACGAGAAGAACGGCCAGAATCCACAACCGGCGAACCAAGGCTTGCACCCCTATTTCGGTGACAACACCATCAGCATCTGGCGGCCTTCCAACCTTGGAAACGCTTCCACCTTGGCGACTTCGGACGTGTCGTCCTGTACGCGCTTCAATAAGTCCATGCCGAGGTTCTGGTGCGCCATTTCGCGACCACGGAAGCGGAGCGTCATCTTGACCTTGTCGCCGTTCTCGATGAATTTGAACACGTTGCGCATTTTCACATCGTAGTCGTGCACGTCGATATTCGGACGCATCTTGACCTCTTTGATGTCCTGCGTCTTCTGGCTCTTACGGGCGAGGTTCGCTTTCTTCTGCGCTTCGAAGCGGTATTTGCCGACATCGAGGAATTTGCACACGGGCGGGTCGGCATTGGGCGAGACTTCGACGAGGTTGAGGCCGGTTGCGGCCGCCTGTTCGATCGCTTCTTTCGTGTACATCACGCCCAGGTTTTCGCCCTGATCGTCGATTACGCGCACTTTGTCGCTCTGAATGAAATTGTCGTAGCGCGGGCCGCTCTTGGTGGGCGGCGTGTTCATGCGCCGGGGTGGACGGGCTATGGGGCTTTCTCCTGAATTGCCATGTGTTGTTCGCGCTACTTAGTAAGGGCGGCGAGGAAACGCTAGAAGAGTCTTTTGTTTGATTAGCCTCAAGCGCCGGCGGGGGAATCTTTGTTTGGCCCTGCGGGCGCGGGGCATCCGCCCCGCTTGCTTCCTCGCATAAGCTCGGGCGGCCGGTCGGCCTTGCGGACCCATGGAGAGTCCGATCCATTCCCAGCCATCAACATCGCACTGATCCGGTCCGCGACCAGCGGACCGCAAGCGCGACTGCGCGTCGCCCGTTAGGGCGGAAGCCTAAGCGAGCGAATGCGAGCGCCGGCGCTTGAGGCCAAACAAAAACTCCCGCGCCCGCAAGGCCTAAGCGAAACTCTCCTTCCGCCACAGGGGAAACTGCGCCAGCTTTCCGCCAGCAGGCAACATCGCATCGATCCGATCCGCCGGTTGCAGCGCCTTGACGATCGCCGGGTCCGCTGCGTCCATGCCGCCGGTCAGCGCGCCGAAGGCGGGCAGGATCATGCGCGTTCCCACCGCACCCCGACTCACTACGGCACAGGGTCGGCGGATGCGGCGCTTGCGAATGCTGATCTGCAGGCGTGGATGGAAATGGCCGGACATTTCGGGGCGTGTTTCGCCCGTTTTCGCCTGGTGCCGCAGGATCATTCCGGCGACTTCCAGTTCCTCCGCTATCGCGCCGCCGGTGCGCGCTTCCATATGCGGATCGTGATTGCCGGTGATCCACACCCAATCGACCGCGCGGGTAAGGGCGCTGAGCATTCCCGCCGCGTGATCCTCCAACCGCGTCGAACCTTCGCTGTCGTGAAAATTGTCGCCCAACGTAAACACCCGCCGCGCGCCTGTTTCGCGGATCGCCAACGCCACCCGCTCCAGCGTCTCGCGGCTGTCATAGGGCGGCAGCATCTGGCCGTATTTCGCGTAGAAGCTGGCTTTTTCCAGATGCAAATCCGCGACCAGCAACGCGCGTTCACGCGGCCAGTAAAGCGCGCCGGAGGTCGTCAGCGCAAATTCGTCGGAGGCGAACGAAAGGGGAACCATGCCTAATTCTATTGGCGTGCGCAAAGCCGATGCACAACCCCTTTTCCACCCGGCTTGCCAAGGTTAGGGTGAGGCATGACCAACCCACAGCAGACCGCCACCGCCCGCACATGGTTCGAAAGCCTGCGAACCCGCATTTGCGACGCGTTCGAGGCGATCGAAAGGGAGGCGGGTAGCGGTGCCGCCTTCACCTTCACCGAATGGAACCGCGAAGAGGAGGGCAATACCGATCCCGGCGGCGGAGTGCAGGGATTGATGAAGGGAAAGGTGTTCGAGAAAGTCGGCGTCAACGTATCGACAGTACGCGGTAAATTCGCGCCGGAATTCGCCGCCAGCATCCACGGGGCGAGCGCGGAAGCACCTGGGTTCACCGCCACCGGCATCAGCCTGGTCGCGCATATGGCGAACCCGCATGTCCCCGCCGTCCATATGAATTGCCGTTTCCTGACCACCGGCAAGGCATGGTTCGGGGGCGGGGCCGATCTCAACCCGCCGATCCCGTATGACGAGGACACCGCCGATTTTCACGCCGCCTTTCGCGCAGCCTGCGCGGCGCACAACCCCACCTATTACGATCGGTTCAAGAAATGGGCGGACGATTATTTCTACATTCCGCACCGTAAGTGCCATCGCGGTGTCGGCGGAATTTTCTTCGATCATTTGGAATGCGATGATACCGATGGTGCAGGGCTCGCCTTCGACCGCAATCTGGCATTCGTAAAGGATGTCGGCGAAGCGTTTCTCGATATCTATCCGAAAATCGTTCGCCGCCGGATGGACAGCGAGTTTACCGATGCGGACAAATTGCGGCAGCTGGAATGGCGCGGTCGCTATGCCGAATTCAATCTCGTATACGATCGCGGGACGTTGTTCGGCCTGAAAACCGGCGGCAATATCGACGCGATCCTGATGAGCCTGCCCCCGGAGGCCGTGTGGAGTTGAATATCGCCGATACCAGCGGGCTACATTATCTTGGCAACTACGTGCGCACCATGCCGGTTTCGCTGCATCGGATGATGGAGAACGCATATGATTGGGAACATCTTCCCTTCATTCATCCCTCCGCATTCGCAAGCATCGAGCTGATCGATCAGGGCGAATGGGGTTGGCAATGCCGGACGACTTTGCCCGCTGCCGCCGGTGGGGGCGAGCAGGAATTGCAATTGCTGGTCGATCGCGCCCGACATTACTGGGCGACCACCGTTCTGTCGGGTGCGGGCGAAGGGGTGCAAATCCACACGCAGGCTACGGCAAATAACGCGCATTCGATAGAAGTCGATGTGCGCTTTTATTTGCCGCAACCGCCGCAAAACCAGGCGCAGGGGTCTGCGATACTGGCCTATCTCCAAAACCAATATGCTGGATTGTACGACGAGGATGAAGCGCTAATGTCGGCGCGTCAGACAGCGTTGGACAATCGAGAATGGGATGGCTCCGGCAATCCGCGGCAGATCGATCTGGGGCGGGCCGTGGAATTGGACAAGACCGTCACCCATTCCGTCGCTCTGGCCAATGGCGCCTTCACCGTGCGTTATGACGACGGCGAATGGATCGCCCATGCCTCGCAATGTCCGCATATGCTCGGCCCGCTTGCCGATGCGGCTATCGTCGATAAGCACATCGTATGCCCGTGGCATAATTACGCGTTTGCCGTGCGGGGAGGCGAAGAAAGGGAGCAACGCTGCGGCGCGTTGCCGGAGCCACCATCACTAACCATTCGTGATGGACGGCTGATAGTCGGCGATTAGTACATGCCCTGAACCCAGCGGCGGGCCACCTGGCGCTCTGCCGTTTTGAACCCGCCTTTCGCCCAGAAATCATCGTGCAGATCGCGGGTGGCGAATATAACCTGTCGTTCGATCGGTTCGAAGAATTGTATGCCAGCATTGTAGCTGTCGTCGAGCGGAGCGATCCAGATGAATTCGCCATATTCGGTAAAATCGTTCCAGATCAATTCCGCTCCGCTGCCATAACGCAGTTCTTCCGCGAAATAGCAGTCGCGTGCAAAACGTAACTTCATACCCGTCAGCGACAGGTCGAGCATGACACAGGGCTGGTATCCGCTTATCGTCCGGAGGAATACGGGCAGCTCCGTATGCAGGCGACTATATTTACGCCGAATTTTGCGTTCTTCTCCGGAGGGGGCTTCGATTACGGTCATGACCCTTGGTTTATGCCCTCATGATAACCACGAATTTGCTATGAACCCAGGTAGTCGCACGTAGCCATGTCCGCAGCGTACCCTTGTTCATTATTAAGCGATGGGGCATCGTTTAGGTCGATCATCATCCCGAACAGAATTCCGGAGTTTTTCCATGCGTTTCCTTGCCGCGATCCCCTTGCTTCTGACCGGTGCCTGCACGGGCATGTCGCCCGATGCGAATGTGCAGCCGCTTGCATCGGCGAATACTGCCATGGAAGGTCCAATGATCGCACCGATCCTGACCAGTGTCGATGCGGCCGACGACCAGACCTTCGCGCGTCCGGCAGATGCACGCGTGACGCATATCGACCTCGATTTGGAGCTCGATTTCGATCGGCAGATGGTGTCCGGCACGGCGATGTTGGACGTGGCGGCGCGCGACGGTGTGAATACGATCATTCTCGATAATGACGGCTACCAGATCGCGTCGATCACCGATGATGCGGGCAACGTCCTCGATTACACGATCGGTGCGCCGGTCGAAGGGAAGGGCGCACCGCTTGCCATTACGATGGGTAATGCGCGTGAGATCACGATTGCCTACTCCGCACGCAATGCCGATGCGTTGCAATGGCTGACCCCGGAACAGACGGCAGGCGGCGAGCATCCCTATCTCCTCAGTCAAGGGCAGGCGACGCTCAACCGCACCTGGATTCCGACGCAGGACAGCCCCGGCATCCGCCAGACATGGTCGGCGCGCATTACCGCGCCGGAGGAACTGACCGTAGTTATGTCCGGCCTGTCGCAGGGCGAGCCGGAGCAGCTTGCGGATGGACGGCGCGCTTTCATGTTCGAAATGGACAAGCCGGTCGCGCCCTATCTGATTGCGATCGCGGCGGGCGACATCGTTTTCCGCCCGCTGGGTCCGCGATCCGGCGTGTGGAGCGAACCATCGATGATCGAAGCGGCGGCCGCCGAACTGACCGACACCGAGGCGATGATCGACGCGGCGGAGCGCCTGTATGGCGAATATCGTTGGGGTCGCTACGACATGATCGTGCTGCCGCCGTCCTTCCCCTATGGTGGGATGGAAAACCCGGTAATGACGTTCCTCACCCCCAGTTTCATCGCGGGCGATCGCAGCCTGACGGGGCTGGTCGCGCATGAGCTGGCGCATAGCTGGTCCGGCAATCTGGTGACCAATGCGAACTGGACCGACAGCTGGCTGAACGAAGGTGTCACGTCCTATTTCGAGAATCGTATCGTGGAGGAGATCTACGGTAAGAAGCGCGCCGATCAGGAGGCCGCGCTGAGCTTCGCTTCAATTGAAAACACTATCGCGGAAGTCGGCGCGGACGCATCCGGCACGGCGCTGCATCAGCCCGTCAATACCGACCCGGTCGGCAGCGCGATCGTTTATGACAAGGGTGCGTATTTCCTGCGTACGGTCGAAAGCATCGTTGGCCGCGAACGCTTCGATGCGTGGTTGCAGCAATGGTTCGACAGTCATGCGTTCGAGCCTGCCACATCGGCTATGATCCTGGCCGATATGCAGGCCAATCTGGTGCGCGACGGAGCCGAGGCAGAACGGTTGCAATTGCAGGAATGGATTTACGAGCCGGGCCTGCCGTCCAATGTCGCACGGCCCGATCCCGCCGCCTTTGCCGCCGTCGATAGCGCGGCAATTGCTTATGCGAATGACCGTTCGATCGACCCGTCTGCGTGGCAACGCTGGACCTCCGCCGAACGGCAACGGTTTTTGCAGAAACTGCCACGCGATCTGACGAATGGCGAACTTACCGCTCTGGACGACGCGTTGGCGCTAACGAATTCGACGAATAACGAAGAACTGTTCCTGTGGCTCGAACTTGGGCTCGAAAATCGTTACGATCCGGTATTGCCGCGAACCGAGCGGTTTCTTGCCGATATCGGCCGCCGTAAATTCGTTGCGCCGTTATTTTCGGCACTGATGGGGCAAGGCGAATGGGGCCAGCCGATCGCGCGGCGCGTCTATGCGCAAACGCGCAGCGGATACCATTCGGTCACGCAGGGCACGGTGGATGGCATCGTGCTGGCAGGCAGCTAATCGGCGGT